>NZ_AP018365.1:933000-1244000 GCF_016756395.1 Streptomyces sp. SN-593
CGCTGCGGTCGGCGGTGTCCACCACCGCGCGGGCCACCTCGGTGTACAGCGGGCGGCGCTCGTTCATCAGTTCGCGCCAGCGCTGCCGCGGGTTGACCGCGAGCAGCGGGCGGGGGGCGTCGAGCCCGACCCGGCGGACCGCGTCGTGCAGGCTGACGTCGAGGAAGACCACCGGCAGCCCGGCGAGCAGGGCGCGGGTGCCGGCGTCCATCACGGCGCCGCCGCCCAGCGACAGCACCCCGTCGTGGTCGGCGAGCGCGGCGGCGACCGCGGCACGCTCCAGGGCGCGGAAGTGCGGTTCGCCGTCGTCGACGAAGACGTCGGCGATCGGCTTGCCCGCCGTCCGGACGACGTCGTCGTCGGTGTCGCGGTAGGCGACGCCGAGCAGTCCGGCCACGGCGCGGCCGACGGTGGTCTTGCCCGCGCCCGGCGGGCCGACCAGCACGACGACGGGGGCGGTCACCGGATGGCCAGGTGGTCGAGGAAGTCCTGGACGTTGCGGCGGGTCTGCGCCACGGAGTCGCCGCCGAACTTCTCCGCGACGGCGTCGGCGAGCACCAGCGCGACCATCGCCTCCGCGACGATCCCGGCGGCCGGCACCGCGCACACGTCGGAGCGCTGGTGGTGGGCCTGGGCTGCCTCGCCGGTGGCGACGTCCACGGTGGCCAGGGCGCGCGGGACCGTCGCGATCGGCTTCATCGCGGCGCGCACCCGCAGCAGCTCGCCGGTGCTGATGCCGCCCTCGGTGCCGCCGGAGCGGCCGCTCGCGCGGCGGATGCCGTCGGCGCCGGGCAGGATCTCGTCGTGGGCCTTGGACCCCGGTACCCGGGCGAGGTCGAAGCCGTCGCCGACCTCGACGCCCTTGATCGCCTGGATGCCCATGAGGGCGCCGGCCAGCCGGGCGTCCAGCCGCCGGTCCCAGTGCGTGTGGGAGCCGAGGCCGACCGGCACGCCGTAGGCCAGCACCTCCACGACGCCGCCGAGGGTGTCGCCGTCCTTGTGGGCCTGGTCGATCTCGGCCACCATCGCCTTGCTCGCGTCGGCGTCCAGGCAGCGCACCGGGTCCGCGTCGAGCCGCTCCTCGTCGCCGGGCACCGGCACCACCCCGTACGGGGCCTTGGCCGCGGCGAGTTCGACCACGTGGGAGACGATCTCGATGCCCGCGGTCTCCTTGAGGTAGGAGCGGGCGACGGCGCCGAGCGCGACCCGGGCCGCGGTCTCGCGCGCGCTGGCCCGCTCCAGCACCGGGCGGGCCTCGTCGAGGTCGTACTTCTGCATGCCGGCCAGGTCGGCGTGGCCGGGGCGGGGCCGGGTCAGCGGCGCGTTGCGGGCGAGTCCGGCCAGGATCTCCGGGTCGACCGGGTCGGCGGCCATCACCTGCTCCCACTTCGGCCACTCGGTGTTGCCGACCATGACCGCCACCGGGCTGCCCATGGTCCTTCCGTGCCGCACCCCGCCCAGGAAGGTGACCTGGTCCTGCTCGAACTTCATCCGCGCGCCGCGGCCGTAGCCCAGCCGGCGCCGGGCCAGCGCGTCCGCCACCATCGCGGTGGTGACGGGCACCCCGGCGGGCAGTCCTTCCAGCGTCGCGACGAGTGCGGGTCCGTGCGACTCCCCCGCGGTCAGCCAGCGCAATCTGCTCAACGGTGCTCCCTGGAAAACGGCCGTGCCATGTGGGCAGATCCTCCCACGTTTCCCGCACCTACCAGCATGCCTGTCCGGAGAACGGACCGGACCTGACACGGCGGGCGGCCGCCGTGTCAGCGCGCCGCGAGCGCCGCCTCGCCCGCCGCGCGCATCGCCTTCAGCGGACCGGGCGCGCGGCCGGTGTGCTGCTCGACCTGGAGGACGGCCTGGTGGACCAGCAGGTCCAGGCCGGACGCGACCTTGCCGCCGCGGGCGGACCACGCGGCGGCCAGCGCGGTCGGCCACGGCTCGTAGAGCACGTCGAAGAGGGTGCCGGGGGCGTCCGGGACGGCGGCGGCCAGGTGGTCGGCGGCGCCCGAGGGGGTGGTGGCGATCACCAGGGGGGCGCCGAGCCCGTCGGCCGCGGCGCTCCAGTCGGCGGTGCGCACGCGCACCCCGAGCCGCTCGCCCCAGCGGGCCATCTCCTTGGCGCGGGCCGGGCCGCGCACGTAGGCGGTGACCTCGCCGGTGCAGACGCGGGCGAGGGCGGCGAGCGCGGAGGACGCGGTGGCGCCCGCCCCGAGCACGGCCGCCGACGGCACCGAGGTGACGCCGTGCTCGGCGAGGGCCGCGACCATGCCGGGGATGTCGGTGTTGTCGCCGTGCCGCCGGCCGTCCGCGCCGAGGACCACGGTGTTGACCGCCTCCACCGAGGCCGCGGTGTCGCTGATCTCGTCCAGCAGCGGGATGATCGCGCGCTTGAGCGGCATCGTCAGCGACAGCCCGGCCCACTGCCGCGGGTCGAGGCCGTCGACGAAGCCGGGCAGCGCCACCTCGTCCACCTCGAAGCGGTCGTACCGCCGGCCGTCGAGGCCGAGGGCGGCGTACGCGGCGCGGTGCAGCACCGGGGAGAGCGAGTGCGCGATCGGGGAGCCGAGCACGGCGGCGCGGTGCGCGCCGGTGTGCGGCCGTGCGGTGAGGTCCAAGGAGAGCGCCCTGCTACTGGGAGTTGTACTGCTGGTAGAGCTTGTCGAACTCGGCCTTCGTCTGGGTGAACTTCGTGGTCTTGCCGTCCAGCGAGATGAAGTACCACCAGTTGCCGCTGTCGGGCGACATCGCGGCCTTGAGCGCGTCGGCGCCGGGGTTGCCGATCGGTCCGGGCGGCAGGCCCTGGTTCTTGTAGGTGTTGTACGGGCTGTCCAGCGAGTTGACCTCGGCGGTCGAGATGTCCGTCTGACTGCTGTTCTTGACGTAGTTGTACGTCGAGTCGAACTGGAGCAGCCCGCGGGTCTCGGAGTTGTTCGGGACCATCCGGTTGTAGACGACCTTCGCCATCTTCCGGAAGTCGTCGTCCGTCTTGCCCTCGGCCTGGACGAGACTGGCGACCGTGACGAGTTGGAGCGGGTTCGACAGCCCCTGCTTCTTCGCCTCGGCGGCCATGTCGAACTGGGCGTACTGCTTGTCCGCCTCGTCGACCATCTGCTTCAGCACCTCCACGGGCTTCTCGCCCTTGGCGATGCTGTAGCGGGAGGGGAAGAGGAAGCCCTCCAGCGGGTCGGTGATGTCGGGGTCGGAGTCGGCCCAGGACGGCAGCCCGAGCTGCTTCGCCTGGTCGTGCGCGGTCTGCTCGGTGGTGCCCGCCTTCACACCGAGCCGGGTGTCGATGGCCGCGTAGATCTGCTTGTCCCGCATGCCCTCGGCGATGATCAGGTTGTTCTGCGACTTGGGGTCCAGCATCATCGTGACGGCCGCGGCGCCGGACATCTGCCGGTGCAGGTCGTAGACGCCGGCCTGGATGAAGTTGCCCTTGGGGTTCTTGCCCGCCGCGGAGGTGAAGGCGCCGACGCTCTTGACCACCCCGGCCTTCTTGAGGATGTTGCCCATCGTGGTCGCCGAGGAGCCCGCAGGGATGTCCACCTGGACGTCGCCGGTGCCGGCGCCCGAGAAGTCCGGTGGCGGGCCGAACCGGCTCTCGTACATGTTGTAGCCCACGTACCCGACACCGCCGACGCCGCCGACGAGGACCGCCAGCACGACCACGCAGGCGCAGCCGCTGCGGCGCTTCTTGGTCGGCTGGCCCTGCGAGCGGCCCGACCTGCGGCCGCCGGACCGGCCCGGCTCCGAGGCGTCCGCGTCGTCGTCATCGTCGTCGTGGTCGGCGAAGAAGGCGTGGTCGCGCGGGTCGGCCTCGTTGTCGGCGTCCCAGTCGCCGGTCTCGGCCGGGGCGGGGCGCAGTGGACGGGTGCCCGGCTCCTGCGGGTGGCCCGGCGCGCCGGCGCCGGGAGGGGTGCCGGGCCGGCGCTGCTCGTCCGCATCCGGTGCGCCCGGCGCTCCCGCGCCCGGTTGCCGGGGCTGCGCCTGCTGCCCGGGCCCCGCCTGCTGGACCTGCTGCGGATGCTGCTGCCCGCCCGGCTGCTGCGGCTGCCGGGGCTGCCCCTGGAACGGGTCCTGCTGCTGGTAGCCCTGCTGCTGCGGCGGTTGCGGGTGCTGCGGCTGCTGCTGCCCGTAGTACCCGGGCTGCTGGCCGTACGGGTCCTGCGGCTGCATGCCGCCGTAGGGGTCCTGGACGTAGCCGTCGGCCTGGCCGGGCCGGTACGCGCCGGTGCCGTACCCCTCGTAGCCCTCGTAGCCGCCGCCGTAGCCGTCGTACCCGGTCTGCTGCTGCGGGTAGCCGTGCTGGACCTGGCCCTGCTGCGGCGCCTGCGGGTACTGCTGCTGGTGCTGGTGCTGGGGGTACTGCTGCTGGTCGTACTGCTGCTCGTAGCCCTGCTGGGGCGCCTGCGGGTACTGCTGGTGCTGCTGACCGGTGGCGTACGGGTCCTGCCAGTCGCCCTGCTGCGACCAGTCCTGGGGCTGCTGGGGATGCTGCTGCGGGTACCCCTGGTCGTACACGTCGCCGAAGAGCGGGTCCTCGGGGTGCCACGGTTCGGAGCCGGAACCCCGGCCATAGTCAGTCATCGGCATCCATCAGTCGGTCTTCCTGCTCGCACCCACTGCGGGGACCCCGGTGCTCGGTCGTCCGCCACGGCTGCTCGGGCGTCAGCCCTCGGTCCCGTCGGTACGCGGTCGGCATCTGGTCCACCGACCCTGTGAAAGGGGCGGCGCCCGTAGGCACCGCCGTGTCGCGCGGAACGTTACCGTATCGCGATCAGATGACCACTTCGACGTTCTCGCCCGGAGGGATGCCCGACGCCCTCTCCGCTTCCAGAGCGCTCTGCAGGATAACGACCGCGGCCGCCTGGTCGACCACGGAGCGCCCCTTCTTCGCCCGGACCCCGGACGCGCGCAGCCCCTGGGTGGCGGTGACGGTGCTCATCCGCTCGTCCACGAGGCGGATCGGCACCGGCGCGATGATTTTCGCCACAGCCGACGCGAAGCCGCGGACCTTGGCGGCGGCCGGACCCTCGGTGCCGTTCAGCGACCGGGGCAGGCCGACGACGACCTCGATCGGTTCGTACTCGGCGACGAGCGCGGCCAGCCGGCGCTGCGCGGCGGGCACGTCGCGGCCCGGCACGGTCTCCACCGGGGTGGCGAGGATGCCGTCCGGGTCGCAGGAGGCCACCCCGATCCGCGCGTCACCGACGTCCACGGCCAGCCGCCGGCCGCGCCGGAGCCCGCCGGAACCGCCGCCGGGACCTCCGGGCACCCCGGACTCCCCGGCTCCCCCGGAGCCGCCGCCGACGGGCCCGTCCGACCCGTTCGGGCCGTCCGGGCCGTCCGCGCCTGCGTGACCGCCGGGCACCGCTCCGCCCCGGCCCGCGGCGGAGCGCCGGGCCCGCGGCCGCTCCCGGCCGCGCTCCGCGCCCCGCCGCCGCTCGGTCACGTCACGCCTTCTCGCCGACGAGCCGCCGCACGGCCTCGATCGCCTCGGGCACCGCAGCGGCGTTCTGGCCGCCGCCCTGGGCGACGTCGTCCTTGCCGCCGCCCCCGCCGCCGAGCGTCTTCGCGGCGGTGCGGACCAGTTCGCCGGCCTTCAGGCCGCGCTCGCGCCCCGCCTCGTTGGTGGCGATGACGGTCAGCGGGCGGCCGCCGGCCACCGTGAAGAGCGCGACCACGGCGGGCCGGCCGCCGCCGATCCGCTGCCGCACGTCGAGCACCAGCCTGCGCAGGTCGTCCGCGCCGGTGCCCTCCGGCACGGCGCCGGTGACCAGCGCGACGCCCTTGACGTCCTCGGCGGCGTCGGCGAGCCCGCCCGCGGCCTGGAGGACCTTCTCCGCGCGGAACCGCTCGATCTCCTTCTCGGCGTCCTTGAGCTTGGCGAGCATCCCGGAGATCCGGTCGGGCAGCTCCTCCGGGCGGCCCTTCACCAGTTCGGTGAGCTGGGCGACCACGGTGTGCTCGCGGGCCAGGAAGTTGTACGCGTCCACGCCGACCAGCGCCTCGACGCGGCGCACTCCGGAGCCGATCGAGGACTCGCCGAGCAGCTTCACCAGGCCGAGCTGGGCGGTGTTGTGCACGTGGGTGCCGCCGCACAGCTCCTTGGAGAAGTCGCCGATGGTGACCACGCGGACCTGCTCGCCGTACTTCTCGCCGAACTCCGCGATGGCGCCCTGCCGCTTCGCCTCGGCGATCGGCATCACCTCGGCGCTGACGTCGAGTTCGCGGGCCAGCACCTCGTTGATCTTCTGCTCGACGTCGGTCAGCACGGTGCCGGGCACCGCGGCCGGCGAGCCGAAGTCGAAGCGGAAGCGGCCGGGCGAGTTCTCCGACCCGGCCTGGGCCGCGGTCGGGCCCAGCGCGTCGCGCAGCGCCTGGTGGGTGAGGTGGGTGGCGCTGTGCGCGCGGGCGATGGCGCGGCGCCGGACCAGGTCGATCTGGGCGTGGGCGGCCGCGCCGAGGGTGACCTCCCCGACCTGCACGACGCCCTTGTGCACGCTGACGCCGGGCACCGGGCGCTGCACGTCGCGGACCTCCACGACGGCCCCGCCGTCCAGCCGGATGCGGCCGGTGTCGGCGAGCTGGCCGCCGCCCTCGGCGTAGAAGGGGGTGCGGTCGAGGACGATCTCGACCTCGTCGCCCTCACTGGCGGCCGGCGAGGGCACACCGTCGACCAGCAGGCCGACCACGGACGCCTCGCCGTGGTCGTGGTGGTACCCGGTGAACTCGGTGGCGCCGGAGCGGTCGGCGACCTCGCGGTAGGCCGACAGGTCGGCGTGGCCGGTCTTCTTCTTCTGCGCGTCGGCCTTGGCCCGGTCGCGCTGCTCCTTCATCAGCCGGCGGAAGCCGTCCTCGTCGACGCTCAGGCCCTGCTCGGAGGCCATCTCCAGGGTGAGGTCGATCGGGAAGCCCCAGGTGTCGTGGAGCAGGAACGCCTGCTCGCCGGGGAGCACCCGGCCGCCCTTGGACTTGGTCTCGGTGACCGCGGTGTCGAGGATGTTGGTGCCGGCCGAGAGGGTCTTGAGGAACCGGGACTCCTCGGCGAGCGCGACCGACTCGATCCGCTTGCGGTCGTTGATCAGCTCCGGGTACTGCTCGCCCATGGTGCCGATCACGACGTCCACCAGCTCGGCGACCACGGGGCGGTCGGCGCCCAGCATCCGCATGTTGCGGATGGCGCGGCGCATGATCCGGCGCAGGACGTAGCCGCGGCCCTCGTTGCCGGGGGTCACGCCGTCGCCGATCAGCATGACGGCGGTGCGCATGTGGTCGGCGACGACCCGCAGGGAGACGTCGGAGTCGGCGGTCCGGCCGTAGTGCACGCCGGTGAGGGCGGTGGCCGTGTCGATGACGACGCGCAGGGTGTCGGTCTCGTACATGTTCTGCACGCCCTGCAGGATCATCGCGAGGCGTTCCAGGCCGAGGCCGGTGTCGATGTTCTGCGCGGGCAGGTCGCCGAGGATCTCGAAGCCGTCCTTGCCCTGGCCCGGGCCGCGCTCGTACTGCATGAAGACCAGGTTCCAGATCTCCACGTAGCGCTCGTCGTTGACCGCGGGGCCGCCCTCCTCGCCGAAGTCGGGGCCGCGGTCGTAGTTGATCTCGGAGCAGGGGCCGCAGGGGCCGGGCACGCCCATGGACCAGAAGTTGGGGCCCATGCCCAGGCGCTGGATGCGCTCGGCGGGCACGCCGACGACGTCACGCCAGATCCGCTCGGCCTCGTCGTCCTTCTCGTAGACGGTGATCCACAGCTTCTCCGGGTCCAGGCCGTAGCCGCCGTCGGCCTGGGCGCTGGTCAGCAGCTCCCAGGCGTACTTGATGGCGCCTTCCTTGAAGTAGTCGCCGAAGGAGAAGTTGCCGCACATCTGGAAGAACGTGCCGTGCCGGGTGGTCTTGCCGACCTCGTCGATGTCCGGGGTGCGCACGCACTTCTGCACGCTGGTGGCGCGGTCGAAGGGCGGCTTGACCTCGCCGAGGAAGTACGGCTTGAACGGGACCATGCCGGCCGGGACGAGCAGCAGCGTCGGGTCGTCCGCGATGAGGGAGGCCGACGGCACCACGGTGTGCCCGCGCTCCTCGAAGAAGCGCAGCCAGCGGCGGCGGATTTCTGCCGACTCCATCAGTGTTCGTCCTTCCGGTTCTTGTGCTTGCGGTCCCCGCGCCCGGCCCGGGAGGGCAGGGCGGTTCCGCCCGTGGTGCCCCCGGGCAGGGTGGCCCGCGGGGAGGGCAGCGACTGGGGTGCCTCGGGGGCGCCCTGGGTACGCAGGCCCAGGGCGTCGTGCAGTTCGGTCTCGCGCTGGGCCATGCCGACCCGTACGTCCTGGGCGAACAGCCGCAGCCGCGCGCCGGTCTCCAGCGCGCGGTCGGCGGCGGTCACGGCGAGGCTGTCGGGGTTGAGCCGGCGCACCGCGCGGCTCACCTTGACGGTGGCCCACGTTCCGGTGGCGGCGCCGGTCAGGAACCAGAACAGACGGCGGAACATGGCCTCAGTCCTTCGTACGGCGGTCGCGGCGGTCCCGGCGCGAGGCGGGCAGCACCCGTCCGGTGAGGGTACGGGCCCGGGCCTTGCCGGAGTCGCCGGCCTGCATGCCGACCGCGCGCCGCACGCCGTACCCGAACGCGGCGACCTTCACCAGCGGGCCGCCGAACGTCGAGGCCACGGTGGACGACAGCGCCGACGCGTTGGCGGTCACCTCGGCGACGTCGGAGGTGATGGTGTCGACCCGGTCGAGTTGCTCGCTCGCGCTGCGCAGCGCGTCCGATGCCTCGCCGAGCAGCGGCACGGCCTGCTCGGTGATGCCCGCGACCAGTTCCGTGGTGCGGCGCAGCGTCTGCGCGAGCCGGGCCAGGGCGACGGCCAGGAACGACACGAGGATCGCCCAGAACACGGCGACGATGAGGCCCGCCACCTCTCCACCGGACACGCTGCAGCACTCCTCCTGCTCACCCGACCACGTATGGGAGCGAGCCTATCGCGCTTACGGGAGCGGGCCTTCCAGGCCGCCCCGTTCCCCCGCCCCCGGACCCTACCGCCGGTAGGCGGGGAGTCGGCTATCCGCCGGACGGGGACCGGCGGGAAGCCCCCGCCCTACGGGGCCGGGCGGCGTCGGAACGGCGCACCCGGGCGGGTTTGTACGCAGCGACAGCGAACACGTACGCTCCGTAGACCATGTCCTCCGTGGAAGACCTCCCCGCCGAGCTGACCGGATTCGTCGGGCGCGCCGGCGAACTCGCCGAACTGGCCGAACTGCTGGCGACCGGCCGGCTGATCACGGTGACCGGCACCGGCGGCGTCGGCAAGACCCGGCTGGCGCTGCGCGCGGCGCGCGCCGCAGAGAACCGTTTCCGCGACGGCGTACGGGCCGTGGACCTCTCCGCGCTGGGGGACGCCGAACTCCTCGACCACACCGTCGCGGAGGCCCTGCGGGTGCCGGACCACACCACCCGCGGCCCGCGCGCCGCGCTGTCGGCGTACGTCGCCGACCGCGAACTGCTGCTCGTGGTGGACGGCTTCGACCGGGTCCGCACCGGATGCGCCGTGCTGGTGGCGGAGTTGCTGCGGCGGGCGCCGGCGCTGCGGGTGCTCGCCGCGGGGCGCCGCCCGCTGGGCATCACCGGGGAGCGGCTGCTGCCGCTGGCGCCGCTGCCGGTGCCGGGCGACGGGGTGCGGCTGTTCACCGAGCGGGCCGCCGCGGTGGTGCCGGACCTCGCGGCCACCGAGGCGGGCGGCGCGCAGCTCATCGAGCTGTGCGCGCGCCTGGACGGGCTGCCGCTCGCGCTGGAGCTCGCGGCGGTGCGGCTGCGCGCGCTGTCGGTCGCCGACGTCCTGCGCCGGCTGGACGACCGCTTCCGCCTGCTGACCGGCGGCGACCCGACCGGGCCGGTGCGGCACCGGGCGCTGCGCACCGCGATCGGCTGGAGCCACGAGCTGTGCACGCCGGCCGAACGCCTGCTGTGGGCACGGCTGTCGGTCTTCGCCGGCCGCTTCGACCTGGAGGCGGTGGAGTACGTCTGCGCGGGTCCCGACCTGCCCGAGGCCGACATCGCGGAGTCGCTGGCCGGGCTGGTGGCGCAGTCGGTGGTGGCCCGGGAGGCGGACCCGGACGGCGGCACCCGCTACCGGATGCTGGAGAGCGTGCGGGAGTACGGCGCCTCGTGGCTGGCCGCGCTGGAGGACGGGCAGCGGATGCGGCGCCGGCACCGGGACTGGTACCTCGGGCTCGCCACCTGGTGCGAGCTGGACTGGTTCGGCCCGCGGCAGGCGGAGGTCGCCGCACGGGTGGCGGTGGAGCTGCCGAACCTGCGGCTGGCGCTGGACTTCAGCCTCGACGGCCTCGACGAGGACCCGGCCGTCGGCCAGTACCTCGCGGGCACGCTGTGGTTCTGCTGGGTGGGCTGCGGGCGGCTGGCCGAGGGCCGGCACTGGCTGGCCCGCGCGCTGGAGGCGTCCGCCGAGCCCAGCGACGCCCGGGCGAAGGCGATGTGGGTGTGCGGCTACGTCTCGCTCCTCCAGGGCGACTCGACCGCGGCCGTGTCGGTGCTCCAGGAGTGCCGCGCCTCGGCCGAGGAGAGCGGGAACGCCGCCGCGACCGCGTACGCCGTCCACCGGCTGGGCTGCCTCGCGCTGGTCTCGGACGACCTGCCGGTCGCCGAGCGCCTGTTCCGCGACGCGCTCGACCGCTACCGGCGGATCGGCGAGCTGAACAGCAACGTGCTGATGGGACAGGTGGAACTGGCGATGGCCGTCGCCTTCCAGGGGGACCTGCCCCAGGCGGTCCGGCTGGCCGAGGATGTCCGGGACGTCTGCGGCGACCACGGCGAGCGCTGGACGCTGGCCTACGCCCTGTACGTCCTGGGGTACGCGGCCTGGCTGTCCGGCGACCCGGTCCGGGCGCGGCGGCTGACGGAGGAGTCCCTCGCCATCGACCACGCCTTCCACGACCTGGTGGGCGCGGTCCTGGCGCTGGAGCTGCTGGCGCTGGTGACGGAGCACGAGGGCGCGGCCCGCGAGGCAGCGGTGCTCCAGGGCGCGGCCGGCCGGCTGTGGGACTCCGTCGGCCTGCGGCTCTTCGGCTCCGGGCACTTCAACGCGCCGCACGCGATCTGCGAGCGCCGCCTGCGCGAGCGGCTCGGCGACCGCGTCTACGCGGCCGCCCTGCGCGAGGGCGGCCGGCTGTCGTTCGACGAGGCGGCCCTGCGTGCGCTGGGGTCGCCCCGCCGGCATACCGCCGCGTTCCCCGCGCCCCCGAAGGGCCGCGGGGAACTGCGCGGCAAACCCCCCACCAGCGCCCGCCCGTAGTCCGTCGGCCGTCCGAAGGGGCACGTGCCGCGGCGGCGGGCCGGGAGCGCGGCGGCGCCCCATCCCGCGCAGGCGCCGCAGGCGTCAGCGGGCGTAGTACTCCACGACAAGCTG
The DNA here is from genome assembly GCF_016756395.1 of Streptomyces sp. SN-593. Lineage (NCBI taxonomy): Bacteria > Bacillati > Actinomycetota > Actinomycetes > Kitasatosporales > Streptomycetaceae > Actinacidiphila > Actinacidiphila reveromycinica. The sequence goes on from NZ_AP018365.1 coordinate 944,414, forward strand.
CTCGTCGCAGATCACCGGGATCTCGCGGCGGTTGGGGTCGCGGTCGAGCCGGAACGCCAGCGCCTGGAGGTTCACCTGGAGGTAGCGGGGCGTCTCGCCGTCGGGCGCCCAGCCGCCCTCGCGCGCGACGAGGAAGGGGGTCTTCTCCCGCGACCGCTCGCGCACCTGCACGACGTCGTCGGGACGCACCCGGAACGACGGCTTGTCGACCTTGCGGCCGTTGACCTCGATGTGGCCGTGCACGACCATCTGGCGGGCCTGGTAGATCGTGCGGGCGAGCCCGGAGCGGAGCACCAGCGCGTCCAGGCGCCGCTCCAGCTCCACGATCAGCGCCTCGCCGGTCTTGCCCTCGACCTTCTTCGCGCGGTCGTACGCACGCTGCATCTGCCGCTCGCTGATGTCGTACTGCGCGCGCAGGCGCTGCTTCTCCAGCAGGCGGGTCTTGTAGTCGCTGTTCTGCTTGCGACCGCGACCGTGCTCGCCCGGCGGGTAGGGGCGGGCCTCGAAGTACTTGACGGCCTTCGGGGTGAGCGCGATGCCGAGCGCCCGGGACTTCTTGACCTTGGGACGCGACTGATTCACGTGCGTCGAACCTCCGTGTAGATTAGGTAAGGCTTACCTTAGCTGAGGAGTACGCATGATTCGACCCGGGAACCCCGCACCCGAACTGCCGCCGCGACAGCAGGAGCACGGTCAGCCGCGTCCCGAAGTGGAAGAGGCGCCCCGGCAGCCCTCGGCCGCCGAGCGCGCGCGCACTCTCGTCGAGGGTAACCCCTCCCTCGCCCTGGCCGTTCCCGCGCTCCAGCCTGCGCCGACCGAGCCGATGGTGCCGCTGCGCCACTCGGTCGGGCCCGACGGCGACGTCTTCCTGCTGTTCCCCCGCGACTCCCCCGCGGTGCGGGCGGTGCTGCGCGCCGACGACGAGGTGCCGGCTGTGCTCGAAGTCACCGACGTGGCGCCGGTCGCCGTCCCGCACCGCATCCGCGGCCGCGCCTGGGTGGCCGGGTGGCTCACGCACGTGCCCGGGGGCGGCTTCGAGGCCGACGCGGAACTGCTGCGGCTGGAGCCCGGGGAGATCTCCGTGGACGACCTGTGGGGCGCGGCGCTCGTCGAGCCCGACGAGTTCGCCGCGGCCGGACCGGACCCGCTGGCGCCGTTCGAGACCGACGTGCTCCAGCACCTCGCCGGCTCGCACCCGGAGGAGGTCTCCCTGCTGTGCGGGCTGGTCGCGGAGCCGTGCGTGGCCGGCGCCTCCGAGGCGGTGCCCCTCGCGCTCGACCGCTTCGGCCTCCGCGTCCGCTTCACCGGCCCGGACGGCACCTACGACGCCCGCTTCGACTTCCCGGCGCCGGTGGACGGTCCCGCGGCGGCCCGCCGCGCCCTGCGCCACCTGTTCGCGTCCGCCCGCGCCTGAACCCCGGGCCGGGAACCACCAGGGCGGGGAGTGCCAGGCCGGGGAGTGCCCGGCCAGGAGACCGCCTTGCCGGGGGCGCTCCAGGCTCTCAGCCACCCCCGGCAAGGCGGCTGCGCACCCGGTCGAGGACGTCCGCGAAGCGGGCCTCGGCGCCGTAGCGGGTCGGTTCGTAGTACCGGCGGTCGGCGATCTCGTCGGGCAGGTACTGCTGCGCGGCGATCGCGCCGGGCACGTCGTGGGGGTAGACGTACCCCTGGGCGTGGCCGAGCTTCGCCGCTCCCTTGTAGTGGCCGTCGCGCAGGTGCGCGGGCACCGGTCCGGCCCTGCCGGCCCGCACGTCCGCCAGGGCGGCCCCGATCGCGGTGGTCGCCGCGTTGGACTTCGGGGCGAGGGCGAGCGCGATGGTGGCGTGGCTGAGGATGAGGGACGCCTCGGGGAACCCGATCATCGCGACCGCCTGGGCGGCGGCGACCGCCGTGGGCAGCGCGGTCGGGTCGGCCAGCCCGATGTCCTCGCTCGCCGAGATCATCAGCCGGCGGGCGATGAAGCGGGGGTCCTCCCCCGCCACGATCATCCGCGCCAGGTAGTGCAGCGCCGCGTCCACGTCGGACCCGCGGATCGACTTGATCAGCGCGCTCGCCACGTCGTAGTGCTGGTCGCCGTCGCGGTCGTAGGCCACCGCGGCACGGTCGACGGCCTCCTCGACGGTGGCGAGGGTGATCGCCTCCTCCCCCTTGGCGAGGGCGGAGCCGGCGCCGGCCTCCAGCGCGGTCAGCGCCCGGCGCGCGTCGCCGCCGGCGATCCGCAGCAGGTGCTCCTCGGCGTCCTGCGGGAGGGTGACCGCGCCGTCGAGCCCCCGCTCGTCGGTGAGCGCCCGGCGCAGCACCCCGCGGATGTCGTCGTCGGTGAGGGGTTCCAGCGTCAGCAGGAGGGAGCGGGACAGCAGCGGCGAGATCACCGAGAAGTACGGGTTCTCCGTGGTGGCCGCGATCAGGGTCACCCAGCGGTTCTCCACCGCGGGCAGCAGGGAGTCCTGCTGTGCCTTGCTGAAGCGGTGGATCTCGTCGAGGAAGAGCACGGTCTCGCGGTCGTACCCGCCCGCCTGGCGCTTGGCGGACTCGATGACGGCGCGGACCTCCTTGACGCCCGCGGTGATCGCCGACAGCTCCACGAACCGCTTGTTGGTGGCTTTGCTCACCACGTAGGCGAGGGTGGTCTTGCCGGTGCCGGGCGGGCCCCACAGGATCACCGAGGAGGCGCCCGCCGGCCCGGCACCGCCCTCGGACACCAGCCGCCGCAGCGGCGAACCGGTGCGCAGCAGATGCTGCTGGCCGACCACTTCCTCAAGGGTGCGCGGCCGCATCCGCACCGCGAGCGGGCTGCTGCCCGGCTCCCGCTCGCGTCGCTCCTCCGCCGCCGCGCTGAACAGATCTGGCTCCACCCGTGAAGGGTATGCCACCCCTGTGACACTCCGGCGTCGCCGCTGGTCACGGCAGGCGGCCGGGCGGTCGGACCAGGATCAGATGACGGTCTTCCAGTAGTACCAGAAGTGGGTGAGGATCAGCAGGCCGATGATCGCGTACCAGAGGACCGGGACCACCCAGTGGAACTCCAGCACGGCCGAGCGGACCGCGCCCGGGACCTTGATCAGGCCGTTGCGGATGTTGTGCACGGCGGTGTACCAGAAGATCAGGATCGTGACGACCCAGGCCAGGCAGCACCACAGGCAGACCGCGTGGATGTTGTAGATGGTCTGGTACTGGAGCCAGCTGATGAAGCACACGCCGAACAGGCCGCCGGCCTGGAGGCCGTACCAGAACCACGCCTTGTAGCGGCCGCCGGCGAAGACGCCCATCGCCACGCAGATGACCACGCCGTAGGCGACCAGGCCGATGATCGGGTTCTGGAAGCCGAAGGCGTGCGCCTGCTTGCTCTCCATCACGTTACCGCACGCGATGACCGGATTGATGCTGCACGAGAAGTGGGTCGGCTTGCCGTCCACGGTGTTCTGCAGCAGGACGAACTTGTCGTTGGTGATGACGAACGAGGCGAGCAGGCCGAGTGCGCCGGAGACCAGCAGCAGCCACGTGAACGCCTTGCTCGGCACGATCCCGGAGGGGCCTTGCGGTGCGTGGTCGTCGTCCGTGCGCGTCTCGTCCAACGCGGAAGTCGTCATGGTCGCCGATCTCTCAGGTCCGTGGGGGTGGGCACAGACATTGTGCACCCGGGGCGGTGAGTACGGTGTAAGGTACGCCGCCCCGGTACACGTACGAGGGGTTCAAACCAGCCGTTCCTTGACGGTCTCGGCCACCTCGGCCAGCGCCACCGGGCCCTGCTCGCCGCTCGCCAGGTCCTTCACCTGCACGACCCCCTCGGCCAGGTCCCGCTCGCCCGCGACGATCGCCAGGCGCGCGCCGGAGCGGTCGGCGGACTTCATCGCGTTCTTGATGCCCTTGCCGCCGAACGCGAAGTCCGCCGCGACCCCGGCCCGCCGCAACTCGGTGACCAGGGCGAACAGCGTCCGCCGTGCCTGCTCTCCCAGCGGCACCGCGTACACGTCGGTGGCGGCGGGCAGGTCCAGTTCCACGCCCTCGGCCCGCAGCGCCAGCACCGTGCGGTCCACGCCCAGCGCCCAGCCGACCGACGGCAGCGACGGGCCGCCGATCATCTCCGACAGGCCGTCGTACCGGCCGCCGCCGCCGACCGCGGACTGGGAGCCGAGCGCGTCGTGGACGAACTCGAAGGTGGTACGGGTGTAGTAGTCCAGGCCCCGGACCAGCCGCGGGTCGTCCTCGTAGGCCACCCCGGCCGCGGTGAGCAGTTCGCGGACCTGCTCGTGGTAGTCCTTGCACGCCTCGCACAGGTGGTCGACGATGAGCGGCGCGTCGGCGAGTTGACGCTGCACCGCCTCGCGCTTGTCGTCCAGCACCCGCAGCGGGTTGATCTCGATCCGCTTGCGGGTGTCGTCGTCGAGGTCGAGGCCGCGCAGGAAGTCCTGGAGCGCGGCGCGGTAGACCGGGCGGCACTCCTTGTCGCCCAGCGAGTTGAGCAGCAGCCGGAAGTCGCGCAGGCCGAGCGAGCGGTACGCGTCGACCGCCAGGATCACCAGCTCGGCGTCCAGCACCGGGTCCTCCGCGCCGATCGCCTCGGCGCCCACCTGGGAGAAGTGCCGGTAGCGGCCGGCCTGCGGCCGCTCGTAGCGGTAGTAGGAGCCGGAGTACCAGAGCTTGACCGGCAGGTTGCCGGCCTTGTGCAGGTTCGCCTGGAGGGCGGCGCGCAGCACCGACGCGGTGCCCTCGGGGCGCAGCGCCAGTTCGGTGCCGCCCTTGGTGCTGAAGGCGTACATCTCCTTGGTGACGATGTCGGTGGACTCGCCGACACCGCGGGCGAACAGCTCGACGTGCTCGAAGCCGGGGGTCTCGACGTATCCGTACCCGGCGCGGCGGGCCGGGGCGGCGATCGCCTCGCGGACCGCCAGGAAGGCGGCGGAGTCGGGCGGCAGGAGGTCGTAGGTGCCCTTGGGGGCCTGGAACGTGCTCACGGCAGTGACAGTCACAATCCTCGTCGTGGAGCCGGGTCGTCGCCGGCTCCGTGGCCGCCGGCCACCTGGCCCAGGAAGGGGTTGGTGGCGCGCTCGCGGCCGATGGTCGTCTGGGGGCCGTGCCCGGAGAGCACCACCGTCGAGTCGTCGAGCGGCAGGCACACGCGGGCCAGCGACTCGTACAGCTCGGCGGTGTCGCCACCGGGCAGGTCGGTGCGTCCGACGGAGCCGGCGAACAGCAGGTCGCCCGAGAAGAAGACCGACGGGATGTCGGTGGTCTCGGGCAGCCGGTAGGTCACCGACCCCTTGGTATGGCCGGGCGCGTGCGCGACGCCGAACTCCAGACCGGCCAGCGCGAGTGTTTCGCCGTCGGCCAGCTCCCTGAGGTCGTCGGGCTCGCCGACGGTCAGGCCGGCCAGCAGCGGCGAGCCCACGGAGGCGCCGATCGCCTTCGCCGGGTCGTGGAGCATGTGCCGGTCGGCGGGGTGCAGCCAGGCCGGCACGTCGTGCGCGCCGCAGACCGGCAGCACCGAGGCGACGTGGTCGACGTGGCCGTGGCTGAGGATCACGGCCACGGGCTTGAGGCGGTGCTTGGCGAGGATGTCCTCGACGCCCTGGGTCGCGTCGACCCCCGGGTCGACGATGACGCACTCCTCGCCGGCGGCGGGCGCGACCACGTAGCAGTTCGTGCCCCACGCCCCGGCGGGGAACCCGGCAATGAGCACGTTCGTCCTTCTGTCGTCCGTGGTGGATGGCCCCGAGCCTACCGGCGAGCGGGGCGCGGCTGCGAACCCCTTTGTCGGCCGGTGCGCGGACTGGACGGCAGGTGCGGCGTGACGCGAAGATCTGCGGCACGTACATTCGCATACGGCAGCTTCGACACCGGCTGTGTCCTCCCCGATACAGCCGGCGCACAGGAAACATACAACGCAAAGCGTCGGTGCGCGGCACGGACGGACAACCGACGCCCAGACAGACGACGGAGACGGCGAAGTGACCACCAGAGATCAGCGGCGGCGCCAGCTCGCCCGGGACAAGTTCGCGCGCCAGCAGCAGCGCCGGGTCAGCGCGCAGCGCAAGGCGCGGGTGCGCAACTCGGCGATCGCCGTGGTGGTCGCCGTGGTGGTGGCCTCGCTCGGCGGCGCCTGGGCGGCCGGCGCGTTCGACGGCAGCAGCAAGAAGGACGACGCCGCCGCGGCCAGCCCGACGCCGTCCGCCGCCGCGACCACCAGCGCGGCTCCCAAGGGGCCGGACCCGTGCGAGAAGGCGGCGGCCGGCAAGCCGGGCACCAAGCAGTGGAAGACGGAGCCGGCGATGTCGATCGACAAGTCCGCCGACTACACCTTCGACCTCCAGACCACCTGCGGCGACATCTCGATCGCGCTGGAGACGGCCAAGGCCCCGCACACCGTCAACTCGTTCAAGTTCCTGTCCGACCAGGGCTACTTCGACCACACCAAGTGCCACCGGCTCACCACCACCGGCATCTACGTGCTCCAGTGCGGCGACCCGACCGGCCAGGGCTCCGGCGGTCCGGGCTACACCATCCCCGACGAGAACCTGACCGCGTTCGGCAAGGCCGACGCGACCTCCGGCTCGGTCACCTACCCCGCGGGCACCGTGGCGATGGCCAACACCGGCCAGGCGCACACCGGCGGCAGCCAGTTCTTCCTCGTCTACAAGGACAGCCCGCTGCCGCCCAGCTACACGCCGTTCGGCACCATCTCCAAGGCCGGCATGAAGGTGCTCGACAAGATCGCCGCCGACGGTGAGAGCACCGGCCAGGGCGACGGTGCGCCGAACGCCACCGTGGTGATCAACAAGGCGACCGTCAGCAAGTCCTGACCGCCGGCCGGGCCGCGCCCGCTGCCCCGCCATGATCGGACCGAGTCCTGATCGGTATCCGAATTCGCGATTGAGCGCGCATCGGATGCGGACAGCCGGGGCGCCGGTCGCCTATGTTGGCCGTTGGGACCGGTCAGGGCGTGCGGTCCGGCCGGAGAGACACTGTGGACGATGCCCGCCGGCGGTGACGTGGGTGGGCATCACATGAGGGAGGCGCTGTGAGCAGCGACCCGTGGGGCCGCGTCGACGAGACGGGGACCGTGTACGTGCGTACGGCCGACGGTGAGAAGGAGGTCGGTTCGTGGCAGGCGGGCTCCCCCGACGAGGCGCTCGCGTACTACGAGCGCAAGTACGAGGGTCTCGTCGTGGAGATCGGCCTCCTCGAACGGCGGGTGCAGACGACCGATCTGGCGCCCAAGGAGGCGCTGGCCGCGATCGAGCACCTGCGGACCTCGGTGACCGAGGCGCACGCGGTGGGCGACCTGGCGGCGCTGGGCACCCGGCTCGACGCGCTGGTGGCGCTCGTGGACACCCGGCGCGAGGAGCGCCGGGCGCAGCGGGCGAAGCAGAGCGAGGAGGCGCGGGGCGCCAAGGAGAAGCTGGTCGCCGAGGCCGAGGAGCTGGCCGAGAGCGAGCAGTGGCGCACCGCGGGTGAGCGGCTGCGGGCCCTGGTGGACACCTGGAAGGGTCTGCCGCGGCTGGACCGCAAAGCCGACGACGAGCTGTGGCACCGCTTCAGCCACGCCCGTTCGGTCTTCTCCAAGCGGCGCAAGGCGCACTTCGCGTCGCTGGACGCGCAGCGCGAGGAGGCCAGGCGGACCAAGGAGAAGCTGGTCACCGAGGCGCAGTCGTTGTCCGACTCGACGGACTGGGGGCCGACCGCGGCCCGCTACCGCGAGTTGATGACGGAGTGGAAGGCGGCCGGCCGCGCCCAGCGCGAGGCCGAGGACGACCTGTGGAACCGCTTCCGCGGTGCGCAGGACGTCTTCTTCGCCGCCCGTGGCGAGGTGTTCGCCGAGCGGGACAGCGAGCAGCGGGAGAACCTGGCCCGCAAGGAGGAGCTCGTCGTCGAGGCGGAGAAGCTGCTGCCGGTGTCCGACCTCAAGTCCGCGCGGGCGGCGTTCCGTTCGATCAACGAGCGGTGGGAGGCGATCGGCCACGTGCCGCGCGACGCCCGGCCGCGGATCGAGGGCCGCATGCACACCGTGGAGCGGGCCCTCCAGGAGTCCGAGGAAGCGGAGTGGCGGCGCACCAACCCGGAGGTCCGGGCCCGGGCGGCCGGCCTGACCGGCCAGTTGCAGGCCGCGGTCGACAAGCTGCGCGACCAGGTCGACGCGGCGCGCGCCGCGGGCAACAACGCGAAGGCCGACAAGCTGCAGTCCGAACTGGACGGCCGCCAGGCCCTCCTGGACGCGGCACTGAAGGGCCTGGGCGAGTTCCGCTGACGCCCGGCTGAACGGCCCCCCGCGCCCTTCGGGGCCGCCCTTCGGGGCGCGGGGGGCCGTTCGGCGTTCGCGGGGCCGTTTCAGCGCTGCTGGCGGCCTGAGGTCACGCGGTAGACGTCGTAGACGCCCTCGACGCCGCGCACCGCCTTCAGGACGTGGCCCAGGTGCTTGGGATCGCCCATCTCGAAGGTGAAGCGGGAGATCGCGACCCGGTCGCGGGAGGTCTGCACGGCCGCCGACAGGATGTTGACGTGCTGGTCGGACAGCACCCGGGTGACGTCGGACAGCAGCCGGGCCCGGTCCAGCGCCTCGACCTGGATGGCGACCAGGAAGACCGAGGACTGGGTGGGTGCCCACTCCACGTCGATGATCCGCTCGGGCTGCTGCGAGAGCGCCTCGACGTTGACGCAGTCGGCGCGGTGCACCGACACGCCGTTGCCCCGGGTGACGAAGCCGATGATCGGGTCGCCCGGGACCGGGGTACAGCAGCGGGAGAGCTTCACCCACACATCGCTCTCGCCCTTGACGATGACGCCCGGGTCCGCGTTCTTCCGCCGCTTGGTGCGGCCCTGGGTGGGCGTGGTGATCTCGGCGATGTCCTCGGTGGCGCCGTCCTCGCCGCCGAGCGCGTCGACCAGCTTCTGCACCACCGACTGCGCGGTGATGTGCCCCTCGCCGATCGCCGCGTACAGCGCGGAGATGTCGGGGTAGCGCATCTCGTGCGCGAGCGTGACCAGCGAGTCGCCGGTGAGCACCCGCTGGATCGGCAGGTTCTGCTTGCGCATCGCGCGGGCGATGGCCTCCTTGCCCTGCTCGACCGCCTCCTCGCGCCGCTCCTTGGAGAACCACGCGCGGATCTTGTTGCGCGCCCGGGGGGACTTGACGAAGCCCAGCCAGTCCTGGGACGGGCCGGCGCCGGCCGCCTTGGAGGTGAACACCTCCACGGTGTCGCCGTTGTCGAGGGTCGACTCCAGGGGCACCAGGCGCCCGTTGACGCGGGCGCCGATGGTGCGGTGGCCGACCTCGGTGTGCACCGCGTAGGCGAAGTCCACCGGGGTCGCGCCGGCCGGCAGCGCTATCACGTCGCCCTTGGGGGTGAAGACGAAGACCTCGCTCTGCGACAGGTCGAACCGCAGCGACTCCAGGAACTCGCCCGGGTCCTCGGTCTCCTTCTGCCAGTCGAGCAACTGGCGCAGCCACGCCATGTCGTTGACCGCGTCGTCCTTCTTGTCCGAACGCGGGCTGTCGGTGCGCACCTTGGAGGCGCCGGCCACCGCCTCCTGCTTGTACTTCCAGTGCGCGGCGATGCCGTACTCGGCGCGACGGTGCATGTCGAAGGTGCGGATCTGCAGCTCGACGGGCTTGCCGCTGGGGCCGATCACGGTGGTGTGCAGCGACTGGTACATGTTGAACTTCGGCATCGCGATGTAGTCCTTGAACCGGCCGGGGACCGGGTTCCATCGCGCGTGGATGGTGCCGAGCGCCGCGTAGCAGTCCCGGACGGTGTCGACGAGCACCCGGATGCCGACCAGGTCGTAGATCTCGGCGAAGTCCCGGCCGCGGACGATCATCTTCTGGTAGACGCTGTAGTAGTGCTTCGGGCGGCCGGTGACGGTCGCCTTGATCCGCGCGGCCCGCAGGTCCTGCTGCACCTGGTCGGTGACCACGGCCAGGTACTCGTCGCGCTTGGGGGCGCGCTCGGCGACGAGGCGGACGATCTCGTCGTACATCTTCGGGTAGAGGATCGCGAAGGCGAGGTCCTCCAGCTCCCACTTGATGGTGTTCATGCCCAGCCGGTGGGCCAGCGGGGCGTAGATCTCCAGGGTCTCGCGGGCCTTCTTCTCCTGCTTCTCCCGCTTGAGGTAGCGCATGGTGCGCATGTTGTGCAGGCGGTCGGCGAGCTTGATCACCAGGACCCGGGGGTCCTTGGCCATCGCGACGACCATCTTGCGCACCGTCTCGGCCTGCGCGGCCTCGCCGAACTTGACCTTGTCCAGCTTGGTGACGCCGTCGACGAGCAGGGCGACCTGGTCGCCGAAGTCGCGGCGCAACTGCTCCAGGCCGTAGTCGGTGTCCTCGACGGTGTCGTGGAGCAGCCCGGCCATCAGGGTCGCGGGGTCCATGCCCAGCTCGGCGAGGATGGTGGTGACCGCGAGCGGGTGGGTGATGTACGGATCGCCGCTCTTGCGCTTCTGGCCGCGGTGCCAGCGCTCGGCGACCTGGTAGGCGGCCTCGATCTGCCGAAGCTGCGCGCTGTCGCCCTTGGGGTCGTTCCCCCGGACGACCCGCAGCAGGGGTTCGAGCACCGGGTTGTACGCGCTGGAGCGCTGGACGCCGAGCCGGGCCAGCCGGGCGCGCACCCGGCTGGAGGACGCGCCGGGGCGGGTCGGCGCCACGCTCCCGGGGGTGCGCACCGGCCGCACGGCGGACGGGGTGGGCGCAGGGGCGGGGGCGGACGCGGGCTTCGGGGCGAGCGTGGCGCCGTCACGGGCGCCGGCGCCCTCCTGGGCCGTCTCCGCCGCTCCGGCGGGAGCGGGGGGCGGGGGCGTGGGCGCCGGGGCGCCGGCCGCAGGCGTGCCCTCCCGGCCGTCGGCCGGTCCTGTCTCCTGGGCGGTCCCGTCGGCGGCGTCGAGCGGCTGGGCCTGGTCTGGCAACGGCACTCCTCACGCGGTGGAAGTCCCATGGTAACGAGCGGCGGCGGCGGACGGGTGCGCGGCGGGGCAAGGCGGCCCCGCCGCGCTCGTGCCGGCGCGCGCCCCGGCGGCACGGCGCCCCCGGCCCCTGGGGGCCGGGCCCCGGTTCGGAGGCTCGGCGACCCGGCCCGGGGGCGGGCCCGAGGGCCGGCGGCTCGGCGTTCCGGCACCGGCTCCCGGGACGACGGCTACCCGGGTCAGACCACGACCAGCGCGTCCAGCGGGACGTCCTTCAGCACCGGGGCGAGCCGCTCCCGGCCGCCGAGCGCCTCCAGCTCCAGCAGCACCGCCACGCCGACGACGCTCGCGCCGGTGCGGCCGACGAGGTCGAGCGCGGCCTCCGCGGTGCCGCCGGTGGCGAGCACGTCGTCGATCACGATCACCCGGTCGCCGGGCCCGAAGGCGTCCGCGTGCACCTCGATCTCGGCGGTGCCGTACTCCAGCGCGTAGCCCTGCGCCAGGGTCGGGCCGGGCAGCTTGCCGGCCTTGCGGACGGGCACGAAGCCGAGCCGGGCACGGGCCGCGGCGGGTGCGGCCAGGATGAAGCCGCGGGCCTCCAGGCCGACGATCTTGGTGGCCGCGTGCCGCGTGCACAGGCCGGCGAGCGCGTCCACCAGGGCGTTGAACGCCACCGGGTCGGCGAGCAGCGGGGTGATGTCCTTGAACATCACCCCGGGCTGCGGGTAGTCGGCCACGTCGCGGATCCGGGACAGCAGCAGGTCCCGCAGCTCGGAGGAGGCGGCTTCCGTCGAGGTCATGGTGCTTCTTTCGGTACGGGTTCGGGTTCGGGTTCCGGCACGGACCGGGCCGGGGGCGGGACCGGCGGCCGGGATCAGGACCAGGGGCCGGGATCGGGGGCGGGACACGTGCCCGGCACGTGAAAACGCCCGCCGCCGCCCGGCGGAATGCTCCCGGGCGGCGGCGGGCGGTGGATCAGCGGCGCTTGCCGGAGGGGCGGTTGCGGCCGCGGCCGCCCCGGCTGGACGGCTGGTTGCGGGCCGGGCGGGCGGCCGAGTCGGTACTGCCGGTGCCGCGGGCGCGCGGGCCGACGACCGCGGGGGCGGCGCCGTCCTCGTCGTCCTCCAGGGCGGCGCCTTCGGCGTCCTCGGCGTCCTCGGGCTCGGACTCGCCGGCGGCGGCCCGGGCCTTCGCCTTCGCCGCCTCGGACGCGCGCTTGGCCAGCACCCGCTTGCGCAGCGACCTGATCTGCGGCTCGCGCTCCTTCAGCTCCGCCACGATCGGGGTGGCGATGAAGATCGAGGAGTACGCACCGGCGGTGAGGCCGACGAACAGCGCGAGCGCGATGTCGTTGAGCATCCCGGCGCCGAGGATGCCGCCGCCGATGAACAGCAGCGCGGCGACCGGCAGCAGCGCCACCACGGTGGTGTTGATCGACCGGACCAGGGTGCTGTTCAGGCTGCGGTTGGCGACCTCGCTGTAGGTCGAGGTGTTCTTCTTGGTGATGTCCTTGCTGGCTTCCTTCAGCCCGTCGAACACCACGACCGTGTCGTAGAGCGAGTAACCGAGGATGGTCAGCAGGCCGATCACCGTGCCCGGCGAGACCTCGAAGCCGACGATCGCGTAGACGCCGACGGTGATGGTGAGGTCGTGCAGCAGGGCGACGAGGGCGGCCAGCGCCATCCGCCACTCGAAGGCGATCGCGAGGTAGATGACCACCAGCACCAGGAAGATGATCAGACCTTCGAGTGCCTTGTGGGTGATCTCCTTGCCCCAGCTCGGGCCGACGATCTCGGCGTCGATCTTCGACGCCGGGATGTCCAGGTCCTGGGCGATCTCCTTCTGGACCTTCTTCGACTCGTCCGTGGACAGCCCGGCGACCTGGATGCGCATGCTGCCGTTGCCGAGCTTCTGCACGGTCGCGTCGCGGCCGTCGGTGTCCCCGGAGATCTTGTCCTGCACGTCGGAGACGGACAGCGACGTCTTCGGCGTGTTGAACACCGCGCCGCCGGAGAAGTCGATGCTCTCCTTCAGCCCGTTCACCACCAGGCCGACGATCGCGACGATCGTGACGAGGATGGAGATCGAGTACCAGATCTTCCGCTTGCCGACGAAGTCGTAGCTGACCTCGCCGCGGTGCAGCCGGTGACCGAGAGTGCCGAGCTTGGACATCAGGCTTCCTTCGTCTCGGAGGACTGGCGGCGGATACGGCGCAGCGGTGCCTTGACCCCGAGGCTCTCCGGGTTGAGGCCGGACCACTTGTGGCCCTTGGCGTAGAAGGCCCTGCGGGCGAGGATCGTCATCAGCGGCTTGGTGAACAGGAAGACCACGGCGACGTCGAGCAGGGTGGTCAGGCCGAGGGTGAAGGCGAAGCCCCGGACCTTGCCGACGGAGACGATGTACAGCACCGCGGCGGCGAGGAAGGACACGAAGTCCGACACCAGGATGGTGCGCCGGGCCCGGGGCCAGCCGCGGGCCACCGCGGGTTGCAGCGTCCTGCCGTCGCGCAGCTCGTCCCTGATCCGTTCGAAGAAGACGATGAACGAGTCGGCGGTGATACCGATGGCGACGATGGCGCCGCAGACCGCCGGCAGGTTCAGCGCGAATCCGACGGCCTCACCCAGCAGACACATGATCGTGTAGGTGAGCGCGGCGGAGACGACCAGGCTGAGCACCGCGACGAAGCTGAGGCCGCGGTAGTACGCCAGCAGGTAGATCACGACGAGCGCGAGGCCGACGGCGCCGGCGATCATGCCGCCGCGCAACTGCTCGCCGCCGAGGGCGGCGGAGACGGTGGTCTTGTCGGAGATGTTGAAGGCCAGCGGCAGCGAGCCGTACTTCAGCACGTTCGCCAGGTCGGTGGCGGACTGCTGGGTGAAGTCACCGGAGATCTGCGCGGTGCCGCCGGAGAGGGTCGAGGAGACCGAGGGGGCCGACACCACGTTGCCGTCGAGGTCGATCGCGAACTGGTTGTTCGGCGACGCCTGCGCGGCGAGGTTCTTGGTGACGTCGGTGAACTGCGAGGAGCCCTTGGAGTCGAAGCTGAGGTTGACCACCCAGCCGTTGCCGCTCTGGGTGTCGAAGACGGCGTCGGCGCTGGTGACGTGCTTGCCGTCGATCTCGGACGGGCCGAGCAGGTACTTCACCCACTGCTTGTCGACCTCACCGCAGGCGACCACGTTGTCGGTGGCCTTGGCGCCCTCGCTGGCCTTGGCCCGCTCGGCGGGCTTGGTGCAGTCGATGGCCGTGTACTTCGCCTGGAGGGCGGCGGACACGCCCGACGTGGGGTCGGTGGTGCTGGTGCCGCTGGTGTCGGTCGTGCTGGGCGTCGTCGCGGTGGCCGTGGGCGTCGGGGTCGGCGCCTTGTCCGTGCCCGACTTCAGGGCGTCGGTGACCGCGCGGCCCTGGCTCGTGGTGGAGGACGGGGTCGTGGTGGCCTTGGCCGAGCCGGAGGGCGTCGCGCTCGACGAGGACTTCGGGGTGGCGGAGCCGGACGGCGTGCTGGTGGCGCTGCCGGAGGGGGTCGGCGTGGCGGTCGGCGTCGGCGCGCCGTCACCGTCGGCGAGCACCTGCCGGAAGTAGAGCTGGGCGGTGGTGCCGACCTGCTGCTCGGCCTGGTCGGCGTTGGTGCTCTTGGGGATGTCGACGATGATGTTGTCGCTCCCCTGGGTCTGCACCTCCGCCTCGGAGACGCCCAGGCCGTTGACGCGGTTGTTGATGATGTCGACCGCGGTGTTCATGTTCGCCTTGGAGACGGCCTTGCCCTGGTCGGGCTTGGCGGTCAGCGTGATCTCCACGCCGCCGGCGAGGTCGATGCCGAGCCGCGGGGTCTTGTGGCCGGAGAGGAAGATCCCCCCGGTCAGCGCCACCAGAGCGACGAGGATCACGGCCAGGGCGCGTCCGGGGTACCCCTGGCTCCCCGAGGACCTGCGGCCCTTCTTGGCTGCTGCCACCTTGTTGTCTCTCCCTGTCCTTCCGTCCCCGGGCATGCGGGCCCGGGGACGGCCACGAGTGGATGAAGCCGGACGCTTACTTCGCGGCGGAGCCGTTCCGCTCCTTGGCGGACCCGTCCTCGACGGCGGGGGTGTCCTCGGCGGCGGGCTCGTCCTTCTCCGCGGCCGTGTCGGACTTGTCGAGGCTGATGTGCTCCTCGGCGCCGTCGGCGCCGTCCGTCACACCGTCGGCCGCCGCGGCGTCCCCCGCGCCCGCGTCGGCGCCGTCCTCGGCCTCGTCGTCGAGCCCGGCGGGCTCCTCGGGCTCGATGCCGTGCACGATCCGGTTGAACTCCTCCTCGGAGAGCACCGTGCCGATGGCCGACTTGGTGAAGTGCGCGTGGACGCCGTCCGTGATCTCCAGAAGGACGGTCTCCTCGTTCACCTCCTTCACCACGGCGTACATGCCACCGATGGTGCGCACGCCGGTGCCGGGCTCCATCTTGTTGCGCATCTCCATCGCCTGGCGCTGCTTGGTCTTCTGCGACCGGGTCATCATGAACATGACGCCGATGATCAGGATCAGGGGGAGGAGGATTCCGATGCTCACGGTGTGGACATTCCTTCGCACGGCCAACGTGGGGGATGGCCTGGATTTCGGGATGTGGGTGCCGATCCAGAGGAAGGGCGTCGGCGGAGTCTAAGCGCTGGCTCGCCGATGGAACAACGCCCAGCATTGCATGGGGGTTCCTGATCGTAGGAGTCTAGCCGAGCTCAGGCACCGAACAGGCCGGTCTGTCCGGGTCCGCCCTGACTCGTCCCGCCGCCCTGCGGGGGCGGCACGAGGCCCAGGTGGGACCAGGCCGCGGGCGTCGCCACCCGGCCCCTGGGCGTCCGGGCGAGCAGCCCCTCCCGCACCAGGAACGGTTCTGCGACCTCCTCGACGGTCTCCCGCTCCTCCCCCACCGCGACGGCGAGCGTGGACAGGCCGACCGGGCCGCCGCCGAAGAGCTTCAGCAGCGCGTGCAGCACCGCCCGGTCCAGCCGGTCCAGGCCGCGGGCGTCGACCTCGTAGACCTCCAGCGCCCGGGCGGCGGTCTCGCGGGTGACCGCGCCGTCGGCGCGCACCTGGGCGTAGTCGCGCACCCGGCGCAGCAGCCGGTTGGCGATGCGGGGGGTGCCGCGGGAGCGGCCGGCGATCTCGGCGGCTCCGTCGGTGTCGATCGCCACGTCCAGCAGGCCGGCCGAGCGGTGCACGACCCGCTCCAGCTCGGCGGGGGCGTAGAACTCCATGTGGCCGGTGAAGCCGAAGCGGTCGCGCAGCGGCGGCGGCAGCAGGCCGGCCCGGGTGGTGGCCCCGACCAGGGTGAAGGGCGGCAGCTCCAGCGGGATCGCGGTCGCGCCCGGGCCCTTGCCCACGATCACGTCGACCCGGAAGTCCTCCATCGCCATGTAGAGCATCTCCTCGGCCGGACGGGACATCCGGTGGATCTCGTCGAGGAAGAGCACCTCGCCCTCGGTGAGCGAGGAGAGGATGGCCGCGAGGTCGCCGGCGTGCTGGATGGCCGGGCCCGAGGTGATCCGGATCGGCGCCGACATCTCGGCGGCGATGATCATCGAAAGAGTGGTCTTGCCGAGTCCGGGTGCACCCGAGAGGAGTACGTGGTCGGCGGTGGCGCCCCGCTGGCGGGCGGCCTTGAGCACCAGGTCGAGCTGCTGGCGGACGCGCTCCTGGCCGATGAACTCGTCGAGTTCCTTGGGCCGCAGCGCCGCCTCGACCGCCTGGTCCTCGCGGTCGGCGGCCGACCCGACCAGCCGGTCGGGTGTGTCGGCGGGGGCGTCGTCCCAGTTCATGGCGGGTCTCTCGGGTCGGGCGGGCGGGTCGGGCGGGCGGCTCGGCGGGCGGGGGGCGCGGGGGCCGCGGTCAGCGGGTGCGGTTGAGCGTCTGGAGGGCCGCGCGCAGCAGGGTGCCGACGTTCGGCTCGGGGGCGGCCTCGGCCTGCGGGGTGACCGCGGTGACCGCCTCCTCCGCCTCGCGCGGGGCGTAGCCGAGCCCGACGAGCGCGGCCAGTAGCTGCTCGGACCAGGACGGCGGGGCCACTGCGCGGGGGCCCTGAGCCGGTGCGGCGGCGGCCTGGGCGCCCACCGGCGCGCCCAGCCGGTCCTTCAGCTCCAGCAGCAGCCGCTGGGCGCCCTTCTTGCCGATGCCGGGTACTGCGGTGAGCGCCTTCTCGTCCCCGGCCGCGACAGCGGCGCGCAGGGCGTCGGGACTGTGCACGGCCAGCATGGTCTGGGCCAGCCGCGGGCCGACCCCGCTGACGGTCTGGAGCAGCTCGAAGACCTGCCGCTCGTCGTCGTCGGCGAAGCCGTAGAGGGTCAGGGAGTCCTCCCGGACCACCAGGGAGGTGGCGAGCCGGGCCGGCTCGCCCAGCCGCAGGGCGGACAGGGTGCCGGGCGAGCACTGCACCGCCATGCCGATCCCGCCGACCTCGATGACCGCGGTGTCGGGGGCGAGCGCGGCGACCGGGCCGCTGACGAAGGCGATCACGCGGGGGGCTCCTGGGTGGGTACGGGCGGGCGGGGCGCGGCGCGCCGGGCTCCGGCGGCCTGCTGGAGGCGGGTGCCGGCCGCGGTCTGTCGCAGGCGGTTGCCGGCGACGGCCTGCTGGAGGCGGTTGGTGGCCGGGGAGCGCCAGATGTGGCAGATGGCCAGGGCGAGGGCGTCGGCGGCGTCGGCCGGCTTGGGCGGGGCGTCGAGTCGCAGCAGCCGGGTCACCATGGCGCCGACCTGCTCCTTCCCGGCCCGTCCGCTGCCGGTGACGGCCGCCTTCACCTCGCTGGGGGTGTGCAAGTGCACCGGCAGGCCGCGCCGCGCGGCGCAGAGGATGGCGACCGCGCTGGCCTGGGCGGTGCCCATCACGGTGCGGACGTTGTGCTGGCTGAAGACGCGCTCGACGGCGACGGCCTCGGGGCGGTGCTCGTCCAGCCACGCCTCCAGGCCGCGCTCGATCAGCACCAAACGGTGGCCGATCTCCGCGTCGGCGGGCGTGCGGATCACCCCGACGCCGGCCATCGCCAGCGCCCGTCCGGGCACGCCGTCCACCACGCCGACCCCGCACCGGGTCAGCCCCGGGTCCACGCCGAGCACCCGCATGCCGCCCCTTCCCGCGCGCGTCGCCGCGGTTGGCGGTCCTTCGCCAACCTGTTCGTGCAGGTTATCGGTTGGCACCGACAAACAGCGGAGGGGCCGGCGGGGTGTGTCCCCGGCCGGCCCCTCGCTGACGGCGCGTCAGGCGCGCCGGGAGCGGTGACGCGTCAGGCGTCGACCTTCTCCATGACCTCGTCGGAGACGTCGAAGTTGGCGAAGACGTTCTGCACGTCGTCGCTGTCCTCCAGGGCGTCGATCAGCTTGAAGATCCGGCGGGCCCCGTCCTCGTCCAACTCGACCTGCATGGTGGGCAGGAAGTTGGCGTCGGCGGAGTCGTAGTCGATGCCGGCGTCCTGGAGGGCCTTGCGCACCGGCACCAGGTCGGTCGCCTCGCTGATCACCTCGAAGGACTCGCCGAGGTCGTTGACCTCCTCGGCGCCTGCGTCCAGGACCGCGCCGAGCACGTCGTCCTCGCCCAGCTCGCCCTTGGGGACGATCACCACGCCCTTGCGGTTGAACAGGTACGACACCGACCCGGGGTCGGCCATCGAGCCGCCGTTGCGGGTCATCGCCACCCGCACGTCGGAGGCGGCGCGGTTGCGGTTGTCGGTCAGGCACTCGATGAGGACGGCGACGCCGTTCGGCCCGTAGCCCTCGTACATGATCGTCTGGTAGTCGGCGCCGCCGGCCTCCAGGCCCGCGCCGCGCTTGACCGCGCTGTCGATGTTCTTGTTCGGGACCGAGCTCTTCTTCGCCTTCTGGATGGCGTCGAAGAGGGTGGGGTTGCCGTCCGGGTCGGCGCCGCCGGTGCGCGCCGCGACCTCGATGTTCTTGATCAGCTTCGCGAAGAGCTTGCCGCGCTTGGCATCGATCACGGCCTTCTTGTGCTTCGTCGTAGCCCATTTAGAGTGGCCGGACATCCGACAGTCTCCTTCGCGTCACCAGTGCTGTTCTACGTCGCGTGTTCGTCGTCGCGCGCTCGATCCTACCGGGATACGGTCAGCTCCCCGCGCGCACGGCGGACACGAAGAGTTCATGCACCCGGTGGTCGCCGGTCAGCTCCGGATGGAACGAGGTGGCCAGCACGTTTCCCTGCCGTACCGCGACGATGTGGCCGTCGTACTCGGCGAGCACCTCGGTGCTCGCGCCGACCGACTCCACCCAGGGCGCGCGGATGAAGACGCCCTCGACGGGCCCGCCGGGCACGCCGCGCACGTCGACGAACGCCTCGAAGGACTCGTTCTGCCGGCCGAAGGCGTTGCGGCGCACGATCATGTCGATGCCGCCGAACGTCTCCTGCCCGGATCGCGGGTCGAGGATCTTGTCGGCGAGCATGATCAGGCCGGCGCAGGTGCCGTAGACCGGCAGCCCGGCGCGGATCGCGGCGCGCAGCGGTTCGGTGAGCCCGAACAGCGCGGCGAGCTTGGAGATCGTGGTGGACTCGCCGCCGGGTATCACCAGGCCGTCCAGCGCGGCCAGTTCCTCGGGGCGCCGGACCGCCGTGGCCGCGGCGTCCGCCGCGGCCAGGGCCGTCAGGTGCTCTCGGACGTCGCCCTGGAGGGCCAGGACGCCGATGGTGGGAGAACTCGTCATCGTCGCCTTACCAGCCGCGGTTGGCGTAGTGCTCGGACTCCGGCAGCGTGTCGATGTTGATGCCGACCATCGCCTCGCCGAGGTTCCGGGAGGAGTCCGCGATGACCTTCGGGTCGTCGAAGAAGGTGGTGGCGCGGACGATGGCCGCGGCGCGCTTGGCCGGGTCGCCGGACTTGAAGATGCCGGAGCCGACGAAGACGCCCTCGGCGCCGAGCTGGCGCATCAGCGCGGCGTCGGCCGGGGTGGCCACGCCGCCTGCGGAGAAGAGCACCACCGGCAGCTTGCCGAGTTCGGCGACCTCGCGGACCAGCTCGTACGGCGCGCGCAGCTCCTTGGCGGCGGCGAACAGCTCGTTGTTGTCCAGGCCGCGCAGGCGGGAGATCTCGCCCTTGATCTGCCGCAGGTGGCGGACGGCCTCGACCACGTTGCCGGTGCCGGCCTCGCCCTTGGAGCGGATCATCGCGGCGCCCTCGGCGATCCGCCGCAGCGCCTCGCCGAGGTTGGTGGCGCCGCACACGAACGGGGTGGTGAAGGCCCACTTGTCGGAGTGGTTGACCTCGTCAGCGGGGGTCAGCACCTCCGACTCGTCGATGTAGTCCACGCCGAGCGACTGGAGCACCTGGGCCTCGACGAAGTGGCCGATCCGGGACTTGGCCATCACCGGGATCGACACGGCGCCGATGATGCCGTCGATCATGTCCGGGTCGGACATGCGGGCCACGCCGCCGTCCTTGCGGATGTCGGCGGGCACCCGCTCCAGCGCCATGACGGCGACCGCGCCGGCGTCCTCGGCGATCCGCGCCTGCTCGGGCGTGACGACGTCCATGATCACGCCGCCCTTGAGCTGCTCGGCCATGCCGCGCTTGACGCGGGCGGTGCCGGTCTCGGGGGACGCTGCTGGGGACGGGGAAGCGGTGGACACGGTTGACCTCACTCCTGGCGGGTGGACTTGCGAACTGGCGTGCTCCTTCATCGTCCGGCGGCGCGTGGACCGGCGGAAAGGGCCAATTCGGCGCAGGTGGCTCCCCCGGACACGCCTACCCGGCGGTGGCGCCGTCGGCGGTGAGCACCGCCGGCGGTTCGTCGTCCATCTCGAAGGCGAGCGGGAACGGGGCGTGGCCGGCCAGGCGCAGCCAGCGCACCAGCCGGTGCCGGCGCAGCGCCCGCGCGGCGCGCACCGCGTCGTTGTGGAAGCGCCGGGCCATCGGCACCCTGCGCACCGCCCGGGTCAGCTCGCCGACGATGTCCGTGCCGCCGGGCGCGGCCTGCACCTCGGCGACCGCGTCGGGCTCGGCGAACACCGCGCGCAGCGCCTGGCTCAGCTCGCTCTCGGCGACCTCGCGCTGGTCCGGCTCGGCCTGGCGGGCGGCGTGGGCGGCCTCGTAGAGCACGATGGAGGCGGCCGGGTCGAGCACGCCCGAGGTCGCCAGTTCCTGGGCGACCGAGGCGCGGCGCAGCAGTTGGGCGTCCAGGGCGGCGCGGGCGGCGTCGATCCGGGCGTGCAGGCGGTCCAGCCGGCCGGCGGTCCAGCTCAGGTACATCCCGAGCAGGATCAGTGCGGCGACGACGCAAATCACGGTGGTCACCGCGGCACCCTATTCCCCCGGGCCGCCGCGGTCCGGCGCGACGGGCCTCGCGGTGGACGGCCGGGCGACCGCGCGGTCGCCCGCACTCCCCATGAGTGCGGCCGGCCGCGCGGTCGCCCGCACTCATGGGGACGGACGTGCCCCGCGCGGTCAGGGCGCCGGACGGACGGCCTCCGCGCCGGCCGTGACGGTCTCGTAGACCGAGAGGATCTCCGCGGCCACCACGGACCAGTCGAACCGGCGGACGTGGGCGGACGCGCGGGTGCGCAGCTCCTCGCGGCGGGCGGCGTCGCCGAGCACGCGGACCGCGGCGGCCGCCAGCGCGTCGGCGTCGCCGTTCGGGAACAGCTCCCCCGCGCTGCCCTGCCCGAGCACCTGCGCGAAGGCGTCGAGGTCGGCGGCGAGCACCGCGGCCCCCGCGGACATCGCCTCCACCAGGATGATCCCGAAGCTCTCGCCGCCGAGGTTGGGCGCGACGTAGAGGTCCACGCTGCGCAGCAGCCGCGCCTTGTCCTCGTCGCTGACCATCCCCAGGAACTCGACCCGGTCGTGGAGCGCGGCCGGCAGCGGCTCCAGGGCCTCGCGCTGGTCGCCGCGTCCGGCCACCAGGAGCCGCGCGCCGGGCCGCTCCGCGACGATGCCGGGCAGCGCCCGCATCAGGACCTGCAACCCCTTGCGGGGCTCGTCGATGCGCCCGATGAACCCGATCGTGTCCCCCTGCCACTGCGGCTTCGGCTCCGCGGCGGCGAAGAAGCCGACGTCCACGCCGTTGGGGATGACGACCGCGTCGCCGCCCAGGTGCTCGACCAGGGTGCGCCGGGCGTACTCGCTGACCGCGATCCGGGCGCTGATCTTCTCCAGCGCGGGCTGGAGGATCGGGTAGGCCGCGATCATCGCGCGGGAGCGGGGGTTGGAGGTGTGGAAGGTCGCCACGATCGGGCCGCGGGCCGCCCAGCAGGCGAGCAGCCCGAGCGAGGGCGAGGTGGGTTCGTGGATGTGGATGACGTCGAAGCCGCCGTCGTGCAGCCAGCGGCGGACCCGCGCGGCCGACAGGAAGCCGAAGTTCAGCCGCGCCACGGAGCCGTTGTAGGGCACGGGCACCGCCCGGCCCGCGGAGACCGCGTACGGCGGCAGCGGTGTCCCGTCGTCGGCCGGGGCGAGCACCGAGACGTGGTGCCCGAGCGCGATGAGGTGCTCGGCGAGGTCGCGGATGTGGTACTGGACGCCGCCGGGGACGTCCCAGGAGTACGGGCAGACGATCCCGATCCTCACGTTCGCTCCGTCTTCGGGGGCTCGTTCGGGGTGGGGCCGGGCGGCGGCTGCTCCGCCCCCACGGTGCCGTCCGGCGGCTGCTCCGCCCCCGCGGGGCTGTCCGGCGGCTCGGCGGCGGGAGTCCCGGGCGGCTCGGGCGCGGCGGGGGCGGGCGGCGGCTGCGCCCCGGTGCCCGGGCGCTGCGGCAGGTCGCTCAGCCAGAGGCGTTGCAGCATGTGCCAGTCCTGCGGGTGCTCCGCGATGCCGGACGCGTACGTGTTCGCCAGTACCTGGGTCATCACCGCCGTGCGGCTCGCGCGGTCGCCGTCGGCGGGCACCTCGACCGGGGGGTGCACCTTGCCCTGCATGACCGGCGACCCGTCGTACCAGAGGGTGACCGGCAGCAGCAGCGCGCCGGTCTGCTGGGCGAGCATCGCCGGGCCGGCCGGCATCCGGGTTTTCTCGCCGAAGAAGTCGACCTCAACCCCGCTGCTGGACAGGTCGCGGTCGGCGACCAGGCAGACCAGGCCGCCCGCGCGCAGCCGCCGCGCGAGGGTGCCGAACGCGGAGCCGCCGGTGTGCGGCAGGACCTCCATGCCCAGGCTCTCGCGGTAGGCCACGAACCGGTCGTAGAGGGTCTCCGGCTTGAGGCGCTCGGCGACCGTGGTGAACGGCGTCTCCAGCTTGGTGGTGACCCAGGCGCCGGCGAGGTCGTAGTTGCCCATGTGCGGGAGCGCGAGGATGACCCCGCGGCCCGCGGCGAGGCCGTCGGTCAGCCAGTGCACGTCCTGCGGGGCGAAGCCGGAGCGGACGCGGTCCTCGCTCCAGGCCGGCAGCCGGAAGGACTCCATCCAGTACCGCAAGTAGGAGCGCATGCCCTGCCGGGACAGTTCGCGCAGCCGGTCGGGGCCCGCGCCGGGGACCACGCGGGCCAGGTTCGCCTCCAGCCGCCGCACGCCGGTGCCGCGCTGCCGCCACGCCGCGTCGGCGATGGTCCGGCCCAGCGCCCTGGCCGCCGGTTCCGGCAGCGTCTTCACCGCGCTCCAGCCGAGCCCGTACAGGCCGTCGGTGAGGCGTTCCCTCACACTCCGCTCCCTTGGCTGACCGCCCGCTCGGCGGCCTCCGCGTCGGCCTCGGCGGCCTCCCGGCGCACCGTGACGACCCGCTGGATCAGGGTGACGAGGCTGCCGACGGCGACGACCCACAGCGCGATCGGCAGCAGCCACTGGATGCCGGGCACGCCGAAGGTGCGGTGGAAGCCGGACAGGCCGCACAGCACCAGCGTGATCACCAGGCGCTCGGAGCGCTCGACCAGGCCGTTGACCGCGACCTTGAGGCCGATCGCCTCGCCGCGCGCCTTGGTGTAGGAGACCACCTGGCCGCTGGCGAGGCAGAAGATGGTGACCGCGCACAGTACGAGGTCGTCGCCGCGGCCGGCGTACCAGAGCGCCAGGCCGCCGAAGACGGCGCCGTCGGCGACGCGGTCCAGGGTGGAGTCCAGGAACGCGCCCCAGCGGCTGGAGCGGCCGGACTGCCGGGCCATGTTGCCGTCGACCAGGTCCGAGAAGACGAACAGGGTGATGACGACGGTGCCCCAGAAGAACTCGCCCCTGGGGTAGAAGGCCAGGGCGCCAACGACGACACCCGCGGTGCCGATCAGGGTCACCGTGTCCGGCGACACCCCCTTGCGCAGGAGGAATCCGGCGAACGGCGTGAGAACACGCGTGAAGAACGCACGCGCGTACTTGTTCAGCATGGCCTTCCCGACAGGTCGGTGGGGTTCGGAACGGGAACGGGCTGCTCGCGGGTCCCCGCACACGGCAGCCGGAGCGGCTGCCGGAGGGCCCATCGTAGCCAGACCGGGCCCCAGGTGCCCGGACGGGCGTACCGTCGGAGGGGAACTGTACGCACCCGCGGAGCGAACCCCGGGAGGCGGGACGCATGAGTGGTGGCGGTAGGAAGGACGCGGCACCAGGGGCCGCCGGAGACGTACCGGCGGCGGCCGCCGGCGGGAGCCGCCCGCAGGAGGTGCGCAACGTGGTCCTGGTCGGCCACAGCGGCGCGGGCAAGACCACCTTGGTGGAGGCGCTGGCCCTGGCGACGGGAGCCGTCGGCCGGGCGGGGCGGGTGGAGGACGGCGGCTCGCTCTCCGACCGCGACGGGATCGAGCGGCGCCAGCAGCGCTCCGTCCAGTTGTCCCTGGTGCCGGTGGAGTGGGGCGGGGTCCGGATCAACCTCCTGGACACCCCCGGGTACGCCGACTTCGTCGGGGAGTTGAGGGCCGGTCTGCGGGCGGCGGACGCGGCCCTCTTCGTCGTCTCGGCCGCGCAGGACGGCGAGGGGATCGGCGGCGCGACCCGCATGGTGTGGGACGAGTGCGCCGCGGTCGGCATGCCGCGCGCGGTGGTGGTCACGCACCTGGAGTCCGCGCGGGCCGGCTTCGAGGAGACGGCCGCGCAGTGCGCGCGGGAGCTGGGCGGCGACGACCCGGACGCGGTGCTGCCGCTGTACCTGCCGGTGCGCGGCCCGGCGGGACCCGACGGCCACGCCCCGGTCACCGGCCTGGTCGGGCTGCTCACCGGCCGGGTCCACGACTACTCCTCCGGCGAGCGGGTGGAGGCCGACCCGGATCCGGCGACCGCCGCGCGGCTGGCCGGGGCCCGCGACCGGCTGGTCGAGGGGATCATCGCCGAGAGCGAGGACGAGACGCTGATGGACCGCTACCTCGGCGGCGAGGCCCTCGACACCGGCACGCTCCTCGCGGACCTGGAGCGGGCCGTGGCCCGCGGCGGCTTCCACCCGGTGCTGGCCGCCGCGCCCGCCGCCGAGGGCGCCCGCCAGGGACTGGGCACCGTGGAACTGCTGGAGCTGGTCACCCGGGGGTTCCCCACCCCGCTGGAGCGCGCCGCACCGCCGGTCACCGATCCCGAGGGGCACCCCCGGCCGGCGCTGGCCTGCGACCCGGACGGCCCGCTGGCCGCCGAGGTGGTCAGGACGGCCTCCGACCCGTACGTCGGCCGGCTGAGCCTGGTGCGGGTCTTCTCCGGCACGCTGCGGCCCGACGAGACGGTGCACGTGTCCGGGCACGGCCTGCGCGACCGCGGCCACGAGGACCACGACGTGGACGAGCGGGTGGGCGCGCTGTCGTCGCCGTCCGGCCGGCAGCAGCGCCCGGTGCCGTCCGCGTCCGCCGGCGACCTGGTGTGCGTGGCGCGGCTGGCCCGGGCCGAGACCGGCGACACGCTCTCCGACCCGGACCACCCGCTGCTGATGGCGCCGTGGCGGATGCCCGACCCGCTGCTGCCGGTCGCGATCGAGGCGCACGGCAACGCCGACGAGGACAAGTTCTCCCAGGGCCTGGCCCGGCTGGTGGCCGAGGACCCCACCATGCGGCTGGAGCAGAACCCCGACACCCACCAGGTGGTGCTGTGGTGCATGGGAGAGGCGCACGCCGAGGTGGCGCTGGAGCGGCTGCGCGGCCGCTACGGGGTGCGGGTCGACGCGGTCGAGCACCGGGTGCCGCTGCGCGAGACGTTCGGCCGGGCCGTGAGCGCCCGCGGCCGGCACGTGAAGCAGTCCGGCGGGCACGGCCAGTTCGCGATCTGCGACATCGAGGTGGAGCCGCTGCCGGCGGGCTCGGGCGTCGAGTTCGTCGACAGGGTGGTCGGCGGGGCGGTGCCGCGCCAGTTCGTCCCGTCGGTCGAGAAGGGCGTGCGCGCGCAGGCCGAGCGCGGGGTGACCGCCGGCATCCCGCTGGTCGACGTCCGGGTCACGCTCACGGACGGCAAGGCGCACTCGGTGGACTCCTCCGACGCCGCCTTCCAGACCGCGGGCGCGCTGGCGCTGCGCGAGGCGGCCGCCGGGTGCGGCATCCGGCTGCTCGAACCGGTCGACGAGGTCGGGGTGCTGGTGCCGGACGCCTACGTCGGCCCGGTGATGAGCGACCTGTCCGGCCGGCGCGGCCGCGTGCTCGGCGCCGAACCGGCGGGCGCGGGCCGCTCGTTGGTGCGCGCCGAGGTGCCGGAGACCGAGATCGGCCGGTACGCCGTGGAACTGCGCTCCCTGTCGCACGGCACCGGCCGGTTCAGCCGCCACTATGCCCGCCATGAGCCGATGCCCACACAACTCGCGGCGAAAATGCACCACTTGGAGGGAGCGGAAGAGCAGACCGCGCGCGCCAGGTGACCCCCCGCCGGTAATGTGGTGAGTGCTCCGAACGTGTGATGCGGCCCGGTACGGGGAAAGGGCCGGTCGGAGCCGGTTCCGTGCAGGGTGCGGTCGGATGGCGAGTGGGGGCTGCGGTGACAGACGGGTTCGACTTCAGCCCGGGAGCGCAGGTCCCGCTCCTGGGCACCGACGGGGAGACGGCGGCCACGCAGGCGCTCGCCTCCGCCGCGTACCGGGACTCCTCGATGCAGGACCTGATCGGCATCAGCGACGGGGCTAAGGTCACCCCGCCCCGGCTGTCGCTGTTCGAGCCGAACCTCGGCGAGGCGTTCGCCCGCGCCGTCCAGGTCCGGATGCTCGGCGCCGCGCGCGGCGAGCTCGTCCAGTCCTTCGGCATCGAGCCGCAGACCGTCGTCGAGCACTGCCTGGCCGCCACCCGGATCCGGCAGGAGCGCGACAACCAGCTCAGCATCGTGATGGGCGTGTGCGGGGTGCTCTTCCTGCCCGGCACCCTGCTGTGGCTCGGCGCCTTCCAGCTACGCCGCTCGCTGGCCGGGCTGAAGGCGAAGGGCAACCGGGCCGGCGTGCTGGGCGGCGCGGTGCTCGCGGTCGCCGCCCTCCTGGCGGTCCTGCTGGCCATCAAGCCGCCCTTCAGCGGTTTCTGGCGGGAGTACTTCCGGGTGATGATGGTCGTACCGGTGATCGGCTGGTACCTCGCCCGCCGGATCTGCGAGCGCACCGCCAAGGACCTGCGGGCCCGCTGGGGTGACCTGGCCGGCGGCTCCGTGATCGGCGCGAAGATCCCCGAGGCGGTGCCCCGCAACCCCAACCAGCTCCGGGCGGAGACCCTGCGGCAGAGCCTGGCGAAGCTCGCCGCCGAGCAGAACAGCAACGTCGTCTTCTACGCCGGCCCCAAGGGGATACTCGGCATGGGCAGCCGCTGGGGTAGCTGGCAGATGGCCGAGGAGCTCGTCCCCCGCGAGGACATGAAGGAGATCAACCCGTTCCGAAGCTGGGACGTGGTCCGGGCGATCCACGACCGGCTGCGCATGCTGGAGCGCGGCCCCCTGCACACCGGCGGCTTCCCGAAGCCCTCGATACGGCACTGGGTGGTCGCACCGATCGGCGAGGGCGCCGGCAGCATCTCCCGCCCCACCGGCACCGAGGTCGAGGCGTACACCGTCAAGGACTTCGAGGTCCAGCGGATCTGCAACAACCAGCAGTTCGGCAAGGGCAACCGGCACTACCTGGGCGTGCAGTTCGTGCTGTGGGACGGCAACCTCGTCATCACCCTCATGGTCACCGTGACGGTGCTCGCGCAGACCCTGCGGGTCGAGGTCACCGGCTACGCCCTCGGCCCGATCAAGGGGCTGTTCACCTCGAAGCCGTCGGCGCCGAGCAAGACGGTCAGCAAGCAGGTGAAGTTCTGGGAGACCAAGACGATCTCGCTGCCGATCGTCACCCCCACCGAGGTGGTCCGCCTCGCCGTCCGCGCCCCCCTGACCCGCTTCCCGTCGATCCTCGACCACCTCGGCGGCGCCCTGAAGCTGCCCGAGCCGTTCGGGCTGCGCCACACCTGGGCCGACAAGCCCTGGCAGCACCGCTTCATGGCCGACGACGCGCTGCGCGCCGCCACGCCCGTGCTGCGCGCGGTGCACGCCGCCGCGATCCAGGTGATGGACGAGAACGGCGTGGACATCAGCCAGTTCACCAGCCGCTCCATGGCGCTGAGCGGCATGGTCCAGGCGGTCGAGCCGAAGAAGGCGGACGCCTACGACGCGTGAGCCCCCCTCGGGCTCAGCTCGGCCAGGCCTCCGCCAGGATCTTGCGGGTGTCCGCCAGCAGTTGCGGCAGCACCTTCGTGTTGCCGACCACCGGCATGAAGTTCACGTCCCCGCCCCAGCGGGGCACCACGTGCTGGTGCAGGTGCGCCGCGATGCCCGCGCCCGCCACGTCCCCCTGGTTCATCCCGATGTTGAACCCCTGCGCGCCCGACGCGGAGCGCAGCGCGGCCATCGCCTGCTTCGTCAGCAGCGCGACCTCCGCCGTCTCGCCCTCGTCCAGCTCCGTGTAGTCCGCGACGTGCCGGTAGGGCACGAGCATCAGGTGCCCGCTGTTGTACGGGTAGAGGTTGAGCACGGCGTACGCCCGCTCGCCGCGCGCGACGACCAGCCCGTCCTCGTCGGACTTCGAGGGGATCACGCAGAAGGGACACCCGTCGCCCGCGCCGGGCCCGGTCGGCTTGTTCTCGCCCTGGATGTACGCCATCCGATGCGGAGTCCACAGCCGCTGGAACGCGTCCGGACCTCCCGCCCCACCGCGCTGCTCCGGCTCACTCGTCATGCCGTTCAGCATATGGCCATCCCCTCGCCCCGCGTGTCGCCGGGGCCGTCCCGGGCCGGGGCCCGCGATCCTGGCGGAATGGCCGCCGACCCCCGCCTCGCCCGCTGGGAGGACCGCAGCGAACTGCCCCTCTTCGCCGTGGGTCTCCTCTTCCTGACCGCGTACGCCGTGCACGTGCTGGCCCGCGGGATGCCCCCGCAGGGGCACGACGCGTGCCTGGCCGTGGTCTACGGCGCCTGGGCGGTGTTCCTCGTCGACTACCTGGTGCGCTGGCGGCTGGGTCCGGACCGCTCGCTGGCGGTGCATGTGCGCCACCACCTGCTGGACACGGTCGTCCTGGTCCTGCCGCTGCTGCGCCCGCTGCGCTTCGTCGACACCTACCAGGCGGTGCAGCAGCGCCGGGAAGCACCGCGGCTGAACCTGTACGCGCGGGTGATCTCGTACACCGGCATCACCGCGGCCCTGCTCGGCTTCTCGGCGGCGCTGGCGGTGTACCAGGCGGAGCGCAACGCGCCCGGCTCGTCCATCCGCACCTTCGGCGACTCGGTGTGGTGGATGTGCTCGACCCTCACCACGGTCGGCTACGGGGACGCCACCCCGGTCACGGCGCTCGGCCGCACCATCGCGGTGGGGCTGATGGTGTGCGGTGTGGCGCTGCTGGGCGCGGTGACCGGCTCGTTCTCCTCGTGGCTGGTGCAGGTCTTCGCCCGGGAGGGCGAGCGGCCCCCGGTCCGCTGAACCGCGGCGGACCGGGGGCCGGGACGCAGGCCCGGGGGCCGGGGCTCAGACCTGCACGCGGCGCTCCACGACGTCCACGAGCTTGGCCAGCGCCTCGTCGCGCGGGACGTTGTTCTCCTGCGAGCCGTCGCGGTAGCGGAAGGAGACGGTGCCGTGCGACATGTCGTCGTCGCCGACGATGATCATGAACGGCGGCTTCTGGCGCTGCCAGGTCCTGATCTTCTTCTGCATCCGGTCCGAGGAGGAGTCCACCTCGACCCGCAGCCCCTTGCGCCTGGCCTCGGCCGCGAACTCCTGGAGGTAGGGCACGTGCGCGTCGCCGACCGGGATGCCGACCGCCTGCACCGGGGCCAGCCACGCCGGGAAGGCGCCGGCGTAGTGCTCCAGCAGCACCGCGAAGAACCGCTCGATGGAGCCGAACAGCGCCCGGTGGATCATCACCGGCTGCTGCCGGGTGCCGTCGGCCGCGGTGTACTCCAGCTTGAAGCGGGCCGGCTGCTGGAAGTCGACCTGGATCGTGGACATCTGCCAGGTCCGGCCGATGGCGTCGCGTGCCTGGACCGAGATCTTCGGGCCGTAGAAGGCGGCTCCGCCCGGGTCCATCACGAGTTCCAGGCCCTGCTTCTCCGCGGCCTGCCGGAGCTGCTCGGTGGCCTCGGCCCACTCGTGGTCCTCGCCGATGAACTTGTCGCCCTCGCCCCGGGTGGACAGCTCCAGGTAGAAGTCGCTGAGGCCGTAGTCCCGCAGCAGGTTCAGCACGAAGGTGAGCAGCGAGTCCAGCTCGTCGGGCACCTGCTCCTTGGTGCAGTAGATGTGCGAGTCGTCCTGGGTGAAGCCCCGGGCCCGGGTCAGGCCGTGCACGACACCGGACTTCTCGTAGCGGTACACCGTGCCGAACTCGAAGAGCCTGAGCGGCAGTTCGCGGTAGGAGCGGCCGCGGGCGTCGAAGATCAGGTTGTGCATCGGGCAGTTCATGGCCTTGAGGTAGTAGTCCTGCCCCTCGAACTCCATGGGGGGGAACATGCCCTCGGCGTAGTGCGGCAGGTGGCCGGAGGTCTCGTAGAGCTTCGCCTTGGTGATGTGCGGGGTGTTGACGAACTCGTACCCCGCCTCCTCGTGGCGCTTGCGGGAGTACTCCTCCATCTCCTTGCGGATCACCCCGCCCTTGGGGTGGAAGACCGCCAGGCCCGAGCCCAGCTCGTCGGGGAAGGAGAACAGGTCGAGTTCGGAGCCGAGCTTGCGGTGGTCGCGCTTCTCCGCCTCGGCGAGGAAGTCCAGGTGGGCCTTGAGCTCGTCCCTGGTGGGCCACGCGGTGCCGTAGATCCGCTGGAGCTGTGGGTTCTTCTCGCTGCCGCGCCAGTAGGCGGCCGCGTTGCGCATCAGCTTGAAGGCCGGGATGGCGCGCGTGGTGGGCAGGTGCGGGCCGCGGCACAGGTCCTTCCAGCACAGCTCGCCGGTCTTCGCGTCGAGGTTGTCGTAGATGGTCAGCTCGCCGCCGCCCACCTCGACGTCGGCGCCGTCGTCGGCCCCGGCCGCGGCGCCCTTGAGGCCGATCAGCTCCAGCTTGTACGGCTCGTCGGCCAGTTCCTCGCGCGCGGCGGCGTCGGTGACCGGGCGCCGGGAGAAGCGCTGGCCGCGCTTCTGGATCTCCTGCATCCGCTTCTCGATGGCCTTCAGGTCATCGGGGGTGAAGGGCTTCGGGACGTCGAAGTCGTAGTAGAAGCCGTCCTTGATCGGCGGGCCGATGCCGAGCTTGGCCTCGGGGAAGACGTCCTGCACCGCCTGCGCCATCACGTGGGCGGTGGAGTGCCGCAGGATGTTCAGCCCGTCGGGGCTGGTGATGTCCACGGCCTCGACCTCGTCGCCGTCGGCGACCGGGTAGGCGAGGTCCTTGAGCACGCCGCCGACCCGGGCGGCGACCACGGAGCGCTCGCCCTCGAACAGATCGGCCGCGGTCGTGCCCGTCGTGACCAACCGCTCTTCCGGTGCGGCGGAATCGCGTTTGATGATCACACGGAGGTCTGACACCGGTCTGCTCCTGACTTGAGGCTTGCGTGCGCGGGCGGGTCGCCTGCCGCCGCTGCGCTGAATCGTACCGAGCCGGGGCGGCCGATCGCGAAGCCGAGGGGTGGGGCCGGGCGCGGCCGACCGCGGAGCCCGGGGGCGAACGCCGGACGCGGCGGGCGGCGGCCCGTCCCGGGTGCTCGCCGGGGCCTGTCCGGCGGATCTTTGCGGGCAGGTCCTACGGGCGGGGCTCCCGCCGCTCGCGCAGGACCGCGGCGGTGTGCTCGTACCACTCGCGGTTGGCACGCTCGAAGGCGAGGCCGCGCAGGCAGGTGAGGTAGGGCCCGATCCGGCTGCCGCCGCGCAGGTACTCCTCCTCCGTGGCGTCGCCGCGCATCGTGCGCAGCAGCCCTTCGAACAGCTCGATCCGGGCCTGGGCGAAGGCGGTCCGCTCGGCGAGGCGGGCGGTGAGGACGTCCGGATCGACGTGGTCGGCGGCCTGCACCTTGACCATGAGGTCGTCGCGGATCAGCGACGGCTTCCCGGTGGTCCCGGCGAACCGTTCGAGCTCGGCGAGGCCGAGGTCGGTGACCTGGTAGACGCGCTTGTCGGGCCGGCCCTCCTGCGCCACCCTGCGGCCGGTGACCAGGCCGGCCCGCTCCAGCTTCGGCAGTTCCGCGTAGAGCTGCTGGGGCGCGGCCTGCCAGAAGTTGGCCACCCCCCTGTCGAACGCCTTCGCGAGCTGGTAGCCGCTCAGCTCCTCGTCGAGCAGCGCCGCGAGCACGGCGTGGCGCAGCGCCATCCGGTCGGCCTCCTCCGCTGTCCCCGGAAGTGCGGTGCCGGCCGCGGGGTTGTCCCGGGGTCCGCACCCGTGCATCATCCTACTCAAGAATATGAGTACCCCATTCGATGAGTACTCCGTGACCGGGACCCCCGCGGCCCCAGGACCAGGAGAGCCGCCGCCATGACGTCGACCGACACCGCCGTGGACCGCTTCCGCACCGCCGTCGAGCAGCGCGACCTCGGGGCGATGACCGACCTGTTCACCGAGGACGTCCGCCTGTACAGCCCGGTGAAGTTCCGCCCCTTCGAGGGCCGGGACCAGGTGCTCGGCCTGCTCAACGTCCTCCTGCGCACCTTCGAGGACTTCCGCTACGTCGGCCGCCTCGACGGCGCCGCCCACACCCTCGTCGACGGCGGCGAGACCCCGGCCGCGGTGCTGCTCTTCCGCGCCACCGTGAACGGCCGCGAGATCAACGGGATCGACCTGATCCACCTCGACCCGGCGGGCCGCATCCGCGAGTTCACGGTGATGGTCCGCCCGCAGTCCGCGGTCCACACGCTGGGCGAGGCGGTCCTCGCCGGGCTGGTCGAGGACGGGCTGGCGCCGGCGCCGCGGTAGCGCGGCAAGAACGCCCGGCCGCGTCCCGAAGGTGCGGCCGGCGGCGGGCGGGCGCGGCGCGGCGGGTACGACGACGGGTGCGCGCGGCATCCGCGGCTCCGGCGGGTAGGACGACGGGTGCGCGCGGCATCCGCGGCTCCGGCGGGCGCGGCGCCCGGGGTCACCGCCGGGGCGTGGGGGCGTCCGGGAGGGCGGCGCCCTGGAGTGGGGCGCCGTCGGGGGCGGTGGAGTCGGCGCCGTCCTGCCCGGCGGTGACGTGCGCGGCGGTGACGTGCGCGGCGTCGTCGTCGTGCGGGTCCGTGGACAGGAGCTGCTCGGCGCCGCCTTCCAGCAGCGCGGCGGTCTCGGTGGAGCGCGGCAGCATGGTTCCCTCGTAGGCGCGGACGGCGTCGGCGACCGTGGCCTCGCGTGCCAGCGCGAGCGCGAGTTCGGCGGCGTCGAGCATGGCGAGGTTCACCCCGACCCCCAGCGGGGGCATCAGGTGGGCGGCGTCCCCGAGCAGGGCCACGGCCGGGTCGTGCGGCCAGGTGTGCGGGACGGGGAGCGCGAAGATCGGCCGGTCGACGTACGGGCCGTCGTTGTCGGTGACCAGCCGCCGCATCCGGGGCGACCAGTGCGCGAACTCGTCGAGGAGCAGGGCGCGCAGTGCGTCGGTGTCGGCGACCGTCAGGCCGCGCCCGGCGATCCAGTCGACCGGCACGCGCCGGATGACGTACACGCGGATGTGGTCGCCGCTGTTGCGCTGGGCGAACATGGCGCGCTCGCCGTCGGCCGCGTGGGCACCGCCCCGGCCGACCAGTGCGGCGATCTCGGGGTGGCGGCGGTCGACGTCGGAGAACCACGCCTCCAGGAAGCCGACCCCGGTGTACCCGGGTCGGGCGGCGGACACGGCCGGGCGCACCCGGGAGAAGGCGCCGTCGGCGCCGACGACGAGGTCGGCCTCCGCGGTGGTGCCGTCGGCGAAGCACAGCCGGCGCGGCCCTCCGGCGGCGCCCTCGACCCGGTCGAGGGCGTGGCCCCAGCGCACGGTGCCCGGTCGGAGGGACTCCAGCAGCAGGTCGCGGAGCTGGCCGCGGTCGATCTCCGGCTTGAACAGGTCGCCGTCCTCGGGAAGGTGGTGGTCGAGGAGGGCGCCGGACAGGTCCAGCCGCCGCATCTCCTGCCCTTCCGGCCGGGCCAGCGCGAAGAAGGCGTCGAGCAGCCCGGCCTCGCGCAGGGCGATCTGGCCGTTGTCGGCGTGCAGGTCGAGCGTGCCGCCCTGGTCGCGGGAGTCGGCGTGCGGTGCGCGGTCGTGGACGGTGACCTCGATGCCGTGCCGCTGGAGGATGCGGGCGCAGGTCAGCCCGCCGGGGCCGGCGCCGACGACGTGGATCCTCGGGCGGGCGGGGCCCGCCACGGGCCCGACGGCCCGCCCGGGGCGCGGGCGGGTGCCAGGTGTTTCGGAGGTTTCCCCGTGTACGGGGGTCGCGGGGACTTCGGGGGTCGCGGGATTCATGGGGCTCCCTAAGAATGGTTGGCGGTCCGGGAGGACCGGGTATGGCTGATGGGGTTCTGCCGTTGATGGCTCCGAAGGAATGGCCGCCCGGTCCTCCGGGACGCTCCGACCACTGATTGAGAACTGCGGCCATCGCTGGTTAGGGACCTGTCGGCGGAGTGTTCTTCGGGCCACGGAAGTGCTGGTCACGGTGGAATGGAAGCGACGGGTTGAGCACTCGACAGGGCCGGATATGGGTCGGCATCGACGCGGGCAAGGGGCACCACTGGGCGGTGGCCCTGGACGCAGACGGCGAGACGTTGTTCTCGACGAAGGTGATCAACGACGAGGCCCAGATCCTCGCTCTCATCGAGACCGCCCGAGAGCGGGCCGACGAGATCCGCTGGGCGGTGGACATCTCCGGCCGAGCTTCCACGCTCCTGCTGGCCTTGCTGGTCGCCCACGGACAGAGCGTGGTCTACGTGCCGGGCCGCACGGTCAACCGGATGACCGGCGCGTACAAGGGCGAGGGGAAGACCGACGCCAAGGACGCGCGGGTCATCGCCGATCAGGCACGCATGCGCCCGAAGGGCTTCGCCGTTTTGGACACGCCTCCTGAGCTGGTCACCAGCCTGAGGGTGCTGACGAACTACCGGACCGACCTGATCGCCGACCGCGTTCGGCTGATCAACCGGCTTCGCGATCTGCTGGTGGGCATCTGCCCGGCCCTGGAGCGGGCCTTCGACTACTCCGCGGCCAAAGGCCCGGTCGTCATGCTGACCGAGTACCAGACCCCGGCTGCCCTGCGCCGCATCGGCGTCAAGCGTCTGACGACCTGGCTCGAACGCCGCAAGATCCGCAGCGCCGCCGACGTCGCCGCCAAGGCGGTCGAGGCCGCCCAGTCCCAGCAGATCGCACTGCCCGGCGAGAAACGGTCGGCGAAGCTGGTCTGCGACCTCGCCCACCAGCTCCTGGCCCTGGACGAGCGGATCAAGGACAACGACCGGGAGATCCGTGAGACCTTCCACACCGACGACCGCGCCGAGATCATAGAGTCCATGCCCGGCATGGGGCCCATCCTGGGCGCCGAGTTCATCGCCATCGTCGGCGACCTGTCCGGCTACCGCGACGCCGGCAGCCTCGCCTCGCACGCCGGCCTCGCCCCGGTCGCACGGGACTCCGGCCGCCGCACCGGCAACTACCACCGGCCCAAACGCTACAGCCGGCGCCTGCGCCGGGTGTTCTACATGGCTGCCCAGTCCGTGATGATGCGGCCGGGCCCGTCCCGGGACTACTACCTCAGGAAGCGAGGCGAGGGGCTGCTGCACACTCAGGCCCTGCTCTCGCTCGCCCGCCGCCGAGTCGACGTGCTGTGGGCGATGCTGCGTGACGGAAAGCCGTTCACCTCCGCCCCACCGGTCACACAAGCGGCTTGACTTCGTCATTGAGATTCCTTCCGCCAATGCCGGGTCGCGGCGGGTCACCGCTGGGTCTCCGACACCGGAGACCATATGTACAACGACTCCAAATATACAACCGTTCCAAATTCATCCGGACTCGGCTAGCCTTACGGACATGGCAGAGACCACCGGCCGAGCCGGGACGGGCGGGCTGCGCGCGCGCAAGAAGGCCGCCACCCGCCAGGCGATCGCCGACACGGCGCTGCGCCTCTTCCTGGAGCGCGGCTACGAACAGGTCGGCGTACGCGAGATCGCCGAGGGCGCCGACGTGTCGGTGTCGACGCTGTTCAACTACTTCCCGCACGGCAAGGAGGCGCTGGTCTTCGACGAGGACGCCCGCAACGAGGAGGCCCTGGTGCGCGCGGTCACCGACCGCTCTCCCGGCCGGACGGTCCCGGAGGCCCTGCGCGCCCACCTCGTCCGCTTCGCCGTGGCCGGCCACAGCCGCGACCCCCGCTTCGCCGACCTCCAGCGGCTCGTCCAGGAGACCCCGGCCCTGACCGCGTACTCCCGCGCGATGTGGCTGCGCCACGAACACGCGCTGGCCCGTGCGCTCGCCGGCGAGACCGGCCGCCCGCAGGACGACCCGCTCTGTGCCGCCTACGCCCGTTTCACCCTGGAGACGATCGCGTTCGCCGGCACCCGCCCCGACCCCGCGGCCGCGATCGACGCGGCGTGCCTGCTCCTCGAACGCGGCTGGAGCGCGACGGCCGCGGGGGGCGGCGCGGCACCGAAGGAGGGCTGACGTCCCCCGCGCGGCCGGGCGGAGGGGCGGCGCGGGCGCCCGTCAGCGCGGGTCGGTGCCCAGTGCGCCGTCGGTGTGGCGGGCGCCCTCCGTGCCCCGGGCGCCGTCGGTGTCGTCGTCGGCACGGCCGTCGTAGGCGGCGCGGGCGGTGAGCACCCGGGTCGCGTTCGCCTTGGACCAGTCCGCGATGGCGGTGGTCAGCGCGCCCGCCTCACGGCCGAGGTCGGTGAGGGAGTACTCCACCCGGGGCGGGACGGTCGGGTAGACGGTGCGCCGGACCAGGCCGTCGCGTTCGAGGTTGCGCAGCGCCTGGGTCAGGGACTTCTGGGTCACGCCCTCGATGTGACGGCGCAGCACGGTGAAGCGCAGGGGCCGGTCGTTCCGGCCGAGCACCCCCAGGATGTAGAGCGCCCACTTGTTCGCCAGCACGCTCACGACCGTCCGCGACGGGCAGTCCTTCGCGTACGTGACCCTCATGTCGGTATCCATCAGGTACCTATATACCCTTCCGGTGCCTACTTCCTCAACGAAACCGGCTCGTGCAGTCTGGTGGGGGCCGCACCGGGCACCGGCGCGGCCCCCCTGACACGAACGACGGAGGCACGATGATTCTGACCACGGGAGCAACGGGCAGGATCGGCGCGGAAGCGGTGCGGCTACTGGCCGGCGGCGGGCTCGCCACGAGGGCCCTGGTCCGCGACCCGACCCGCGCGCCCCAGGACGGGAGCTGGAGCGGCGCCGAGATCGCGTCGGGCGACTTCGAGCGGCCGGACACCCTGGACGCGGCGATGGCCGGCGTGGACACCCTCCTGCTCATCAGCCCGTCGGTCCCCGCCCAGGAGATCGCGGCCATCGACAGCGCGGTCCGCCAGGGCGTGAAGCACGTCGTCAAGATCACCAATCACCGCGCGACCGAGGACTCCCCCGTCGACCGCCGGCGCGACCACGCCCGCATCGAGGCCCACCTCAGGGCGAGCGGCCTGTCCCACACGCTGCTCGCGCCGAACCTGTTCATGCAGAACCTGCTCGTCGTCGCCCCGGTCGTCCGGCAGACACACGGGTTCGTGATGTCCACGGGCGACGGCCGGTTCGGGATGGTCGACTCGCGCGACGTGGCGGCAGCGGCGGCGGCCGTCGCGGCGGCCCCAGGCGACCACGAGGGGCGCGCCTACCTGCTGACCGGTCCCGAACTCGTCAGCTACGACGACGTCGCCGACGCGCTGACCCGGGCTGTCGGCCACGAGGTGGAGTACCGCAGGGTCACGCCCGCCGAGCACCGCGAGGGCATGATCGCGGCGGGGGTCCCCGAGCCGGTCGCCTCCTCCAACGCGCAGGTCTTCGGACTGATCGCCGAGGGGGACGCGGCCTGGCTGTCGGACGACGTCGCCGCCCTCACGGGCCGACGGGCCCGCGGCCTCGGCACGTTTGCCGCGGACCACGCCGACGTCTTCCGGTGACCCGGGGCCGCGCCGAAGCCTTCCGGTGACCCCGGATCCCGCTGAAGCCTTCCGGCAACCCGGGGCGCCGTCCCCCGTGCTGCACGCGCAGCGCGTCCCGAGGTGCACAATCCGCAGGTGGGGTCCATAACCGACGGAGAATCAAGACAACCAACTCACCGTCATTTATTATGTACCGTACATTCGCTACCCGGCGGGACCATGGGGGTGGGAAGTGGGTACCGGGGGAAACGGCGCGAACAGCGCCTCACCGCAAATGATCGACAACCCGCGGCTGACCGATCTCAGAAGCCTGCGGACGTACCTGTCCACGCACACGTCGGCCATGGAAGGCACCCTCCGACGCGCCGCCTCCGCGATCGGCGGAAAAGGCGACGACCAGTCATGGGTGGGCCCCGCCGCGAACCGTTGGCGCACCGACGCGAACGGCAAGCGCACACACGTCAAAGCGGAAGTCGACCGCCTCATCAGCGAGGTGGACAGGGCGATCGCCGGCTGCCCGGCGAAGGTCACCGTGAACGAAGCGAAGCTGTACGACGCCGACAGGGACTGACGGAAACCAGGGACCGGAGACGCGGTCCCACGTCGCGCTGGGGGGCGGACGTGACGGAATTCTCGGGAATCAACCCGGCCCGACTGCTGACCACCATCGACACGGTCACCAAGGACCAGCAGACGCTCCGGTCCGCCGTGACCGCCATGCAGAAGCAGTTCACCCGGCAGGGGCTGGACGACCAGCCACTGCGGTCCCTACTGCTCGTGTGCTCCTGGATGGACGACCAGGTGCCGATGCTCAAGCGGCGCTACGACCTGACCCTCATCTCGACCGCGCCCTACCCCGGCCACCCGGGCATGGTCGAGATCGACGAGTCCCTGATGACCAACGGACCGGTCGGCATCGCCCTGCGCCTGCTCGCCGAGGGCGACACGGTGCACCCGCTCAACATCAACGCCGAGGAATTACGGGCGATCACGGCTGCGTCCAAGGAGACCGGGATCAGCCAGAACCTGCTGATGGCCATCGTCTGGCAGGAACAGCAGTGGTACCAGAACATCGACCCGGCCCAGGACTCGCTGCTCACCGACGGCGGACACCTCTTCGACTGGACCCTGGAGCAGTCCGTCAAGCCCGACAAGTCACTCGGCATCACCCACATGAAACTGGCGACGGCGCGGGAGGTGATAGGAAGGGAGCCACGGGAGTTCACCGCGGACGGGAAGTTCCTCGGTGACCTCGACGATTCCGAGCTGACGAAATACATCGAGGAGAACCCCGACTTCGACATCAAGCTGTCGGCCCACTACCTGAAGCAGCTTCAGGCGAATCCTCACGGCGCGGGGTCGGACAAGCAACTCTTCCTTCTCTACGCGGCCGACACCCAGCAGGTCCGCGATGCCAACGCCCTCTACGGGGACGCCACGGCGCCACGCGGAGGGGCGATCCACTCACGGGCCGCCAACTGGGACAAGCTGAAGGTTCCGCTCCAGGACGCGAACGCCTGGGCCGACCTGACGGACAAGCAACGCAAGGCCGCGCTGGCCACCCTCGCGGCCGACATCCCCGAAGGACAGTCGGTGAACCTCTCCCCCGTCTACGCTCCCGACGGCGTGGAGACCACGGTGTACGGCACTGGCCCCGTTCCCCCCGGCACGCCGACACCGTCCCCCGGACCGGCCCCCACCCCTCCCGAGGACTGAGCGGATGCGCAACCGCGCCACGTGGAAACGTACCGGCGGCGTCCTGGTGACGCTGGGCCTCATGCTGCTCATGCCGGCGTGCGGGCACGACTCGCGCATCGCCCCGGTCGCCCTTCCCGCCGATGTCCCCAAGGCACCCGTCTTCGCGTTCGCACGGGACGTCCAGGCGCGGCTGGCGGACAAGGGCATGGACTGCACGAACACGGCCGGGGACAACTCCGCCGACGACCACGGGTCCACCGCGACGTGCGTCAGCACCGTCGACGGCGACAAAGTGCTCAACGAGATCAGCGTCTTCGCCCATCCCCAGCCCGACCGAAGCGACATCGGGACGTCCGTCGCCCTACGGAGGAAGTCGCCGACCTTCCAGACCCTCGTGGCCGCCGGGAACTGGTACGTGTGGGTGCGGCCCCCCACCCACGCCCAGGCCATCGCAACCGCGCTCGGCGGGGTCGTCCT
This sequence comes from Streptomyces sp. SN-593, assembly GCF_016756395.1. NCBI lineage: Bacteria > Bacillati > Actinomycetota > Actinomycetes > Kitasatosporales > Streptomycetaceae > Actinacidiphila > Actinacidiphila reveromycinica. The sequence continues at coordinate 984,766 of NZ_AP018365.1, forward strand.
GCCGGCGATCGGCGCGAGCGCACCCGCGTACCCGCTGCCGACGATCCCCGCCGCCCCCCGCTACCCCACCGTCGAAGCCCTCGCCCATGACCTCGACCAGGCCGTCGGCTGCACCGGCCAGAAGGTGGACGACCTCGGCGTCCTCACCTGCGACACCGGCGGCGCGGTGGGACGCAGCCCCAACTGCGCCACCCTCGCGCTGTACGGCACCGCCGCCGCACGCGACCAGGCCCTGCGCGACGCCATCCGGTGGAAGGGTGTCCCCGCCTACCTCGTCACCGCGGCCAACTGGACCGTCAACCTCTGCGACTACGACCTCGCCGACGCGGTCGCCACCGCCCTCCAGGGAGTCGTCGTCGGCTACGACGGAAGCTGAGCGGCCCGCCCCGCTGTTCCGCCACCGGAGAACACCGTCCTGACCGGGCCCGACGGTCACTACGGTCCCGTCCCATGACGACGATGACGACGACGCGTACGGTCGCGTACCCGGCCGACGGTCTGACGATGATCGGGCACCTCGCGCTCCCGGCCGGCACCGACCGCCGGCCTGCGGTGCTGCTCGGGCCGGAGGGCATGGGGCTCAGCGACGTCGAGCGCCGCCGGGCCGACGCCCTCGCCGAACTGGGGTACGTGGCGCTGGCCTTCGACCTTCACGGCGGGCGCTACCTGGGTGGCCCCGAGGAGATGCTCGCCCGTTGCCTGCCGCTACTCGCCGATCCCGACCGGATGCGGGGCATCGGCCACGCGGCGCTCGACGTGCTGCGCGCCGAACCGCGGACCGACCCCGACCGGATCGCCGCCATCGGTTACGGCACGGGGGGCGCCATCGGGCTGGAACTCGGCCGTGCCGGCGTCGACCTGCGTGCGATCGGGACGGTCAACGCAACGACCACGGGCCGACCGGGCGAGGCGGCGCGCATCCGCTGCCCGGTGTGGGCCGGAGTCGGGTCGGAGGATCCGATCATGCCGCCCGCTCAACGGGACGCGTTCACCGCCGAGATGCAGGCCGCGGGCGTCGACTGGCGCCTCGCGGTGTACGGCGGCGCCCTCCACGCCTTCCACCACCCGCCGGTCGACCACCCCACGGTCCCCGGCGTCGGCTACCACCCGCGGCACGCACAGCGCGCCTGGCGCGACGTCCTCGCCCTGCTCACCGAGTGCCTGCCCCTGCCGGAGTGACCCGACCGGCCCCGGCGCGGGAGCCCACCGCCCCCGCGCCCGGAAGCGCCACCGTCCCGACGCCCGTATCGCCCGGGAGTCCGAATGCAGGGCCGACCAGCGCTGGGCAACGGTGGATCCGCGAGTGCCGGAACTAGCCTTGTCGCATGGCAACTGACCAGCGTGCCCCCGTCACCTCGCTCGTCCTGTGGGATGTCGACCACACGCTCGTCAGTATCGGCGGGGGCGTCAGTCGCAGCATCTACGAGCGGGCCTTCCAGCGGGTGACCGGCGAGCCGCTCGGCGAGCTTGCGGACATGTCGGGCCGCACTGATCAGGCGATCATGGTGGAAACACTGCACCTGAACGGCGTCCACGAGCCGGAGGCCCTGTTCGACGACTTCTACGCCGCCTTGGCGGTGGCCGCCGAACAGCTCACCGGTCGGATGCGTGAGGTCGGCATCGTGCTCCCCGGCGCGCGGGAAGCCATCGAGTCGTGCGCAGCCCGAGGCACCGTCCAGTCAGCCGTCACCGGCAACATACGTCCCATCGCCATGGCCAAGCTCACCGCGCTGGGCCTCGGCGACGGCCTCGACTTCTCGGTCGGCGGCTACGGCGACGACGGCAGCGACCGCGCCGACCTCGTCCGCCAGGCACGGAGACGGGCGTCGCAGAAGTACGGTCACGACTTCGCCGGCCGCCGCGCCGTGGTCATCGGCGACACACCCCACGACGTTCGCGGCGCCCTCCACGCCGACGCCCTGGCTGTGGGTGTCGCCAGTGGCCAGAGCACTTCCGACGAACTGCGCGAGGCCGGGGCGCACATCGTGCTGGCGAGTCTCACCGACTTCGCCGTTCGCTGCACCGAGGCACTCGGTCGGTGACGTCTACGTGCCGTCCGCCGTTACAAGCCGACGAAGCAGTCGGCGTGCCCGAACCGTTCTACCCTTGCTCCATGTCCATGACCGCAGAGGTGACGGTTCGCACCCTCGACGGCCAGCAGCTCGCAGGCACGCTGACGCAGCCCCGGGAAGCGACCAGCCGCGCCGTCGTGCTGGTCCATGGCGGTGGCGTCACGCGAGAAGAGGGTGGCTTCTTCACACGGCTGGCGGACGGCCTGGCGGATGCCGGCGTTGCGTCCCTCCGCTTCGACCTTCGGGGCCACGGTGCGAGCGACGGTCGACAGGAAGAGCTGACGCTCTCGACCATCCTCAACGACCTCCGCGTGGTGCTGGCGCATCTACGGCAAGCAACCGGCGCACGGAAGATCAGCCTGCTTGGCACCAGCTTCACCGGTGGCGTCTGCGCCTACTACGCAGCGAAGCAACCAGACGAGATCGCCCGGTTGGTGCTGTTCAACCCGCAGCTCAACTACAAGCAGCGCACCATCGACAACCGGCCGTTCTGGGTGGGCGACTGCCTGATCGATGAGGCGGCGACCCAGCTCACCGAGCAGGGCTACCTGTCGCACTCCCCGACACTCAAGCACGGACGGGCCATCTACAACGAGGTCTTCTGGCTTCGGCCGCACGAGGCGCTTGGTGAGGTCCAGGCGCCGACACTCATCGTGCACGGCACCAAAGACACCTTCGTCTCCATCGCGGCCTCGCGGGCAGCGGTGTCGCAGTTCGGCGGGCCGTGCCGGCTGGTGGAGATCGAGGGCGCGCAACATGGCTTCGCCGTCCACGACGACCCGCAGTACCTCGATCCTCGGAGTCGGGCATGGCAGGCATCCGTCATCGGCACCACCGCGGAATTTCTGAGCCAGGGCGGCTAAGCTCGCAGGGCTTCACGCAGCGCACGCGGACCGGGCCGCGTCGCCCACGGACGCAAGGTGTGCATAACTCGGCCGAGTTCACGCTTGGTGCGCAGCGAGTTGGTCGCAGTGGCCACTTCCACCGATGCCAAGCCGACCGACGCCGCGTCGTCCGGTTGCCCGGCAAGCGCCAGCGATGAGGCACGGCGAGCCATGAAGTAGCCGGTGTCACGACGGGAAACCGTGCCGCTTGCCAAGATGTCGCCGTACAGATCGGCAGCGCGGGCCGGCTGTCCGGCCTCGATGTAGCAGCTCGCCGTTTGCAGCATCAGGTTGGTGTGGCTGTAGTGCGGACTGAGCTGTCGTTGCCCCTCGTCGGATTGGACGCCGCGGCTCAGCAGTCGGTGCGCTTCTTCAAGCCGCCGCTCAACGTCCGCCATCGGTTCACCGAGCATGGCCAAGCCGCGGGCTTCCTGCTGCCTCGCCTCGGCAAGCACCTTGGCCGGCAGCTTCCACCGGGCGTGGCCGGCCGCCTGCGAGAGCGTCAACATCCGCAGTGCTTCACGGTCGTCGTACGCCATCTGCGCCTTCTTGAGCAGTACATACCCTTGCAGAGCAGGGTCGTCGGCTTCCTGCGCCCATTCCATCGCCCGGTCGTACCAGAGTCCGGCGATGTCCGGTCGCTGTATGTCGCGGTACAGCCAGCCTGCGAACTCCGCGCCATCCGCACCGACGGTCAGCAGCTCGCGGCGGACGGCCGGGCTCACGTTGCGGGCGTGCTCCTCGACGGCGCCGAGAACGCCCAGCACCAGGGGCAGGGTGTCTCGCGGACCCTTGGCGCCGTCCTGCTTCTTCGCGGCCTCCAGTTTCGTGCGAAAGTGTGCGACGACCGGACCGTCGAAGTACCGGTGGGAATCCTGGAGTGCGGCAGCAACCTGTGGGAGATCCGCAGTGCGCAGACCGGGCAAAGAAGCTGCGATCCCGCCTTTGAGCAGCGACCGACGATCCAGAGGACTCATGGCATCTCGTTCCGTGGTGCTGAGCATGTGGCTCGCCCCGTCGGGCTCGCATGCCGACGGGGCGAGCAGACCGCCAAGTCCGCTGAGCGCCACAGCATGCGGGTTCACTGGTACAAACACCGGCCGGCCATTGACCACTACCGGCAGGAGGATATCGCCGGTGGACTGGGCCGTCTCTGCTGGTGGTGCTTCGAGCGCTTCCGTCGGCCTGTCACCTGGCAGCTTGAACCACAGTAGGTCGCCCGGAATCCGCAGGCTATGCGCCCAGCTCATAAGCTTCCCGAGGTCCTGCGGCGCGGAAGCGGCGCTCTCGATCCGGCTGAGTTGCGCCTGGGTGAGCCCCAGCCACCCGGCGAGTCTCTCCTGCGACACGGCCCGGCTGTGCCAGGGGTGGACACGGTAGGCGTAGAAGACCTGGCCCATGTGCCAACCGGCCAGGGCCTCACGTAGTCGGCCGTCCTGCCAGAACTCCGAGGGCACCACGGGCGGCTGTGTCACAACGTCGAGTTGCTGCTGACGAAGGCAGACCGCGCATACCGTGCCCCGGTTGTCGCGGGCCAGCCGCGTACCGCAGGAGCAGTACCGAACCTGTTGCTGTGCCATTCCGTACCCCAAGGCCGCCATACGCCAATGCCAAAGGTCAAGCCTACGGACGGTAGCCGCGCTGTGTCCGTCAGTCCATGCGTCCGGCGTATGGCGGTCTATGCAGCGGCGTCGTGACGCCCAGCACGTGTCCCCGCACACGCTCTCTACAGCCCATTACCCAGGTACGGGAGCACCCGCATGTCGACACCCCTTTATCCCACCCGCCGCCCCGTCGGCACGCTGCGTCTGACGGACCGGGTGCCGTTCATCGCCTCATGGTCGGCGGAGACGGCCACCCAACCCGACGTCACCATGCGCCGGGGCCGGCTGGCCTATCGCGACGAGCGGCCGTGGGACCGCGACAGCAACGGCGTCCTCTGGCGGCGCGTGCCCAGCATGCCGGGCAAGGGCAGGCCCGAGTACGGCAAGGTGCACCTCCTGCGTCAGCGGCTGGCCATGGACGCGCTGCTCTGCCAGGTCTGCGGACAGCCCGCCCAGCACGGCTCCACCGCTGACGGCCTGCTGTGGCTGCTGGGGGAAGACCCCGACGACCTCACCACCTGGCCGGCCGAGATGGTGACCGGACACCCGCCGGTCTGCCTGTCCTGCGCCTGGCTGTCGGTACGCGCCTGCCCCCACCTGCGGAAGCAGTACGCCGCGGTACGGGCGCGCCGCTTCTCCCTCAGCGGCGTCCACGGCGTGCTCTACCGCCCGAGCCACCCGGCTCCCGTGCCCCACGACGTCGGCGGCCTGGACTTCGGCGACGACCGCATGCCGTGGATGCAAGCCGCGCAACTGATGATGCGCCTGGACGAGTTCACACTCGTGGACCTGGAAACCGAGTACCGCTCCCACACCGGCTCCGGTGCCCTCCCCCGGTGACACGCAGGCGCCCACGCATCCTCCACCACGAACCCAGCGCGGTCACCTGGGCACGCGAGAGGTGCGGACTCACCCAACGAGCCCTCGCCGAAGCCGTCGGCATCTCCGAACAGCTCATGAGCGAGATCGAGTCGGGATGGCGCAACGCCACACCCAGCAACCTCCGCAAGGTCGCCCACGTGCTCAACTGCCCAGTGGTGATGTTGGAACGCAAGCGCTTCAACGACGAGGGCGCGTCCGACCGCTAGGGCGTGTCGGGAGCATGCGAACCCCGGCCCCACAAGGTCTCGCACGAACAAGGGGCCGCCCGACATGGGCGGCCCCTTCGGGGTGGGCGATACTGGGATCGAACCAGTGACCCCTTCGGTGTGAACGAAGTGCTCTCCCGCTGAGCTAATCGCCCCGACGACGTGAACAATACAGGGCGGGCCGGGGCGGGTTCAAACGGGAAGCCGCGTGGCGGCGAGATGGGCGCGCAGGCCGCGGCGGCAGGACCGCATCATGGCCGCGTGGTTGGCGCGGAAGAGCGGGCGGCAGGGGACGGCCAGCAGCCGCATCAGGCGCTTGTGCACCGTGACGGCCTGCTCGAAGACGATCCGGCTGCCGTGGTCAGGAGTCGGTTGGACCGTCCAGCGCACCCAGCCGTCGAGGTCTCCGCTCAGGGCCGCTTCGAGCACCCGGGCGCCGGGGTCCTGGCGGGTGGAGCGGGCGGCGACGACGAGGTCGTACGGCAGCGCGGAGCGGAACCGCAGCACTCCGCTGACGTCGTCGGTCTGCCGGACCTCCCGGACCTGGGGCCACCAGTCCGGATACCGGTCGGGGCGTTCGAGGACGCGGTAGACGGCGTCGGGCTGCTCGTCCAGCCGCCAGGAGCTGCGGAATCGGTAGTGGCTCCAGTCCATGGACCCAGTGTGCGCCGCGACTTGGGCACGGGCCGCACCGGCGGCGGATCGGACCGGACCGGCGGCAGGCCGCACCGGCGGCGGGTCGGAGCAAAACCACCGCATGCGAAAGGTCCCGAGCCGTCGTACGGACGGCCCGGGACCTTCTCCGGGTGGGCGATACTGGGATCGAACCAGTGACCCCTTCGGTGTGAACGAAGTGCTCTCCCGCTGAGCTAATCGCCCCGGCGCGTGCACCACATTACCGCACCCGGCGGACCGCTTCGGACCACCCGCCGCGCCGCGCGGCCGCAGGAGCCGCCGCCGCCCGCCACCCCCTCCGCCACGCGCCGGCCCCCACCGCCACCCACCCCCACGCACCCCACGCACCCCCACACAGACACGGCCTATCGAACGCCCGTGCGGGACACCTCCCAGCGCCGATCACTCCAAGTAGCGAGTGTGCGACTCCCGCGGACTGGCCAAACCGTCCCGAAACGGCTCCGTACGGGTCTTCCCGCTAAGCCGGACGAGGTACCAGAAGCCGCACAAACACCTCAGAGGGGTTTACAACGTCGCCGCAGGTGGCATGTCGATTTCGCCGACGTGCGAATCCCCGAGCGCACACTGAGCGAAAGGCCCTGGCGCTTATGAACACCACGGTCAGCTGCGAGCTGCACCTGCGCCTCGTTGTGTCGAGCGAATCCTCACTGCCCGTGCCCGCGGGCTTGCGGTACGACACGGCCGATCCGTATGCCGTGCACGCCACCTTCCACACCGGAGCCGAAGAGACGGTCGAATGGGTGTTCGCCCGCGACCTGCTCGCCGAGGGGCTGCACCGCCCCACCGGCACCGGCGACGTCAGAGTCTGGCCGTCCCGCAGCCACGGTCAGGGCGTCGTCTGCATCGCCCTCAGCTCCCCGGAGGGCGAAGCCCTGCTCGAAGCCCCGGCGCGGGCCCTGGAGTCCTTCCTGAAGCGGACGGACGCCGCGGTCCCACCGGGCACCGAACACCGCCACTTCGATCTGGACACGGAGCTCTCGCACATCCTCGCGGAGAGCTGATCCCCGTATCCCGTACCGTCCGCGGTCGTCCTACTCGGGGGGACGCCCGGACACCGGCCGCGTCGGGCCACCACCAGCGGTCCGACGCCGCAGGCAACGGAGCCGCCGCCGTGGGAGGAGTCCCCCACGGCGGCGGCTCCCGCGCTAGAGTCACGGGATTCAGCCGCCGGCCACGCGGGCAGGAGCGATCCCGTGCTCATCAACCACGACACCAGGTGCGCGCTCGACTGCGTGGTGGACCTGGTCAACTCCGCGCCGCAGATCGAGGGCCGTGACGGCCTGGACGACGTCGCCGACCTGCGCGCCTTCGTCGAGCGGCACGACGTCAGCGACGTCGCCACGCTCGACCGCGACGACATAGCCGCCGTCCACGCGGTGCGGGAACGGTTCGCCCAGGTCTTCGCCGCGCCGGACGACCCGAGCGCCGTCTCCGTGCTCAACGAGATGATCGCCGAGGCCGGCACCACGCCCCGGCTCACCGACCACGACGGCTACGACTGGCACGTGCACTACTTCTCGCCCGGCGCCTCACTGGCCACCCACGTCGCGGCGGACTGCGGAATGGCGATCGCCTTCCTGGTGCTCGCCGGGGAACGGGAACGGCTCCGGCGCTGCGACGCCCCGACCTGCCGCCGCGCCTTCGTGGACCTCTCCCGCAACCGCTCCCGCCGGTACTGCGACAGCCGCACCTGCGGGAACCGGCTGCACGTCGCCGCGTACCGGGCCCGCCGGCGCGAGGCGGGGGAAGCCGAGCCCCTGGGGTCGTAGACCGCGCGAGGCGGGCGCACAGGGCCCGGAAGACGTGGAACACCCGGCGGGCGGCACTGCGAGCGCGCCCGGACCCGGCGAGGGCGCCGCACCGGCGCAAGGACGCGGGCGGCAGGGGCTACAGGGCCAGCAGGTCCCACCCGGCGCCCGCGCCGATCAGCCCCCCGACCACGCACAGGAACAGCATCAGAGGCGGCTGCGACAGCGCGTACAGGCATCCCCTGGGCTCCACGAACTCGCCCCGGCGCCGAGCGGCCCGCCTGGCCGCACGCCAGGACTGCGGCTTCGGCGGAGCGGCGGCGGGAGGGCCGGCGGGCGTGGCGGGATGCCCGGCGAGCGCCGCGGGGCCGGCGGGCGCGGCGGCGCGGCCCACGGCTTCCGAACCGCCCGATCCCGACTCGTCGGGTCCCAAACCGTCCCGTCCCCAACCGTCCGCTTCCGAACCACCCGGTTCCGACACGCCCGGCGGCCCGGGTCGTACCGGAGAACCCGGCCGGACCGGGAAGGCGGGGTGGACGGACCGGCGGGGTGCAACCGGCCGGACCGGTGTCAGGGGGGCCGCCGCCGCCTCGGGGAGGTCGGGGCGGGGCGGCGGGGCGGGGAGCAGCGCCGCGCGGACCGGCGGGGCGGGGAGCACGGGGACGGGCCGGACGACGAGCAGCGGGCCCGCGGAGTCGTCGGCGGTGAGGGTGACCAGGGCGGTGAGGGCGGAGACGGGCGGTTCGGCACGGTCCGGCCGCGGAGGGGCGATGACGTCCCCGGGGGTGGGCAGCACACCGCGATGATCGCGCAGCGCCGCACCCCGCGCGGCCCAACACGCGGACTTTACAAGGGTGTTTACCTGCGTCTCGGATGCCGGGACCGACTTGCGCGACCGGCCCGGAACCGCCTCAGATCCCGCGGCGCTTCAAGATCTCCTCGACGTCCGCGAAGTCCGACAGGCCGCTGTCGGAGGCGGCGCGTGAGCGCCGCCCGCCCCCGCTCAGCGCGGGGGCGGAACCGGCCGCGGGACCGGCGGCTCCGGCCACGGCGGCGGGACCGGTCGCGGCCGCGGAGGTGTCGCCGCCGCGCCGCCCGCGCCGGCCCGAGACCAGCCGCGTGATGCCGAACAGGACCGCGGAGCAGGCGATGACGCCGAAGCCGAGCCACACCGAGGGCTTGAGGACGAGGTCCACGGCCCAGTCGCCCGTGGCGGTGCCGATCTTGCGGCCCAGGGTGACCAGGCCGGCCAGCGCCAGCCCGACCGGCAGCAGCGAGAACGCGGCGATCCGCGTCGCGGCCAGGAACCTGCGGCGGTACGCGGTCACGATCGCGATGGCCAGGCCGCCCGCGGACAGGGCGGCGCACAGCGTGTCGGTCAGCATCCGGCGGCTCCTGCGGCTGCGGGTCGGCCCGGGGCCGGCCGGGCCCGCGGGAGTGGTCGCTCCCATCCTGCCTCGCCCGGGCCGCCGGCGGCCACGACGGAGACCCGGCTTCCCCGGAAACCGGGGGGCATCTCCGGGTTCCTCCTCCGTGAGCGGTAGGTCGCGAGGGGGAGGCGGGGCCGTCGCCACCGCCGCCGCGCGCCGGCCCGTCCTGCCCTCCCGTGCCAGGTGGGAGACTTGTCGTATGACCGACATCCCCTCCTCCCCCGCCGTGCTCGACGTCTGGTGCGAGTTGCAGTGCCCGGACTGCCGCACCGCCCTGGTCGACCTGCGGGCCCTGCGCGAGCGGTACGGCACCGCGCTCGACATCCGCTTCCGGCACTTCCCGCTGCCCCGGCATCAGCACGCGCAGGCGGCCGCGGAGGCGTACGAGGAGGCGCACGCGCAGGGGAAGGGCTGGCCGTTCGCCGAGGCGGTGCTCGCCCGGGTGGAGGAACTGGCCGACCGCGGTCAGCCCGTGCTGGTCGAGACGGCGGCCGAACTCGGCCTGGACGCCGACGAGGTGGACACCGCGCTGATCGACGGCCGGCACCTGCTGGTGGTGGACGCCGACGTGGCCGAGGCGAAGGCGATCGGTGTGACCGGCACGCCGACCTACCTGATCGGCGACGAACTCCTCGACGGCTCCAAGGCGCAGGACGGGCTGCGCGAGCGGATCGAGCAGATCGTGGACCGGCTGCTCGGCTGAGGGGCGGCCCGGCGCCCTTCGCGGCGACCGGGCACCCTTCGTGCACGAACACCCCCGCTCGGCCACCCCCTACAGCAGCGGCTTGCTGAAGTGGTGGTCGGTCGTGCGGTAGCCCAGGGACGCGTAGAGGTGGAGCGCGGGGGCGTTCCCGGCGAAGACGTTCAGCCCGAGGGTGGTGGCGCCCCCCTTGCGGGTCAGCTCCTCGGCCACGCGCATGAGGGCGCGGCCGAAGCCGCGGCCGCGGTACTCGGGGGCGACCTCGACGGAGCTGACCCAGGACGGGTCGGCGAGGCGTACCCAGGAGAGGTGGCCGGCGGGGGCGCCGTCGTGTTCGAGGACGAGCACCATGGTGCCGGGTGAGGCCAGCCCCTCCGGGAAGGCGCTGGCGAAGCCGGCGGACTCCTCGCGTTCGGCCTGGTCGTCCGGCACGCCGGAGCCGGTGAGGGCGGCGACGTAGCCGTCGCGCTCGTGGTCGCGCCAGGCGGCGTACTCCTCCTCGCGCATCGGGCGCAGTGTGGTGCCCGGCGGCAGCAGACCGGCGGGGGGCCGGTCGTCGGTCTCGCGTGCGGGAAGGGCGAGCAGCATGGTGCGGTTGCGCTCGGTGTAGCCGAGGGCCGCCGCCATCCGCAGGGCGTACGGCATGCCGGCGCCGACCGTGGTCTCCACCCGGGTGCAGCCCCACTGCCGCAGCACCTCCTCGGCGGCGAGCGCGGCCACGGTGCCCCGGCCGCGCCGGCGGTCGGGCTCGTCGATCGTCAGCGCGTCGATCCGGCCGACGGTCGGGCCGTAGCGGCGGTCGGTGCCGACTCCGACGGCGCCGACCGGGCGGCTGTTGACGCACACGGTGTAGGCCGCGGACCGGGCGCCGTCGGCCCCGGTGAGCACCGGCCGGGCCGGACGCAGGGTGGTGGTCACCGGGCGGCTCCTACGGGTTGGGGTCGGCGGCGGCGCGCTCGGCGAAGACCCGCATCGCCTTGGCGGTGATCGGCCCGGGGGCGCCGGGCAGCGTCTGGTCGTCGAGGCGGTGGACGGCCTGGACGTCGCGCAGGCTGGAGGTCAGGAACACCTCGTCGGCCTCCGCGAGGACGTCCAGCGGCAGTTCGGCCTCCTCGGCGCCGGCCCACTCCACCACGAGCGCGCGGGTGATGCCGGCCAGGCAGCCCGACTCCAGCGGCGGAGTGAGCAGCCGGCCCCCGAGGGCCACGAACACGTTGGAGCCGGTGCCCTCGCACAACTGCCCCCGGGTGTTGGCGAACAGCGCCTCGGAGGCACCGGCGGCGTGCGCGCGGGCCAGGGCGACCACGTTCTCGCCGTAGGAGGTGGTCTTCAGGCCGGTCAGCGCGCCCTTCTCGTTGCGGGTCCAGGGCACGGTGACCGCCGCGGTGGTGTCGGGGCGCGGGCTCGCCGGGCCGAGCGCGACCACGAGGGTGGGGCCGGCGTCCCCGCGGTCGGAGCCGAGCGGGGACAGGCCGCCGGTGTAGGTGACGCGCAGCCGGCCCAGCGGCACCGGGTTGGCGTCGAGCACCGCCGCACAGGCGCGGGCCACCTCGTCGAGGTCGGGCTCGGGCAGCCCGAGGCCGGCCGCGGAGCGGGCCAGCCGCTCCAGGTGGCGCCCGGTCGCGAAGGCCCGGCCGTGCTCGGCCTTCAGGGTCTCGAAGACACCGTCGCCGACCGTCAGGCCGTGGTCGAGCACGGACACCGTGGCGTCGGCCGCGTCCCGCAGCCCGCCGTCCACCCAGATCCTCACCGCACTGTCCTTTCACCGTCGCGCGCGGCGCCCGGGCCGGGTGCCGCCCTTCGGACCCGGCGGGCCCTCCACGCGCCCGCCGGACCGCTCACGTCCTGCTCACATCCTGCTCATGTCCGCTCATATCCCGCGCACGTAGCCCGTGTACTCCGCCGGTGCCTCGCGCGTGCCGGGGTACACCTCCGACGCTACCGCCAGCAGCCGCTCGGCCTTCAATTCGGTCTCGGCCCACTCGCCGGCCGGGTCGGAGCCCCAGGTGATGCCCGCGCCGGCGCCGAAGCGCAGCACCGGGCCGCCGGGCGCGTCCCGGTCGATCCAGAACGTGCGGATGCCGACGGCGAGTTCGGCGGTGCGCCGATCGGCGTCCACCCAGCCGACCGCGCCGCAGTACGGGCCCCGCGGGGCGGTCTCCAGCTCGGCGATGATCCGCAGCGCGCTCGACTTCGGCGCGCCGGTGACCGAGCCGGGCGGGAACGCGGCGGCGAACAGCTCCGGCCAGCCGGCGCCGGGCCGCAACTCGCCGCGCACGGTGGAGACCAGGTGCACCAGGCCGGGGTGCGGCTCGACCGCGCACAGGGCGGGCACGGTCACGGTGCCGGTGGCGCACACCCGGCCCAGGTCGTTGCGGACCAGGTCGACGATCATCACGTTCTCCGCGTGGTCCTTGGCGAGGAAGTCCTGTGCGGTGCGGGCGGTTCCCTTGATCGGGCCGGACTCCACGGTGGCGCCGCGGCGGCGCAGGAACAGCTCGGGCGAGGCGGTGGCGATCTCGACACCGTGCGCGGGCAGCCGGACGACGCCGGCGTACGGGGCGGGGTTGCCGGCCGCGAGCACGGCGCCGAGCGCGTCGATGTCCCCGTACGGGCGGGCGCCTTCGGACGGTTCGTACCGGGAGGCGCCGGTGCCGGTGCCAGGGGTGGGGGTGGGGGTGGGGCGGCCGGGGAGGGGCGCGCTGAGCACCCGGCAGAGGTTGACCTGGTAGACCTCGCCGGTCGCGATCCTGGCCCGGATCTCGCGGACGCCCGCCTCGTAGGTCTCCTGGTCCGCCGAGGAGGTCCAGGTCCGCGGGTCGGGGCCGCGCCAGCCGGCGTGTGCGGCGACCTCGGCCGGGGTGGCGCCGGGCGGCGGCGCGGGCCGGGGCGCGCGGCGCACGTCGCCGAACCGGGCGCACAGGGTGCGGCCGTCGAAGTCCGCCGCGACCGCCCAGAAGCCGGACGAGTCCAGCGCGGCCACGTCGTCGGTGACGTCGCGGAGGTCGGTGGCCACGAGCGGACCGAACCGGGCCATCGGGGGCAGGTCGGGAAGGGCGCGCACCAAGGCTCCCTGGGGTCGGGCGGAGTACCGGGGACGGGCCGGACCGCGCAGGTGAGCGGCCTGCCGGGCGGGGTGCCGGGCCGGCCGTCGGACCGCCGGGGCCGGTCGTTTCGCCGTCAACAGCTTGTCATTGCCCCGGCACGCTGCGGAAACCGGTTTTTGAGCTGGCCCGGGAATCCGCTAGAGTTCAACTCGTCGCCGAGCAGTCTACGGTGGCGGCACCTGCGGACGTGGCTCAGTTGGTAGAGCATCACCTTGCCAAGGTGAGGGTCGCGAGTTCGAATCTCGTCGTCCGCTCGATGTGGGGGATCACCCGAACCCCTGCTGCTGGTGGAGTGGCCGAGAGGCGAGGCAACGGCCTGCAAAGCCGTCTACACGGGTTCAAATCCCGTCTCCACCTCCAAGGACGATTAGCTCAGCGGGAGAGCGCTTCCCTGACACGGAAGAGGTCACTGGTTCAATCCCAGTATCGTCCACTGGCCCCGACCGGGGCCTTTGCCACACCCGCCGGCGCAGCACCGGCACCGTTCCACCCCCCGCGCGATTAGCTCAGCGGGAGAGCGCTTCCCTGACACGGAAGAGGTCACTGGTTCAATCCCAGTATCGCGCACGCGTCATCGCACCGTCCCGGACGATTAGCTCAGCGGGAGAGCGCTTCCCTGACACGGAAGAGGTCACTGGTTCAATCCCAGTATCGTCCACACCCGGCCGAGGGCCGGAGACCCGAGGGTCTCCGGCCCTCGGCCTTTCCCGTCCGCCCCGAGGCGCGGGAAACAGCGCTGTGCCCGGGTATCGGCTGATACCCGGGCAACCGCTGCCGTCCGTCCTACCCCCGTCCCCACGGGGTTGACCGGTGAGTCCCGACCCGGACCGCTCTTCCAGGCCCGGGGCGTGGTGTGACGCCCCGACGGGCCGGTCACGGACGACGTCTGTGCGATCCCGCCGCGGGCGCGGCGGTGATCGAGTCCATGGTGTTCACGTGGGAGCGGCGGGCGCCTGACCTCGGGGGACGAGTGCACCGCCCGCCGCTCGACATCAAATCTACGAGCCGGGAAGGGCGGGGTCGTCATGCCTCCGGACATCTTTCCGGCCTCCCGGAGGATGACGTCCCATCCGCCGCATACTCCCCAGGGTGGACGTCGGGCGGGCGCGTCTCAGGGGTGTCCCGGAAGCCGTCCGGGCGGTGCGCGGCGGGGACGCCGCCGCGCGTGACGTCTCTCACCTCCACGCCGCCGCACCGCCGCGCCCCCGCGACCGGTCCGGGTCGCCGCCGCCTCACCCGTGGAGCGGCGGGAGGGTGCCTCCCTCGCCGGAGGCCGTGGCGGACCGCGCCTCGGCGACCGTCCGGGCGCATATGCCTTTCACAGCGTCACCCTCCTTCGGTGGAAAGCCAGTTGGCGGTGGCCGGGGGGTGGAGGCGGGTGCGGCGGGAGGCGCGGCCCGCCCGGCCCGGGGCCGCGGTTCCCGGCGCGTCCCGCGCCTTCACGACGCCACCGCCCACGGACAATTCACGGCCCGTCGCCTGCGAGGCATCAACGCACGCGGGGACTTGAGTACGTAAGCTGTGGGCGGCCGACCGGCCAGCGACGCGGAGTGGGGGTACTCCTCCCCACCGCCGGAGGTAGGGGACGGACTCACATGGCGATGATGCGGCTACGGCGCGAGGACCCGCGGGTCGTCGGCTCGTTCCGGCTGCATCGGCGGCTCGGCGCCGGCGGCATGGGCGTGGTGTACCTGGGCGCGGACAAGCGCGGGCAGCGGGTGGCGCTGAAGGTGATCAGGCCGGAGCTGGCCGAGGACCAGGAGTTCCGGTCCCGGTTCGCGCGCGAGGTGTCGGCGGCCCGGCGGATCAGGGGCGGCTGCACCGCCCGGCTGGTCGCCGCGGACCTGGA
Organism: Streptomyces sp. SN-593; assembly: GCF_016756395.1. Classification (NCBI taxonomy): domain Bacteria; kingdom Bacillati; phylum Actinomycetota; class Actinomycetes; order Kitasatosporales; family Streptomycetaceae; genus Actinacidiphila; species Actinacidiphila reveromycinica. Next base: position 999,944 of record NZ_AP018365.1, read on the forward strand.
GGCCGAGCGGCCCTGGTTCGCGACGCAGTACGTCCCCGGGCCCTCGCTGCACGACAAGGTCGCCGAGGGCGGTGTCCTGCCGGCCGCCGAGGTCGCCTCGATCGGGGCGGCGCTGGCGGAGGGCCTGGTGGCCGTCCACGAGGCGGGCGTCGTACACCGCGACCTGAAGCCGTCGAACATCCTGCTGTCGCCCAAGGGCCCGCGCATCATCGACTTCGGGATCGCCTGGGCGACCGGGGCGAGCACGCTGACCCACGTCGGGACGGCGGTCGGCTCGCCCGGCTTCCTCGCGCCGGAGCAGGTACGGGGGGCGCCGGTCACGCCGGCCACCGACGTCTTCGCGTTCGGGGCGACGCTGGCGTACGCGGCGACCGCGGACTCGCCGTTCGGGCAGGGCAGCTCCGAGGTGATGCTCTACCGGGTGGTGCACGAGGAGCCCGATCTCGTCGGGGTGCCGGACGCGCTCGCCCCGCTGGTGTACGCGTGCCTGGCGAAGGGCCCGGAGGAGCGGCCGAGCACCGTGCAGTTGTCGGAGCGGCTGGCGGAGATCGCGACGCGCGAGGCGCGGGGGCTGGCGACGGTCCGGCCGCCGCGGCCGGAGCGGCCCACGGGCCGGCGTGCCGAGGAGTACGCGCAGCAGCGGACGGAGCGCGGCTCGGCGGTCCCCGGCGGGGGGCGTACGGCGGGGGGCTCGCACGGGAGCGGGACGCGGACCCCGGCGAAGGCCCCGGCGGGGCGGGTGCCGGGCGGGCGGACGCCCGCGGGGCGGGCGTCCGGAGGGTTTCCGGTGGCCCCGGGGGCTTCGGGGACGTCGGGCGGTTCGGGTGGCCCCGGGGGTCCGGGGTCGGGGGCGTCGCCCGCGGCGGGGACCGCCGCGGGCAGGACGGCGGCGGGCCGCACTCCCTCGAACCGGACCCCCGCGCCGCGGAGGTCCGGCGGCGCTGATCCGCGGCGGCGGCTTCTGCGGCAGCGGGTGTTCGTGTTCGTGATCGTCACGCTCATCGCGGCGGCGTGTATCGCGGTGCTCCAAGCGGTGTGAGGGCGGCGCCCGCGGGTGCACGCGTGAGTCGGTGCCCCTTGCGGTGTACGGGCCGCTGACCCGCCGTCGTGGCTGATCGCGCAGTTCCCCGCGCCCCCAAAGAGCTGCCCCCTCACGGTGCACGAGCCACCAGCCCGCCGTCGTGGCTGATCGCGCAGTTCCCCGCGCCCCCAAAGAGCTGCCCCCTTGCGGTGTACGGGCCGCTGACCCGCCGTCGTGGCTGATCGCGCAGTTCCCCGCGCCCCCAAGAAGCCGCCCCCTCACGGCGCACGGATCACCGACCCGCCATCGTGGCTGATCGCGCAGTTCCCCGCGCCCCCAAGAAGCCGCCCCCTCACGGCGCACGGGCCACCGACCCGCCATCGTGGTTGCTCGCGCAGTTCCCCGCGTCCCCAGGTGCGGGTCTAGGCAGGAGGGGCGGGGTCGGGTACGTTAACAAGCGCTTGCTTAGGACTCGGTCGACGGAGAGGGCGGCGGCGCGATGGCGAAGGACAGGGAGGCGGACCTGCGGGAGCGGGCGCGGGCGCTGCTGGCCGCACATCCGCCGGGAACCGTACCCCCCGGGGAGTTCCTGCGGGCGCGGTTCGACGCGGGCCTGGCGTGGGTGCACTTCCCGCCCGGCCTCGGCGGTCTCGGCGCCCCGCGCGCGCTCCAGCCCGTGGTGGACGCCGAACTCACCGCCGCGGGCGCGCCCGACAACGACCCGCACCGCATAGGCATCGGCCTGGGCATGGCCGCGCCGACCATCCTCCGCCACGGCACCGAGGAGCAGCAGCGGCGCTTCCTGCGCCCGTTGTGGACCGGCGAGGAGGTCTGGTGCCAGCTGTTCTCCGAACCGGGCGCGGGCTCCGACCTGGCCGGACTCGGTACCCGGGCGGTACAGGAGCCGGACGGCGGCGACTGGATCGTGGACGGCCAGAAGGTCTGGACGTCCAGCGCCCACAACGCGCGCTGGGCGATCCTCATCGCCCGCACCGACCCCGACGTGCCCAAGCACCAGGGCATCACGTACTTCGTGTGCGACATGACCGACCCGGGCGTCGAGGTCCGGCCGCTGCGCCAGATCACCGGCGAGGCGGAGTTCAACGAGGTGTTCCTGACCGGGGTGCGCATACCCGACGCGCACCGGCTGGGCGAGGTCGGCGACGGCTGGCGGGTCGCGCAGGGCACCCTGGCGAACGAACGGGTCGCCATAGGCGGTGTGGTGCTGCCCCGCGAGGCGGGCATGATCGCGGCCCCCGCCGCGGCCTGGCGGGAGCGGCCGGAGCTCCGTACGACCGAACTGCACGACCGGCTGCTGTCGGCGTGGGTGGACGCCGAGGTGGCGCGGCTGTCCGCGGAACGCGTCCGGCAGCAGCTCGCCGCGGGCTCCCCCGGACCCGAGGGCGCGGGCCTGAAGCTCGCCTTCGCCCGGCTGAACCAGCGGATCAGCGGGCTGGAGGTCGAACTCCTCGGCGAGGACGGGCTGCGGTACTCCGACTGGACCATGGTCCGCCCGCGCAGCGTCGACTTCTACGGCCGCGACGCCGGCTTCCGCTACCTGCGGGCCAAGGGCAACTCCATCGAGGGCGGCACCTCGGAGATCCTGCGCAACATCATCGCCGAGCGGGTGCTGCGCCTGCCCGCGGAACCCCGCACCGACAAGGACGCCGCCTGGAAGGACCTGCCCCGATGACCTCCCCGACCCGTCCCGCGGCCTCGACCGACGCCGGCTCCGGCACCGCCGGCAGCGCCCCCGCCGGTACCCCGGACCTGCTGTACTCCGATGTCGAGGACGACCTGCGCGGCACGGTCCGCGCCCTGCTCGCCGACCGCTGCCCGCCGGACGCCGTCCTCGCCCGGGCGGAGGACCCGCGGCCGTACGACGCCGAACTGTGGCGGCTGCTCGCGGCCGACCTCGGCCTCGCCGGGCTGCTGGTGCCCGAACGGCTGGGCGGCCAGGGCGCGAGCGCGCGCGAAACGGCCGTCGTGCTGGAGGAGTTGGGCGGTGCGGTGGCGCCGACGCCTTTCCTCGGCAGCGCGGTGCTGGCCACCTCGACGCTGCTCGGCTGCGACACCGCGGACGGAACGGTCGCCGACCTGCTGCGGCATCTGGCCACGGGCGAGGCGACCGCCGCGCTGGCCGTCCCGCTGGCCGCGGCACCCGGAGGCGGCTTCCCGGCGGCCGTACGGGCGGATGCCGAGGGCCGGTTGACCGGCCGGGTGACGAGCGTGGCGGACGCCGTCGGCGCCGACGTACTGGTGGTGCCCGCGCTCGGCCCGGCCGGCCCGGGGCTGTACGAGGTGGCCGCGGCGGACGCCTCGGTCGAGCCGTTCAGCTCGCTGGACCTCACCCGTCCGCTGGCCGACGTCGTCTTCGACGGTGCCGCCGCCCGCCCGCTGCCCGCGGGGGACGCGGCCGTCGCGCTGGACGCGGCGCTGCGCACCGGCGCGGGCCTGCTCGCCTCCGAGCAGGTCGGGCTGGCGCAGTGGTGCCTCGACGAGACGGTGCGCTACCTCGGGCAGCGGCACCAGTTCGGGCGGGTGGTCGGCTCGTTCCAGTCGCTCAAGCACCGGTTGGCCGACGTGTGGCTGGAGGTGGTCTCGGCGCGGGCGGCGGCCCGCGCGGCGGCCGACGCGCTGGCGACCGGCTCGCCGGACGCCCCGGTGGCGGTGGCGGTCGCGCAGGCGTACGCGGCGGCTGTCGCGGTGCACGCGGCCGAGGAGGCGGTGCAGCTGCACGGCGGGATCGGCATGACGTGGGAGCATCCCGCGCACCTCTACCTCAAGCGTGCGAAGGCCGACGAGATCGCGCTGGGCACCCCGGGCCGCCACCGCGCGGCGCTGGCCCCGCTGATCGAACTCCCCCCGCCCGGGCGCTGACCCGCGCCGTGGGGCCCGCCGCTCCCGCCCGGCCCCGCGAGGTGAACGGGTAAGGGGGCCGCGCAACCGCCGTGTGGACGCGTCGCGTCCGTGTTGACAGGATTCCCCTGTCCCGGACGCGTGTCCCCGTCCCGGCCGGACCGGCCACGGCGCCGCGAACCGCGGCCGCCGCCGCACGCGCACCACCCGCGGGACACGCGGCACCCGCACCACCAACGGGAGGAAGTACCCCATGACGGACAAGGTCGCCAGTCCCATGTGGCAGGCGCTCAACGACCTGCACACCGAGGTGCAGAAGGACCTCGCGGACGTGCAAGCGTCGCTGAAGGACGCCGACAAGCGGATGGCCGGCGGGAAGGGCGACGTGTGGGTCGGCGCCACCGCGCGCGGCTGGGCCAAGGACCTGACGGGTGCCGCCTCGGACATCGTGACGCAGGCCAACGGTTTCGCCGAGTACGTCAGCCGCGAACTCGCCGCGCACCCGAAGGAAGTGACCCCGGCCGTGGCGGACACCGAACGCCGGGTGCTGGCCGGACGCCTGCGCTGAGCGCTCCCGCGCCGGTCGCGGCGGCGCGTCCGGCGCGGGTACGTGCGTCAGGCGCGGGTACGTGCGTCAGGCGCGCCCGGCGCGGGTAGCGCGTCAGGCGCCGGTGGCGTGGGTACGCGCGTCAGGCGCGGGTGGCGTAGAAGGCGACGGCGGACGCGGCGGCCACGTTGAGGGAGTCGACACCCGCGGCCATGGGGATGGTGACGCGGGTGTCGGCCGCCCGCAGGGCCGCCGGGGTCAGTCCGTCGCCTTCGGTGCCGAGCATGAGGGCGAGCCGGTCCGGGTGGGAGGCGGCCAGCACGTCGAGCGGGACCGCGTCGTCGGCCAGGCAGAGCGCGGCGACGGTGAAGCCGTGCGCGCGCAGCAGGGCGAGGTCCTGCGGCCAGTCGTCCAGCCGGGTCCACGGCACCGAGAACACCGCGCCCATGGAGACCTTGACCGCCCGCCGGTAGAACGGGTCGGCGCAGCGCGGGCTGAGCAGGACCGCGTCCACGCCCAGCGCCGCGGCGGAGCGGAAACCGGCGCCGAGGTTGGCGTGGTCGACGGTGTCCTCGAACACCGCGACCCGGCGCGGCCCCGGACCGAGCCCGGCCAGCAGCGCGTCCACGGAACGCAGCGGTGTGCGGGCCATCGAGGCGAGCGCGCCGCGGTGCACGTGGTAGCCGGTGACCTGCTCGGCGAGCGCGGGCGTCACCTCGTACACCGGCGCGGTGGCCGCGTCGACCACGTCGCGCATCGGACCGAGCCACTTCGCGGACAGCAGCATCGAGCGCATGGGGTAGCCGGCGGCCAGGGCGCGCCGGATGACCTTCTCGCCCTCGGCGATGAACAGCCCCTCGGCGGGTTCGCGGCGCCGGCGCAACTCGACGTCGGTGAGGGAGGTGTAGTCGGCCAGCCGCGGGTCGGCGGGGTCCTCGACGGCGACCGGTTCAGCCACGCGCGACGCCACCCGGGCCGGTGCCGGGGACGGTACCGGTATCCGTGCCGGTACCAAGGCTGGTGCCGGGACCGGAGGTGCCGGCCGCCCGCGCGGCGTCGGCCACCGCGCCGCCCACGGCCACCACGTCGCCGATCACGATCACCGCGGGCGGGCGCACGCCCTCCTCCGCGACGCGCCGGCCGACGTCGCCGAGCGTGGCGTCCACCCGGCGCTGAGCGGCGGTCGTGCCCTCCTGGACGACGGCGACGGGGGTGTCGGCGGGACGCCCCTCCGCGACCAGCGCCGCCGCGATCGACCCGATCCGTTCCACCGCCATCAGCAGCACCAGGGTCCCGCGCAGCTTCGCCAGCGCCGCCCAGTCCACCAGCGAACGCGGGTCGTCCGGGGCGACGTGCCCGCTGACCACGGTGAACTCGTGCGCGACCCCCCGGTGGGTGACGGGGACGCCGGCGGCGGCCGGCACGCTGATCGCGCTGGAGATGCCGGGCACCACCGTCACCGGGATGCCCTCGCGGGCCAGCGCCTCGGCCTCCTCCATGCCGCGCCCGAACACGTACGGGTCGCCGCCCTTGAGCCGGACCACGGCCTTGCCGGCCTTCGCGTGCTCGACCAGCGCCGCGTTGATCGCCTCCTGGGCCATCGCCCGGCCGTACGGGATCTTCGCCGCGTCGATGACCTCGACGTGCGGGCCCAACTCGTCGAGCAGGTCGCGCGGGCCGAGCCGGTCGGCGACCACCACGTCCGCCTCCGCCAGCAGTCGCCGGCCGCGCACCGTGATCAGGTCCGGGTCGCCCGGGCCGCCGCCGACCAGTGCGACGCCGGCGGCACGGGCGCGGTGGTGCGGTGCGCCCAGCGTGCCGTCGCGCAGTCCGGCGACCACCGCGTCGCGCACCGCCGCCGAGCGCCGCGGGTCGTGGCCGGTCAGCACCGCGACGGTGACGCCGTCGCTGCGGCCGGTCGCCGGGGTCCACGCGGTCGCCGCGTCCGCGTCGTCGCTGCGCACGCACCACACCCGGCGCTCCTCCGCCTCGGCGCTCGCCGCGGCGTTGGCGGCCGGGTCGGTGCTGGCGACCAGCGCGTACCACGCGTCCGCGAGGTCGCCCGGACGGTACTTGCGGCGCTCCCAGCGCAGTTCGCCGGCCGTCACCATCGCCTCGACCGACGCCGTGGCCGAGGGCGACACGAGCACGACGTCGGCGCCCGCCGAGACCAGCGCGGGAAGCCGCCGCTGGGCGACCTGCCCGCCGCCGATCACCACGACCCGTTTCCCGGCCAGGCGCAGCCCTACGGGGTACGCGGGGGCGTCGGCGTGCGGCATGAGGGCTCCTCGGTCGTGCGGACTTCTTACACTCTACGGTCCGGCGCCGCCGTGGTTCCGGGCCGTCCCGGCCGCGGGCCGGTGGCCGGGACGGCCGCGGCACTCCCCCGGGCCGCGCCGGGGAACGCCCGGTCTTCGGCGGCAGCTTCCGCGCGGAAGCCGGGAACCCGGCGCTCCGCGCTCCGGCCGGGCGCCGGGCGGGAGACCCCCGGCCTGCCGCGGAGGACGGCGCCCCGCGCGCGGCGCCCGAGGGGCACCCCCGCGGGGGCGCCCGGGGCCTTTCCGGCACGATCCGCCGGACAGAACCTAGCCCTTCTCAGTGACACCCGCGGCGTCGAAGGTGGCGACCTCGTGCATGACGCGCGCCGCGCTCTGCACCAGCGGCAGCGCCAGCAGCGCCCCCGTCCCCTCGCCGAGCCGCAGGTCGAGGTCGACCAGCGGCCGCAGCCCGAGGGTGGTGAGCGCCGCGACGTGCCCGGGTTCGGCGCTGCGGTGCCCGGCGATGCACGCAGCGAGCACCTCGGGCGCGATCGCGCGGGCGACCAGCGCGGCGGCCCCCGCGCTGACGCCGTCCAGCACCACCGGGGTGCGCAGCGCGGCGGCGCCGAGCAGCAGGCCCACCATCGCGGCGTGCTCGAGCCCGCCGACGGCCGCCAGCACGCTGATGGGGTCCTGGGGGTCGGGCCGGTGCAGTTCGAGGGCCCGCCGGACCACGTCGATCTTGCGGGCGTGCATCTCGTCGTTGATGCCGGTGCCGCGCCCGGTGACCTCGGCGGGGTCGGCGCCGGTGTAGACGGCGACGATCGCGGCCGACGCCGTGGTGTTGGCGATGCCCATCTCCCCGGTCAGGAGCGCCTTGTTGCCCGCGGAGACCAGGTCGCGGGCGGTGTCGATGCCGACCTCGATCGCCTTGAGCACCTCCTCGCGGCTCATCGCGGGCCCGGCGGTGAAGTCCGCGGTGCCCGGCCGTACCTTGCGCGGCAGCAGCCCCGCGGTGGCGGGCAGTTCGGAGGCGACGCCGACGTCGATGACGCAGACCTCGGCGCCGACCTGGTTGGCGAACGCGTTGCAGACCGCGCCGCCGCCGAGGATGTTGGCCACCATCTGGCCGGTGACCTCCTGCGGCCAGGCGGTCACGCCCTGGGCGTGCACGCCGTGGTCCCCGGCGAACACCGCGACGGCCGCGGGCTCGGGGATCGGCGGCGGGCACTGCCGGGACAGCCCGCTGAGCTGCGCGGAGATGATCTCCAGCATGCCCAGCGCGCCGGCCGGCTTGGTCATCCGCTTCTGCCGCTCCCACGCCTCTCCGAGCGCCTTGGCGTCCAGCGGGCGGATGCCCCGCAGCGTCTCCTCCAGCAGGTCGTGCGGCTCCTCGCCGGGCAGCGCGCGGTTGCCGTACTCCTCCTCGTGCACGACCCAGGACAGCGGGCGCCGCTGCGACCAGCCCGCCTGCATCAGCTCGGGCTCCTCGGGGAACTCGTCGACGTACCCCACGCACAGGTAGGCGACGACCTCCAGGTGTTCGGGCAGGCCGAGTTCGGAGACCATCTGGCGCTCGTCGAAGAAGCTGACCCACCCGACGCCGAGCCCCTCCGCGCGGGCGGCGATCCACAGGTTCTCCACGGCGAGCGCGGAGGAGTAGGGCGCCATCTGCGGCTGGGTGTGCCGGCCGAGGGTGTGCCGGCCGCCCCGGGTCGGGTCGGCGGTGACCACGATGTTCACCGGGGTGTCGAGGATCGCCTCGATCTTCAGCTCGCGGAACTGCCGGGCGCGCGCCTTCGGCAGGGACTTCGCGTACGCGTCGCGCTGGGCCATCGCCAGCTCGTGCATCTTCTCGCGGGTCTTCTCGGAGCGGATCACCACGAAGTCCCACGGCTGGGAGTGGCCGACGCTCGGCGCGGTGTGGGCCGCCTCCAGCACGCGCAGCAGCACGTCGTGCGGGATCGGGTCGGGCCGGAAGCCGTTGCGGATGTCGCGGCGCTCACGGATCACCCGGTGCACGGCGTCGCGCACGGCGGGGTCGTACGGCTCCGCGGGCGGGCCCTGCGGTACGGGCTTCGCGGCGGCCGGCTCCCGCGCCGCCGCCGGGGCGGGCTCGGGGGCGGCGGGCGCCTCGGGCTGCGCGGGTGCGACGGGCCCGTCGGCGGCGGCGACCAGCTCGGGGGCCGGGACCGCGCCGGGGACCGCCGGGTCGGCGGGGGCCTCCTGCGCGACCGGTACGGCCTCGGCGGCGACCGGCTCGGGAGCCGCCGGTACGACGGCGGGCTCCGGGGCGGCCGGGGCGGGTCCCGCGTCGGCGACGGGGGCGGGGACGGGCTCGGGGCCGGGTTCGGCTCCGGACCCGGCCGGGGCCTCCGGGACGGACTGCGGTGCCACGGGCTGCGGTTCGGGCTGCTGGTCGGGAACGGCCTGCTCGGGCGTGACCTGGTCGGGAACGGCCTGCTCCGGTGCCGGCTGGTCGGACGCGGCCTCTTCCGGCACGGGCTGTTCCGCGGCCTGTTCCGCGGCCGGCGCGCCGCGGCGCTTGCCACGGCGACCCCGCGCGGCGGCCGCGGGAGCCTGCTCCGCGGCTGCCTGCTCCTGCACGGGCTCGGCCGCCTCCTCGGCGGGCGCCACAGCCCCGGCCTCGTCGGCCGGTACCGGTGCGGGCGCCACCGGGACCGGGGCGGGCCCGGCTTCGGCGACGGTCTCGGAAGCAGGTGCCGCGGCGGCCTCGGGCGCCGCCGGGGGCGCTTGGACCTGCTGCTCCGGCGGCTGGGGCGCCGCGAGCCCGCCGTCCGGCGAGGCGGCCGGACCGGCCTGCGCGGGCACGGCCGGCTCGGGAGCGGGCGGGGCGGCCGGCTCGGCGGGAGCGGGCGCCGCCGCCGCGGGCTGTGCGGGCTCGGGCGCGGCCACCGGGGCCGGCTCGACCGGTGCCGCCGCCTGGGACGGCACCTGCGCCTGCGCTGCGGCCTCCGGCTGAGGGGCCGGCGCGGACGGCTGCTGCTGGGCCTCGGGCTGCGCCTGCGGCTGGGGCTGCGCGGCCACTTCTGCCGCCGGCTCCGGCTCGGCCTGCGTCTCGACGGGAGCTTCAGCGGCCGCGGGCTGGGCCGCCTCGGCGGCCGGCGGCACCTCGCCCTGCGCCGCCTCGCTCTGCACCACCGGCTGGACGGCGTCCTGCTGCGCCGCCTCGGCCGGCGGCTGGGCCGGCTGGGCCGGCTCCTGCTGCGACTGCTGGGGCTGCTCCTGCTGGGGCTGCTCGGCCTGCGGCGCCGCCGCCTCGGGCGCCTGCGGCGCGGGCGCGGTGTCCTGGGCCGGCGCCGCCGGCTCGGCCGGGCGCGGCACGCTGTCCGCGCGCGGGATCAGCGACTGCTGCGAGGCGCCGCCGGGCGCGGCGGGCCACGGGCTGCCCGGGGCGGCGACCGCGGCGCCACCCGGCTCACCGGTCTGCTGCGCGGGGATGCCGTTCGCGTCGTCGCGCGGAACGTCGAGGTACTCCGGGCCGGACGTCGCCGGCCCGGGCACGGTGACCGCGGGGCCGCGGTCGGCGAGCGAACGCACGGAGACACCGCCGCTCGGGGTGTCCGGCACGGGCGGCCCCATGTGCAGGGGGCGCCGCGGCACGGCGGGCTGCTGCGGCGCGGGGGGCGCCTCGGCGGAGGTGTTCCACCCGGCAGCGGCGGGCTGCGGCTGCGCGGGGACGCCGTCCACCGGGTCGGCCTGTGCCGCCGCCGGCTGCGCCGGGGACCCGGAGGCGTCCGGACCGGCGCCGGCCGGCTGCGCCGGCACCTGCTGAGCCTGGACCTGCTGGGGCTGGGGCTGGACCTGCTGGGGCTGGACCGGCGCGGGCTGCGGCTGCACCGGCTGGGGCCGGACCTGCTGGGGCTGCTGGGCGACGAAGACCTGCGCGCCGTTGCCGAGCATCGGGGGCGCCACCGTCTCCAGCGGCACCTCGACCGGCACCTCCACGGAGATCGGCAGATCCACCGACGGCTGGTGCAGGGAGACCGGCTGCTGGAGGAGGTGCGGGGCCTGCTGCTGCGCCGGCACGGGGGCGGGCGGCGGCACCGGCTGGGGGTCGCTCCAGGAGCCCTGCGTCCCGGGCATCAGCAGCACGTCGTCCTCGTCGTCGTCGAGCTGCGCGCCGGGGGGTGCCGGGTGATCGAGGTAGGCGTATTCGGGCGCGGTCTGGTCGTCCACGGGCTCGGTACCCCAATCCGGTTGCTGCGGCACGCCGTTGCCGGGAAAGGCCGTGTGCGGCGGGAGAAGCGCCTCGGCGCCCGTGTCCGCGCCAGCGTTCTCCGGCAGCCCCTCGCCGGGGATCTGACCGGTGTCCGTCATGCGTGCCCCTCGCCCATCGGTTTCGCTCCTTCCAGCCGCTGCGCCCTGCATGACCCGACCCCCTACGACGACTAACGAGCGGGCCCGGCATGCGGCACGTCGGACCCGGCGCGCCCGCACAGCGCGACGCCCCGTCAACGTGTGATGACGGCACAACGATCGGTCAGCCTACCCCGGGTCCGACCGCCGTCAGGCCGGTAGTCCGCACCTCGGGACGTATCTCACACCGGCCCGGCAAGTACCGGCGCCACCAGCGGAAACGCCCTGCGCACCCGTCCCGTTGGCCTTCTCCTCCAGGCAACGGCGGGCCGCCGCCGGGGCGGTCGGGGACCGGGGGCGCGGCGGCCGTCGGTCAGCGCCTGGAGCCACTGAGCGCGAAGCTCACCGATCGCTCACGCTCGGCCCAGTCGCTGTCCAGTTCGACGGACTGCAACAGGCTCCGCTCGACGTCGTAACCGCCCTCGAAGAGGGCCCTGGTGATCGCCTCGGCCTCGTCCCGGTTGCCGGCCGCGGTCACGATCCGCTCCGGCCGCCGGGCCGCGACGGCGGCCGCCACGTCGGGGTCGGCGGTGCCGATCCGGACCACGTCGGGCTCGGGCAGGTCCTCCAGCGCGGTGGGCGCGGTGCCGTGCACGACCTGGAGTTGGACGCCGACCCGGCGGGCCGTCGCGGTGATCCAGTCGCAGGCGTCGGCGTCGCTGTCGACCGCGATGACGGCGGCGCCGAAGCCGGCCGCCTCCACCGCGAGGGAGCCGTCGGCGGCGCCGATGTCCCAGACCAGGTCACCGGGCCGCGGCCCGAGCCGGGCGAGTTGGAGGGCGCGCAACTGGGCCGGGAGGTGGCCGCCGTACTCCGCCGCGGGCAGCGCCCAGCCGCGGGCCGCTCCCGGGAACCCCGGGTCGCGCCCGGCGATCCAGCCGCCGCCGGAGTGGGTGGCGGGGCCGCCGAGCGCGGCGATGCCGTGGCCGCGGGTGGAGATCCCGCCGACCACCAGCACCACGTTCGGGTCGCGCCATATGTGGTCCGCCACCTTGTCGGAGGTGAGGACCGACACCTCCTCCTGCTCGGTGCCCAGGGCCTCGCAGATCACGAAGGTGCGGTGGACGCCCGTGAGCATGAGGGCGAGTTCGGCGGGCCCGGCGCCCGGCGCGGTGAGCACGGCGACCTTCGCGTGGGCGCGGCAGACGTTGACCGCCCGGCGCAGCGTGCGGCTGGTCGCGACCACGACGCGGGCGTCGTCCCACGGCATCCCGGCGCGGGCGAAGGCGCGGGCGACCGCGGAGACGGCGGGCACGACCTCGACCTCCAGGCCGAGTTCGGGGGCGCGCAGCGCGCGGACCACACCGAAGAAGCCCGGGTCGCCGTCGGCCAGCACCACCGCGGTGCCCCGGTGCCCGGCGATCCGGCGGGCGGCGATGTCGATGCTGCCGAGCACGATCTGCTCGGCGCCCTTCGGGACGTCCGCCAGGGCGAGGTGGTGCCGGGTGCCGGCCACGAGTGTGGCGGCGTCGAGTGCGGCCCGCGCCGCGCCGGACAGCGCGGTGCCGTCCCATCCGATCACGGTGACCCGGTCGGCCATCGTCGTCTGCCTCCATGGCGTGTGAGGGTCCCGCCGAAACTCTAACCCGCCGCGGCCCCGGCGCGGAGGCCGGTTCCGGCGGTTCGGGGATCACCCGCCGCCGGGTGGTGACGCGCCCTCACCACAGGGTGCGCGCGGACACGCGGCCGGGCGTTCCTCCCAGGGCGCCGGGCTCGTCGAGGTCCTCCCGCAGCAGGCTCCACACCAGCAGGTCCGTGCGGACCTCGGCCCACGCCCCGGCCGGGTCCGCGTCGGGGCGGGCCCGGACGATGCCGGCGCTGCGCAGCACCCCTTCGCTGACGCACCCGATCTTCTGCGCGACCTGTTGGGAGGCGGTGTTGTCCGCCGCGGTGCGCAGTTCGACCCGCTCGAAGCCCTGGTCCCGCAGCAGCCAGCGGCAGACGGTGAGCACCGACTCGCAGGCGTACCCCTCGCCGCGGGCCCAGCTCGCGGTGAGGTACCCCGCCTCGGTGCCGCGGATGCGCCAGTCCGTGTTCTGGAGGGTGACGGTGCCGACCAGCCGCTGGGTGAGCATCTCGGTGACCGCCAGCACCAGCCCGCGGCCCTGGGCGCGCTCGGCGGGCGCGCTCCTGGTGACGAACTCCAGGGCGTCGGCCGCGCTGTAGGGCTGGGGCACGTTCGTCCACGCCGCGATCAGCTCGTCGTTCATCATCTCCACGAGTGCGGGGATGTCGTCCTCGTCGTACGGGCGCAGCACCAGCCGGTCCGTACTGAGTGAGATGTCCGGAAAGGTGGAGGTCATTCGTGCTCCGTAACCAGGGCATGGGTGGATTGCACAGCATGCAGTATCGCGCCCGGCACGCGCCGGGCAGGGTCGGCGGAGGCCCGCGGGGCGGCGGCGCGGTACGGCCGGACGGGGTGAACTCGCCCGCGGCACAGGGCGGATGGACCCGTGGAAGCGGTGTCTCGCCGTTCGGTCGTGGTATCCGTGAACGTCATCCGATCCTGCTACCGTCTGCCCGCGTGAGAGTGCACCACGCAGCAGGAGTCGGCTATCAGCGGGCCGCGGGGGTCTACGAGCGCTCCCGGCCCTCCTATCCGCTCGCGGCGCTCGCCGACCTCGCGGACGCGTTGCCGCTGGAGCGGGGCCGCACCGTGGTCGACCTGGGAGCGGGCACCGGCAAGTTCACCAGGCTGCTGGCGCTGACCGGGGCGGAGGTGCTCGCGGTGGAGCCGGTCGCGGAGATGCGGGAGCGGCTGGCGGAGCTGCTGCCCGGGGTGGCGGTGTCCGCGGGGACCGCGGAGGACACCGGGCTGCGCGCGCGGTGCGCGGACGCGGTGGTGGCGGCGCAGTCCTGGCACTGGTTCGAGGCGGACCGGGCGCTGGCGGAGGTCGAGCGGCTGCTGCGGCCGGGTGGCGCGCTGGTGCTGGTGTGGAACACCTACGACACGTCGGTGCCGTGGGTGCGGGACTACCAGGACATCTACTTCCGGCTGGCCCCGCGCGACCTGCCGAGTCCGCCGCTGGCCGCGGGCGGCGGGCCGGTGGCGGTGGGCGACCCGGCCCGCGCCTGGCGGGAGGCGTTCGCCGCGCGTCCGGGCTGGGGCGTCATCGAGGAGCGGCACTGGCCGAACCCGCACTCCACGACGGTCGCCGACGTGGTGGAGCGGATGATGTCCTCCAGTCACATCGCCGTGCTCGACCCGGCCCGGCAGGCGCGGGTGCGCGCGGAGGTGCGGGCGGTGCTGGGCGCGCACGACGCGACGCGGGGCAGCGGGGCGATCGAGATGCCGTACACCACCGACGTGTACTGGGTGCGGCACGACTGAGCGACGGCCGTCACGCGCGCGCCCGCGGGCGGCTGGAAGCGGTCCCCCGGCGGCGAAGAGGGGTCGGCGCCCGTAATACAGTCGTCGCATGCTCGATTGGGTCATCTGGACGGTCTCCGTGCTCGCGCTGCTGCTCGCGGCGTGGTGCGGCTGGGCCGCCTACCGCGACTCGGCGACGAAGGACTGGCACTTCGCCGGGATGGCCGTGGTCACCCTCGCGGTGCTGGTGCAGCTCGTCGTCTCGGTCGTCCAGCTCGCCCGGGGGGACCGGCCGGAGCACGGCATGGCGGTGTTCGTGCCCTACCTGATCGGCGCGGTGTGCGCGATCCCGGCGGCGGCGTTCATGTCGCTCGCGGAGCGCACCCGTTGGGGTTCGGCGATCGTGGCGGCCGGCGGGGTGATCCTGGCCGTGCTGGAGCTGCGGCTGGACCAGATCTGGGGAGCGGGACATGGCTGAGGGCAGCACCGGGAACACAGTGGAGGGCAGCGACGTGACGTCACCCCGGCCGGCGGCCGAGACGGCAGGGCAGGCGGCCCGGCCGGAGCCGGAAGAGGCGGGGCGGGCCGGGGCGTCCGGCGGCGCCGGGGGCGGACCGGCGGACGGCGGGCCCTCGGCCGGGGGGAGGATCGGCACCGGTCCCGGCCGGCTGCTGCTCTCGCTCTACGCGGTCTTCACGGTCGCGGCGCTGTCCCGCTCGATCGTGCAGCTCAGCACGAAGTACCACGAGGCACCGCTGGCGTACGTGCTGTCCGGCGTGGCCGGAGTCGTCTACGCGGTCATCACCGTCGCGCTGTGGCGGGGCGGCGACGCGGCCCGCAGGGTGGCCCTGGTCTCCTGCTCGGCGGAACTGGTCGGGGTGGTCACGGTCGGCGTGCTGACCGTGGTGGACTCCTCGGCCTTCCCCGACGCGACCGTGTGGTCCGACTTCGGCATCGGCTACGTCTTCCTGCCGGTCGCGCTGCCGGTCGCCGGCCTGCTGTGGCTGCGCCGCTCCGCCCGGCAGGGGGCGGAGGCGGCGCCGGCACGGCGGACCGGGACCGGCGGCGCGTGAGGCCCGGACCCGGCGGGCGCGGGGCGCCCCGGTCCGGTCCGCGTCAGGCGGTCGCGGCGTAGCTTCCGGCGGGGGCCGGCGGGAGCGACGCGGTCTTCTCCATGTGCACCAGGCTGAGCCGGCGGCTGACCGGTTCGGCGGCGCCCACCTGCTCGTAACCGAGCTTGCGGTACATCCGCTGGTGCACCTGGCTGCGGTGACCGGTGAACAGCCGGTAGCGCTTGGCCTCGGCTTCGGCGGCGAGGCGGTCCTCGAGTGCGGCGAGCAGGCGCCCGCCGAGCCCGTGCCGCTGGAGGCGCGGGTGGACGATCAGTTTGCCGATGCGGGCGGTGCCGTCGTCGTCGACGGCGCCGCGTACGGAACCGACGACCTCCTCGCCGAGCCGCGCCACGAGGACGGTGCCCCCGGCGAGTTCGGCGCGCAGCTCGTCGAGGGTCTGGGTGAGCGGTTCGATGGTGTAGTCGCCGTACAGCTCTGCTTCGCCCTGATAGCACAGGTACTGGAGTTTCAGGATCTTCTCGGCGTCGCCGTGGTTCGCCGTAGAGATGGTCACGCTCATGCCCATGTCGCGCGGGCCTCCCCTTCGAAATCCGTCCGGGCTTTCTGAGGGTGTGGTGCGCGCCCGGAACGTGTGCCTGTGCGGAGTTGATGCGAATGTGCGCTCGATGTCGCCTCCGCTGGCGCCGATGATCGCACAGACGAACCGGCCGGGTACCGGTGGTGCGGCGTCCGGCACAGCGCCGCCGGGGCGGGCCCAAGGCACGCCGGGACGTCGGCTGTTTACCGTGCATTACCCCGTCCCACCGGGGATTCAACCCTCCGATTCACGACCGGAACGGGCCGTGGCGCGCCGACACCGGGCGACCTGGGGGCGGCGGCCCTGTGATATTCCCAACTCCCGGCCCGCGCAGGGGGGACGGCGGGGGTCGGATCTGCGGCCCCGGACCGGCCCCGGACCGGGCCCGGCCTGCGCGGACGTGCGGTACCCGGCGGGTGGACCCGGCGCGCGCGGGCGGCGGGCGCGCAAGTACCGTCGTGGGTGTACGGACCGGTAGGGTCGGTCCACGAGTTGACGTCCGTACCAGCCCGGAGGGGTCCGTTGTCCCGCATGTCCCGCAGCGTGCTGAAGGCGATCCTGCTCGTGCTGATGCGGGTGCTGTACCGCCCGGTGGTCGAGGGCGTGGAGCACATCCCCGGCGAGGGCGCGGTGATCCTGGCGGGCAACCACGTCACCTTCATCGACTCGCTGTTCCTGTCGCTGGTGGTCGACCGGCAGGTCTACTTCATCGGCAAGGACGAGTACGTCACGGGCAAGGGCGTCAAGGGCTGGCTGATGGCCTGGTTCTTCACCACCTGCGGCATGATCCCGGTGGACCGCGACGGCGGCCACGGCGGGGTGGCGGCGCTGATGACCGGGCGCCGGGTGCTGGAGGAGGGCAGGATCTTCGGCATCTACCCCGAGGGCACCCGCTCCCCCGACGGCCGGCTGTACCGCGGCCGCACCGGCATCGCCCGGCTCGCGCTGATGACCGGCGCGCCGGTGATCCCGTTCGCGATGATCGGCACCGACAAGGTCCAGCCGGGCGGCACCGGCATGCCCCGCATCGCGCCGGTGACGGTCCGGTTCGGCACTCCGCTGGACTTCTCCCGGTACGACGGCATGGACCGCGACCGCTACGTGCTGCGGGCGGTGACCGACGAGGTGATGTCGCAGGTGATGCACCTGGGCGGCCAGGAGTACGTCGACATCTACGCGACGAAGGCGAAGGCGGCGTGACCAAGGCGCGCTGACCCTCCGGGGAGACCCGGGGGGTGCGGCCGCCTCGCGGCGCACGGGCGGCCACACCACGCGGCAGGGGGCCGGCACGGACAACCCGTGCCGGCCCCCTGCCGTGTGCTCCGGGGGTGTCAGGCGCCGCCGTCCTTGGCCGTCGCCCAGGTGTGCTGTGCGGCCAGGTCGGCCTTGACCTCCGCGAGTTGGACCGCGACGGCGGCCGGGGCGGTGCCGCCCCGGCCGTTCCGCGAGGCGAGCGCGCCCGGCACGTCGAGCACCTCGCGCACCGCGGGGGTCAGGTGCGGGGAGATCTTCGCGAACTGCGCGTCGGTGAGCTGGTCGAGCTCGATGCCCTCGGCCTCGCACACCTTCACGCACTCGCCGGCGACCTCGTGCGCGACCCGGAACGGCACGCCCTGCCGGACCAGCCACTCGGCGATGTCGGTGGCCAGCGAGAAGCCGGCCGGGGCCAGCTCCGCCATCCGCTCCTCGTGCACGGTGAGGGTGGCCATCATGCCGGTGAACGCCGGGAGCAGCACCTCCAGTTGGTCGCAGGAGTCGAAGACCGGCTCCTTGTCCTCCTGGAGGTCCCGGTTGTACGCCAGCGGCAGCGCCTTGAGGGTCGCCATCAACCCGGTGAGGTTGCCGATCAGCCGGCCGGACTTGCCGCGGGCCAGCTCGGCGATGTCCGGGTTCTTCTTCTGCGGCATGATCGACGAGCCGGTGGAGAAGGCGTCGTGCAGGGTCACGAAGGAGAACTCCTTCGTGTTCCAGATGATGATCTCCTCGGCGATCCGGGAGACGTTGATCCCGATCATCGCGGTGATGAAGGCGAACTCGGCGACGAAGTCCCGGGAGGCGGTGCCGTCGATGGAGTTGCCCGCGCTGCCGCGCTCGAAGCCGAGGTCGCGGGCGACCGCCTCCGGGTCCAGGCCCAGCGAGGACCCGGCGAGGGCGCCGGAGCCGTACGGCGACACCGCGGTGCGCTCGTCCCACTGCCGCAGCCGCTCCGCGTCCCGGGACAGCGCCTGGGCGTGGGCGAGCACGTGGTGGGCGAAGAGCACCGGCTGCGCGTGCTGGAGGTGGGTGCGGCCGGGCATCGCCGCGTCCGGGTGCGCCTCGGCGAGGCCCACCAGCGCGTCCTGGAGGTCGGCGACGAGGCCGCCGATGACCCGGGCGTGGTCGCGCAGGTACATCCGGAAGAGGGTGGCGACCTGGTCGTTGCGGGAGCGCCCGGCCCGCAGTTTCCCGCCGAGGTCGGCGCCGACCCGCTCCAGCAGGCCGCGCTCCAGGGCGGTGTGCACGTCCTCGTCGGCGATGGTGCCGGTGAAGGCGCCCGCGGCCACGTCGGCCTCCAGGGCGTCCAGCCCGGCGGTCATCCGTTCCAGTTCGTCGGCGGTCAGCAGCCCGGCGCGGTGCAGCACCCGGGCGTGCGCCCGGGAGCCGGCGATGTCGTACGGCGCGAGCCGGAAGTCGAAGTGCACGGACGCCGACAGCTTCTCCAGCGCGGCGGAGGGGCCGTCGGCGAACCGTCCGCCCCACAGTTTGAGGTCCGGGCCGCCGGTCGCGTTCTTCTCAGCACTCACTGGTTCAGGTCCCTCTTCACGGCGATCTTGCTGGGCACGTCGAGCGGTCGACGCAGGCATAAGTATGCACTGCTCCGCATGATTTACCAAAGCCCCGGCTCGACGGGGCTCGGAGCGGTGCGCGGGGCTCCCCGCGCGGAGGATGACGGACCGCCGCCGAGGCGGCGCTACACCTCGCCCTGCGCGAGCCGCAGCAGGTGGTCCGCCAGCTTCTGCCCGCCCGCGGGGTCCCGGGAGATGAGCACCACCGTGTCGTCGCCGGCGATGGTCCCGAGGATGTCGTACACCTCCGCCTGGTCCATCGCCGACGCGAGGAACTGCGCCGCGCCCGGCGGGGTGCGCACCACCACCAGGTTGGCCGACGCCTCCGCGGAGATCAGCAGTTCGGCCGCGAGCCGCCGCATCCGCTCCTCCTTGACCGACTCCCCCAGCGGCGCCTGGGGCGTGCGGAAGCCCCCTTCCGAGGGCACCGCGTAGATCAGCTCGCCGTCGTTCGTACGGATCTTGACCGCGCCCAGCTCGTCGAGGTCCCGGCTGAGCGTCGCCTGGGTGACGCTCAGCCCGTCGTCGGCCAGCAGCTTCGCCAACTGGCTCTGCGAGCGCACCGGCTGCCGCCCCAGCAGGTCGACGATCCTGCGGTGGCGTGCGGTACGGGTCTGCGGGACTGCCTGGCCCCCGCCATGCGGCTCGGTCATCGTGTACGGATCTCCGTCATTCTCCGGATCGGTCGGCCTCAGCGGCCCGGTACACCTCGTCGAGCACACCGGGCAGCGCCCGGAGGAACGCGTCGGTCTCCGCGTCGCCCACGACGAGCGGAGGCGCCAGCCGGACCACCCCGGGAACGGCCGCGTTCACCAGGAACCCGGCGTGCTGCGCCGCGCGTTCGACCTTGGCGGCCAGCGGCTCGGTGAGCACGATACCGATCAGCAGGCCCGCACCGCGCACATGATCGACCAGCGGGTGTTGCAGCGCCTCCACGCCCTGCCGCAGCTTCTCGCCCTGCCGCTTGACGTTGTCGAGCAGGTCCTCGGCCGCGATGGTGTCCAGCACGGCCAGCGCGGCGGCGCAGGCCACCGGGTTACCGCCGAAGGTGGTGCCGTGGCTGCCCGGGGTGATCAGCTCCGCGGCCCGGCCGAACGCGAGCGCCGCGCCGAGCGGCAGTCCGCCGCCGAGCCCCTTGGCCAGGGTCATCACGTCGGGCTCGACACCCTGCGCGTGGCACTCGAACCAGTGGCCGGTGCGCCCCACGCCGGTCTGCACCTCGTCGAGCACCAGCAGCGTCCCGGTGGCCGCGGTGATCTCCCGGGCCGCGCGGAGGTAGCCCTCCGGCGGCACCACGACGCCGTACTCGCCGAGGATGGGTTCGAGGATCACCATCGCGGTGTCGGTGGTGACCGCGGCGCGCAGCGCGTCGGTGTCGCCGAACGGGACGTGGGTGACGTCGCCGGGCAGCGGCTCGAAGGCGGTGCGCTTGGCGGGCTGGCCGGTGAGCGCGAGCGAGCCCATGGTGCGGCCGTGGAAGGCGCCCTGCGCGGCCACGACGTGGGTGCGGCCGGTGAGCCGGCCGATCTTGAAGGCCGCCTCGTTGGCCTCGGCGCCGGAGTTGGTGAAGAACACCCGGCCCGGCCGCCCGGCGCGCTGGATCAGCCGCTCGGCGAGCGCGACGGTCGGCTCGGCGAGGAAGAGGTTCGAGATGTGGCCGAGCGAGCCGATCTGCCGGGTCACGGCCTCGACCACGGCCGGGTGGGCGGTGCCCAGGGCGTTGGTGGCGATGCCGCCGAGGAAGTCGAGGTACTCCTTGCCGTCGGCGTCCCAGAACCGCGCGCCCTCGCCGCGCGCCAGCGGCACCCGGGGCAGGCCGTAGCTGTTCATCAGCGCGCCCTGCCAGCGCTGGGCCAGCTCCTCGTTGGCGGTCACCGTGCTCCCCCTTCTGCGGACGTGTCCGCGGTTGCCGTGCTGTCGGTTGCGGTGCCGGCGGATGCGGCGGGGAGGGCGGGGCCGGCGGCGTCCGGGCCCGTACGGTCCGGGTCCGGGCCCGTACCGACCGGGTCCGGGCCTGTACCGACCGGGTCCGGGCCTGTACCGACCGGGTCCGGGCCTGTACCGACCGGGTCCGGGTCCGGGACGACCATCGTGCCGATGCCCTCGTCGGTGAAGATCTCCAGCAGGATCGAGTGCGGCACCCGGCCGTCGATGACGCGGGCGGTCCGCACCCCGTTGCGCACGGCGTGCAGGCAGCCCTCCATCTTCGGCACCATGCCGCTGGACAGGTCCGGCAGCAGCTTCTCCAGCTCGCTCGCCGTGAGCCGGCTGATCACGTCGTCGCTGTTCGGCCAGTCCTCGTACAGGCCCTCGACGTCGGTGAGCACCATCAGCGTCTCCGCGCCGAGCGCGGCGGCCAGCGCCGCGGCGGCGGTGTCGGCGTTGACGTTGTAGATGTGGCCGTCGTCCTCGGCGCGGGCGATCGAGGAGACGACCGGGATGCGGCCGTCGGCGAGCAGCGCCTCGATGGCTCCGGTGTCGATCGCGGTGATCTCGCCGACCCGGCCGATGTCCACCGCCTCGCCGTCGATCGTCGGGCGGTGCTTGACGGCGCTGATGGTGTGGGCGTCCTCGCCGGTCAGGCCGACCGCGAGCGGGCCGTGCCGGTTGAGCAGGCCGACCAGTTCGCGCTGCACCTGGCCGGCGAGCACCATCCGGACCACGTCCATCGCCTCGGGCGTGGTGACCCGCAGACCCGCCTTGAACTCGCTGACCAGGCCGTGCCGGTCGAGCTGGGCGTTGATCTGCGGGCCGCCGCCGTGCACGACGACCGGCTTGAGCCCGGCGTGCCGCAGGAACACCACGTCCTGGGCGAACGCGGCCTTGAGCGCCTCGTCGACCATGGCGTTGCCGCCGAACTTCACCACCACGGTCCTGCCGTGGTGCCGCGTCAGCCAGGGCAGCGCCTCGATCAGGACCTGCGCCTTCGGCAGCGCGGTGTGCTTGCGCGGGGTTCCCCCGGGGCGGGGGTCGGCGGTGGTCACGAGCTGTACGCGCTGTTCTCGTGGACGTAGTCGGCCGTGAGGTCGTTGGTCCAGATCACGGCGGACGCGTCGCCGGCGGCGAGGTCGGCGGTGATGACGACCTCCCGGAAGCGCATGTCGACCAGCTCGCGGTCCTCGCCGACCGAGCCGGCCCGGCACACCCACACGCCGTTGATCGCGACGTCGAGCGCGTCGGGCTCGAAGGCGGCGGAGGTGGTACCGATCGCGGACAGCACCCGGCCCCAGTTGGGGTCCTCGCCGTGCACGGCGCACTTGAGGAGGTTGTTGCGGGCGATGGAGCGGCCCACCTCGACGGCGTCCTCCTCGGTCGCGGCGTGCACCACCTCGATCCGGATGTCCTTGCTCGCGCCCTCCGCGTCGCCGATCAGCTGCCGGGCCAGGTCGGCGCAGACCGCGCGCACGGCTTCGGCGAACTCGTCGTACTCCGGGACGGTGCCGGACGCGCCCGAGGCGAGCAGCAGCACCGTGTCGTTGGTGGACATGCAGCCGTCGGAGTCGATCCGGTCGAAGGTCCGCCGGGTGGCGTCCCGCAGGGCGGTGTCCAGGGTGCCCGGCTCGACGTCGGCGTCGGTGGTGAGCACCACGAGCATGGTGGCCAGGCCCGGCGCGAGCATGCCCGCGCCCTTGGCCATGCCGCCCACGGTGAAGCCGGACGGGCCGGTGGCGACGGCGGTCTTGTGCACGCTGTCGGTGGTCTTGATGGCGATGGCGGCCTTCTCGCCGCCGTGCTCCGACAGTTCGGCGGCGGCCGCGCCGATGCCCGGCAGCAGCTTGTCCATCGGGAGCGGCACGCCGATCAGGCCGGTCGAGGCGACGGCGACCTCGCCCGCGCCGTGGCCCAGCACCTCCGCGACGCGCTCGGCGGTCGCGTGCGTGTCCTGGAAGCCCTTCGGACCCGTGCAGGCGTTGGCTCCGCCGGAGTTGAGCACCACGGCGGTCACCTCGCCGCCCTTGACCACCTGCTCCGACCACAGCACCGGGGCGGCCTTCACCCGGTTCGAGGTGAAGACACCCGCGGCGGCCCGGCGCGGCCCGGTGTTGACCACGAGGGCCAGGTCCGGGTTGCCGTTCTCCTTGATCCCGGCGGCGATGCCCGCCGCCGTGAACCCCTTCGCTGCCGTCACGCTCAAGGCGCCACTCCGATCGTGGAAAGTCCCGTGGCCTCGGGGAACCCGAGGGCGATGTTCATGCTCTGCACGGCGCCGCCCGCCGTGCCCTTCGCCAGGTTGTCGATCGCGCTGATCGCGATGACCCGCCCGGCGTCCGGGTCGTGGGCGACCTGGACGTGCGCGGCGTTGGATCCGTAGACCGAGGCGGTCGCCGGCCACTGCCCCTCGGGCAGCAGGTGGACGAACGGCTCGCCGGCGTACGCCTTCTCGTACGCCGCGCGCACCTCGGCCGCGCCGACGCCCGGGAGCGCCTTGGCGGAGCAGGTCGCCAGGATGCCGCGGGGCATGGGCGCGAGGGTGGGCGTGAAGGACACGCCGACCCGGCGGCCGGCGACCGCGCTGAGGTTCTGGATCATCTCGGGGGTGTGCCGGTGGCCGCCGCCGACGCCGTAAGGGGTCATGGATCCCATCACCTCGGAGCCGAGCAGGTGCGGCTTGGGCGCCTTGCCCGCGCCGGAGGTGCCGGACGCGGCGACGACCACCGCCTCGGCTTCGACGAGGGCGGCCAGGTAGGCGGGGAACAGGGCGAGCGAGACGGCGGTCGGGTAGCAGCCGGGCACCGCGACGCGCTTGGACCCCTCCAGCGCGGCGCGGCCGCCCGGCAGCTCGGGCAGCCCGTACGGCCAGCTACCCGCGTGTTCCGACCCGTAGAACCGCTCCCAGTCGGCGGCGTCCGTGAGCCGGAAGTCGGCACCCATGTCGATGACGAGCACGTCCTCGCCGAGCTGCTCGGCGACGGCCGCGGACTGGCCGTGCGGCAGCGCGAGGAAGACCACGTCGTGGCCGGCGAGCTCCTGCGCGGAGGTCTCCGCGAGCACCCGGCCGGCCAGCGGCACCAGGTGCGGTTGCAGCGCGCCCAGCCGCTGCCCGGCGTTGCTGTTGCCCGTCAGCGCCCCGATCTCGACCTCGGGGTGCCCGACGAGCAGTCTGAGCACCTCCCCGCCGGCGTACCCGCTGGCTCCGGCCACCGCCACCCGTACCGTCATCGGCTCCTCCTTCGACGGCATGACTATACGGACAGACGCGTTTTTATGCAATGACGATCGCAGCAGGTCACCGCCCCGGGCGGTTCCCGGCGCCGTCGGCGGTCGTCGCCGGCGGGGCGGACGGGGCGCCGAAACCGGGGGCTTGTTCGAGGACGACCCGGCAACGGGATATCTTGATATCAAGCAATGTTGGAGACTGGAACGGAGAGCAACCGGTGGCTGACTCGACCATCATCTACACGCACACCGACGAGGCCCCGGCCCTGGCGACGTACTCGTTCTTGCCCGTGATCCAGGCGTACGCCTCGACCGCCGGGGTCACCGTCGAGAGCCGGGACATCTCGCTGGCGGGTCGGATCATCGCCGGCTTCCCGGAGTACCTGGAGGAGGGCCAGCGGATCGACGACGCGCTGGCCGAGCTGGGCGAGCTGGCCCAGCGGCCCGAGGCGAACATCATCAAGCTGCCGAACATCTCCGCCTCGATCCCGCAGCTCAAGGCGGCCGTCGCCGAGCTGCGCGAGCAGGGCTACGCGCTGCCGGACTACCCGGACGACCCGAAGACCGACGAGGAGCGCGACATCCGCGCCCGCTACGACAAGGTCAAGGGCAGCGCGGTGAACCCGGTGCTGCGCGAGGGCAACTCCGACCGCCGGGCCGCCGCCGCGGTGAAGAACTACGCCAAGGCCCACCCGCACCGCATGGGCGCCTGGTCGGCCGACTCGAAGACGAACGTGGCGACGATGGGCGCCGACGACTTCCGCTCCACCGAGAAGTCCGCGGTGATCTCCGAGGCGGGCAGCCTGCGGATCGAGCTGCACGGCGACGACGGCAGCACCAGCGTGCTGCGCGAGTCGGTGCCGGTGCAGGTCGGCGAGGTCGTGGACGCGTCGGTGCTGCGGGTCGGCGCGCTGCGCGAGTTCCTCACCGCGCAGGTGGCCCGGGCGAAGGCCGAGGGCATCCTGTTCTCGGTGCACCTCAAGGCGACCATGATGAAGGTCTCCGACCCGATCATCTTCGGCCACGCGGTGCGCGCCTTCTTCCCGAACACCTTCGCCGAGTACGGCGCCGCGCTCGCCGCCGCCGGGCTGACCCCCAACGACGGCCTGGGCGCGCTCCTGTCCGGCGTGGAGAAGCTGCCGGAGGGCGACGCGATCAAGGCGTCCTTCACCGCGGAGCTGGCCGACGGCCCGGCGCTGGCGATGGTCGACTCCGACCGCGGCATCACCAACCTGCACGTGCCCAGCGACGTCATCGTGGACGCCTCGATGCCCGCGATGATCCGCACCTCCGGCCACATGTGGGGCCCGGACGGCAACGAGGCCGACACCCTCGCGGTGCTGCCCGACAGCAGCTACGCGGGCGTCTACCAGGTCGTGCTGGACGACTGCCGCGCGCACGGCGCCTACGACCCGGCCACCATGGGCTCGGTGCCCAACGTCGGCCTGATGGCGCAGAAGGCCGAGGAGTACGGCAGCCACGACAAGACCTTCGAGATCGCCGCCACCGGTACGGTCCGGGTGGTCGACGGCAACGGCACCGCGGTGCTGGAGCAGGCGGTCTCGGCCGGCGACATCTTCCGGATGTGCCAGACCAAGGACCTGCCGATCCGCGACTGGGTGAAGCTCGCGGTCACCCGTGCCCGCCTCACCGGCGACCCGGCCGTCTTCTGGCTGGACGCCGACCGCGCCCACGACGCGGCGCTGATCGCCAAGGTCGAGGCGTACCTGCCCGAGCACGACACCGAGGGCCTGGACATCCGGGTGCTGTCCCCGGTCGAGGCGACGAAGCTGTCGCTGGAGCGCATCCGCCGCGGCGAGAACACCATCTCCGTGACCGGCAACGTGCTGCGCGACTACCTCACCGACCTGTTCCCGATCCTGGAGCTGGGCACCAGCGCCAAGATGCTGTCGGTGGTGCCGCTGATCAACGGCGGCGGCCTCTTCGAGACGGGCGCGGGCGGTTCCGCGCCCAAGCACGTGCAGCAGCTCGTCAAGGAGGACTACCTGCGCTGGGACAGCCTCGGCGAGTTCCTGGCGCTCGCGGTGAGCTTCGAGCACCTCGCGCAGACCACCGGGAACGCGCGGGCGCAGGTCCTCGCCGACACCCTGGACCGCGCCACCGGCACCTTCCTCAACGAGGACAAGTCGCCGTCGCGCCGGGTCGGCGGGATCGACAACCGCGGCAGCCACTTCTACCTGGCGCTGTACTGGGCCCAGGAGCTGGCCGGCCAGTCCGACGACGCGCAGCTCGCGGAGGCGTTCGGGCCGCTGGCGAAGACGCTGACGGAGCAGGAGGAGACGATCGTCGCCGAACTGGTCGCCGTCCAGGGCTCGCCGGCGGACATCGGCGGCTACTACCAGCCCGACCCGGCGAAGGCGAAGGCCGTCATGCGGCCGTCGGCCACCTTCAACGCGGCCGTCTCGTCGCTCGGTTGATCCGCTGACGGGGTGCCGCCGCTCGTCCGGGCGGCGGCACCCCCGAGCGTCCCCGGGCCTCCCCGCATACCCCTGGGGCGTCCCCGGGGCATCCCGGGCGTCCCCGGCGGACGCGGCGCGGCGGACGCGCCGCAGCGCGCGGCCGCGCTACGTGGTGCTGCGCAGCACCACGTACTTCGGGTTGGCGGCGACCACGTCGCAGTTGCCGAAGAGCCGGCGCAGGCGCACGTGGTAGCCGAGGTGGCGGTTGGCGACGACCCGGAGTTCGCCGCCCGGGGCCAGCGCGGCGCTCGCCGTGCCGAACATGCGGCGCGCGGCCGCGTCGGTGGTGGCGCGGTGGGAGTGGAACGGCGGGTTGAGCAGCACCAGGTCGGCGCTGCCGGGCGGCAGCGCGGTCAGGGCGTCGCCGACCGCGAACCGCGCCGTCGCCCCCGGCACGGCGTTGGCGTGGAACGTCTCCCGCGCGGAGGCCACCGCCTGGTAGGACTCGTCGGTGAAGAGCACGTCGGCGTCCGGGTTGGCGAGCGCGGCCGCGGTCCCGAGGACGCCGTTGCCGCAGCCGAGGTCCACCACCCGGTCCGGACCGGTGCGCTCCGGCAGGTGCGCGAGCAGCAGCCGGGTGCCGAGGTCGAGCCGGTCGGCGCAGAACACGCCGGCGTGGTTGACGACGGTGCGCCCGGACATGGCGCCGATCCCGTCGGGCAGGGCGTACCGCAGCGGCCACGGGTTGGCGCCGCGGGCGAGGCCCGGCTCGGGCGTGCTGAAGACCAGCCGGGCCTTGCGCACGGCCAGCGACGTGGTGGTCGGGCCGATGATCCGCTCGAAGAGCCGGAGCGTGGAGGTGTGGATCTCGCTGACCATGCCGGTGCCGAGCACGGTGGTGCCGGCGTGGACGGCGGGTGCCAGCCGGTGCAACTGGTCCTCCAGCAGGGCGAGGCTCTTGGGCACCCGGACGACCAGCAGGTCCACCCGCGCGGGCGGTTCGTCGCGGGTGGTGCGCAGGTCGGCCGCGGCGGTGGGGGCGTTGCGCCGCAGGTTCGCCTCGGCGGCCCGCCGGCCGAGGTAGGAGTCGGTGACGAGGGTGGGGCGGGTGCCGCCGTGGACGGCCAGCGCGGTGGTCAGGGCGCCCCAGCGGTCGCCGACGACGGCGGTGGCTCCGGGCGCGGCCGCCGCCGTGCCGCTGTCGGCGAGGTGCCGCAGCGCGTACGCGTCGGCGGCGTCCCAGGCCCGGAGCTGCTCGCGCGGCTCGTCCGGGTAGCGGGTCAGGTCGAGGTCGCCCCACGGCGAGCTGAATCGGTGCATCGTGGGCCCAGCGTATCGGGGCGCGGCCGGCGGCCCGCCCGCGGTCGGGGACCGCTCGGCCGGTGGACGAGCCCGTCGGCCGGAGGCCGGTCAACCGGCGGCCGGGGACCCGGCAGCGGGCGGCCGGTGACCGGGCAACGGGCGGCCGGTGACCCGGCAGCCCAGGCCGGGGACCTGTCAGCCGGCGGTCGGGCCGGTCAGCCAGGCGCCGAAGACCGGCAACGCGTCCGGCCCGTAGTCCGCGTTCATGCCCGCGACGAGGTCGGCGATCGAGACGGCGCGCAGCGACGCCCGCCAGGCCGCGTCCGCGGCGGACATCGCGCGGGAGATCGCGCAGGGCACGGCGCAGGACTCGGGCGGGGTGGCCAGCGGGCCGCGCTGCCGGATCTCCGTGCAGGTGAAGGCGCGCTCGGGGCCGTCCACGGCCTCGACCACGTCGAGCACGCTGATCGAGGCGGGCTCGCGGGTGAGCACGTAGCCGCCGGCCTTGCCCTGGACCGAGCGCACCAGGCCGGCGCGGGACAGCGCCTGCAACTGCTTGGCCAGGTAGCTCGCCGAGACGTCGTGCAGTTCCGCCAGCCGGGTCGCCGGGACCTGCTCCCGCACTGAGGTGAGCACCACGCAGCAGTGCAGGGCCCACTCGACTCCGCCGGACATCTTCACCTGATCACTCTAACCAGCCCGCTCAGGGGGCCCACTCGGTGCACGCCTCGCCCCGTCCCGTCTCCATGGTTACTCGGATGCGCGATATCCGCGTATAGTCCCGGACAGAAGGTGTCCGAGTTCACCGCGGGCCGGTTCGCCGGCACCGGTGCGCCTCGGCGCGTCCGGCACGACACCCCGACGGAAGGCATGTCATGAAGATCGCGGTCATCGGCGGTACCGGGCTGATCGGTTCCCAGGTCGTCGCCCGACTCAAGGACGCCGGACACGACGCGGTACCGCACGCGCTGTCCACCGGCACGGACGTCATCAGCGGCGAGGGGGTGGACGAGGCCCTGGCCGGGGCCGAGGTCGTCGTCAACCTGACGAACTCCCCGACCTTCGACGACGCCTCCCCGGCCTTCTTCCGGACCTCGATGGACAACCTCGTCGCCGCCGCCGCGCGCAACGGCGTGGGGCACTTCGTGGTCCTCTCGATCGTCGGCGTGGACCAGGTGCCGGAGCTGGACTACTACCGGGCCAAGACGCTCCAGGAGGACGTCCTCAAGGCGGGGCCGGTGCCCTACTCCATCGTCCGGGCGACGCAGTTCATGGAGTTCGTCGACGCGATCCTGTCCTGGACCGCCGACGGCGACACGGTGCGGCTGCCCGCCACGCCCATCCAGCCGATCGCGGCCGCGGACGTGGCCGCCGCGGTGGCCGACGTGGCCGCGGGCGCGCCGATCGGCGGGGTCCTCGACGTCGCCGGACCGGAGGTCTTCGCGCTGGACGAGCTGGGCCGGCTCACCCTGGCCCACCGGTCGGACCCGCGCACGGTCGTCACGGACCCCGACGCGGGCATGTTCGGCGCGGTCAGGGGCGACGTCCTCACCGACCTCGGCGCCCGGCTCGCGCCGACCCGCTACGGCGACTGGCTCGACCGCAAGGCCGCGTGATACCGCAGGGCCGCGTGATGGCGGGGACCGGGGCCGTGTCCTGGCCCCGGGTCCCCTGGCTGCCGCCTCCTGCTGCCGCCGGCCCCTGCGAACACCCCGGGTGAGCTTCATCCCGCGCGTGATGCCTTTGTCACTACCGCCGCACGAGAGCGGCGGGCCGGAGTCGAACCGGCAATTCGCGGGCCTTGTGCCCGAGGCGACGGGCCGACGGTCGACGGCACATGCTGAGTCTGGAGCGAGAGTCTGAGGTTCAGTGCGGCGCCGCTTCGCGCGGTCGCCGCCTCACGACGAGCTTCAGGTTCAGCTTTGCGCTCCTGGCGCACCCCTCCGCACGCCGGCGGAGGGGCCCCTCCGCCCGCAGGCGGAGGGAACTTGGGGGGCTACGACCCGAGCAGGTAGCCGAACACCGCGTCCGCCACCCGCCGGTCGGCGACCTCGGCGCCGTTCGCCTCCTCACGGGCGAACTGCACCGCGTGCTGGAGCTTCTCCACCCGCTCCAGCAGCTCGTTGACCCGGCGGGCCGGCAGCGCGCCGGAGAACTTCACGGTCGTCCAG
This sequence comes from Streptomyces sp. SN-593, assembly GCF_016756395.1. Lineage (NCBI taxonomy): Bacteria > Bacillati > Actinomycetota > Actinomycetes > Kitasatosporales > Streptomycetaceae > Actinacidiphila > Actinacidiphila reveromycinica. Next base: position 1,029,844 of record NZ_AP018365.1, read on the forward strand.
TAGCCGACGGCGATGTCCTCGTAGTAGACCTCGACCTGCGCCGGGTGCTGCTCGGTCGCCTCGGCCTTCACGTGGTTGCGCGGCACCTTGCGGGTGCGGATGGTGCGCACCGGCTCGGTCTTCCACGCGTCGGTGGAGGCGTCCAGGTTCCACGCCTCGGCGGCGTCGAGGACCGGCAGCCGGCGGATGAACTGCGCCAGCTCCACGAGCTGCTTCTCCAGGAAGAGCAGGTACGTCACCGGCACGTCGGCCACCAGTACGCGGCCGTCGACGGTGACGTCGGCGCGCGCCTCGCAGTTGGCCCAGTCCTTGGTGGCGGTCACGTCGAACAGCCGGCTGAGGGTGACCGTCGCGGAGCGCAGCACCTGCTCGGCCTGGACCTGCACCCGGGTGGACTCCGGCGGCAACTGCTCGCCTTCCTCGTCCTTGGGCTGGTAGGTCCTGGCGATGCCGGACAGCAGCGCGGGCTTGAGCACGTCGCGCTGCGCGGCCGCCAGCTCGTGATGGGCCTTGGACTTGGCGCCCTTCTCGACTGCGATGATCTGATTGAGTTTCGCCACGGGGAGAACGTAGCAGCGGACATGATCGTCCTACGAACCGTTTATCTGCCCGCAGCCGGGTCGTGATCGGACCACGACCCGGCGGTGACATCGCCCGCCAGGGACGGCACATGACGACCCGTCACGCGTCCGCCGGACGGGATGTGCCGGCGCGTCACCTCACGGCGTGCGCACCCTCGTCGGGTAGTGCTCGGCGACCACCTCGGACATCGCGCCCAGCGGATCGGCGGCGACCTGCGTCGCGGAGAAGTAGATGTTGCCGCGCACCTGCGGGTGGTCCGCGTCGAAGGTCAGGTGGCGGGACAGCTCCGCCGGATCCTGCCACTGCGCGGGCTGGCCGGCCGCACCCGCCTTGTACAGCGCCTCCCCGACGTAGAGCTTCGCCCGGGTGCCGGCCACGACGTCGGACCACCAGGGCACCAGCACGGCGTAGTCGGCGGCGGCGAAGCCGATGTTCCAGTAGACCTGCGGGGCGATGTAGTCCAGCAGGCCGCGCCTGACCCAGCCCCGGGTGTCGGCGTGCAGGTCGTCGTAGGTCTGCACGCCCGCCTGGGTGGCCGAGCCGAGCGGGTCGGTGGCGGCGTTGCGCCACACGCCGAACGGGCTGATGCCGTACTGCGTGCCGGGCCGCACCCGCCGGATGCGCGCGGCCGTCTCCGCGACGAGCAGGTCGGTGTTGTGCCGCCGCCAGGCGTCGCGGTCGGGGAAGCCGGCGCCGTGGCGGGCGTAGCTGGCGTCGTCCGCGAAGGTCTGGCCGGCGACCGGGTACGGGTAGAAGTAGTCGTCGAAGTGCACGGCGTCGATCGGGTAGCGGCGCACCGCGTCGAGCATCGCGTCCTCGACGAAGCGGCGGACCTGCGGCTGCCCGGGGTCGTAGTAGAGCTTGCCGCCGTAGGGCAGCACCCACTCCGGGTGCAGCCGGGCCGGGTGGGTGGGGGCGAGCGTGCCGGGGTCGTCGGTCATCGCGACCCGGTACGGGTTGAACCAGGCGTGCAGTTCCAGGCCGCGGCGGTGCGCCTCGCGGACGGCGGTGCCCAGCGGGTCCCAGCCCGGATCGCGGCCCTGGGTTCCGGTCAGGTACTGCGACCACGGCTCGTAGGGCGACGGCCAGAACGCGTCGGCGGTCGGGCGGACCTGGAACATCACGGCGTTGAGCCGGCGCTCGACGGCGAGGTCGAGCAGGTCGGTCAGCTCGGCGCGCTGCTCCCGGGGGGACAGGCCCGGCGCGGACGGCCAGTCGGTGTTGGCGACGGTGGCGATCCACATGCCGCGCAGTTCGCGGCGGGCGGTGGGCGGGTGGTGCGGGCCGGTCGCGCCGGCGCCGCGCGGGGGCGGCGCGGTGGGTGCGGCCGGTGCGGGCCGCGCCGGATCGGCGGTGGCGGGCGCGGCGGACGCGGCGGCTTGTGCGGTGCCGGCCGCGGCGGCCGCGGCGGCCGCGGCCAGCGTTCCGGCGGCCGCCACGGTGAACGTCCTGCGGGAGAGTGGGTCCATGCCGTCCTCCTGATCTACCGTCCAGATCCGCCGATGATGGTGGTCCCGGTCGGTGGCGGCAACCGCCGAATGGTCCAGTCCACCGCAATCACCGGGTGCGGGGCCCGCGGGTCCTGCTGGGCGGTAACGTCTGTCCGGTACGCGATCAGGTACGAGCCAGGGCACGGCAAGCAGCGTCGGGGCCGGACACGGCCGGCGGTCGGGAGGCGGACGAGTGAGTGACATCCAGCGCGTCGGAGTGGTGGGCGCGGGCCAGATGGGTTCGGGCATCGCCGAGGTGTGCGCGAAGGCCGGGCTCGACGTCCGGGTCGCCGAGACCACCGGCGAGGCACTGGAGCTGGGCCGCGCCCGGCTGGCGAACTCCCTCGGCAAGGCGGCCGAGCGCGGCAAGCTCACCGAGGAGGAGCGGGACGCGGCCCTGCACCGGCTCAGCTACACCACCGACCTCGCCGATCTCGCCGACCGGGACCTCGTGATCGAGGCGGTGGTGGAGGACGAGCAGGTGAAGCTGGGCATCTTCAAGACGCTCGACCAGGTGGTCACCCGTCCCGACGCCATCCTCGCGTCCAACACCTCCTCCATCCCGCTGGTCCGGCTCGCGGTGGCCACCTCCCGCCCCGACCAGGTGGTCGGCATCCACTTCTTCAACCCGGCCCCCGTGCAGCGGCTGGTCGAGGTGATCCCCGCGCTCACCACCGGCAGCGAGACCCTCAAGCGCGCGGAGGAGTTGGTCACCGACGTCCTCGGCAAGCACCCGATCCGCGCGCAGGACCGCTCCGGCTTCGTGGTCAACGCCCTCCTGGTGCCCTACCTGCTCTCGGCGATCCGCATGTACGAGTCCGGCATCGCCACCCGGGAGGACATCGACAACGGCATGGAGCTGGGCTGCGCCCACCCGATGGGCCCGCTCAAGCTCTCCGACCTGATCGGCCTGGACACGGTGGCCGCCATCGCGGACTCGATGTACTCGGAGTACAAGGAGCCGCTGTACGCGGCTCCGCCGATCCTCCAGCGGATGGTGGACGCGGGCCGCCTCGGCCGCAAGTCCGCCGCGGGCTTCTACACGTACTGACCCCCGCTCCCGGCCCCTCCCGGCGCGCACCCCGCCGGGAGGGCCGGCCGCGATCCCCAGAGTCCAGCCGCCACCCACCCGCCCCAGCCCCGCCCCGCCCCGCCCGCACCCGACGATTCCGCGGGCGGCTCCCCCGGCGCCTCCGGCACCCCGCCTTCCAGAACTGTCGGCCCCTCCCGCGCCGGTAAGGCGCTTCCGACGCAGGCCCGATTCCGCCCGACGAAGCGGGACCGTGGTAGCGGATTGCCCCGTTTTCCGAGGCCGGTGGCCGCTCCTGCGACGACTCGTCGCCTATTCCAACAGGTAGTCCAGGTCACCGGCGATCGCTCCGTCGATGATCGAAACGGGCGGCCGGCGCCGCGTCGCACGGGCGCTCCTGCTTCTCGATACGCTCCACCTTGCCGCCGCTGACGTGCACCAACCGTCCGAGTGCCGCACTCGACAGCCCTCTGGTCACACGCCAGTTGCGCAGTTCCCCTCCGAACCACGCACGGAGCGACGTGGAGTCGTCCAGAGGCTTGGGCTTCTGCGGCACTGCTTCCCCCTTGGTCATCGATGCGGACAACGAACCCGTGGAGCCGCTGTCCGCATCGCTGGGCGGTGGCCCGCCAGTATCGAGATACCGGTCGGATTCGTACCCGCTCTCCGGAACGTCGGAACCGGCGAGCGTCCCGGGCCGGCCATCGGACGAACACCGCACCGCGTGCGGCTCAGCGCGGCATGAACGCCCCGTCTGTCGACGCGGCGCCGCCGTGCGGCTGGACCTACTCCGTCTCGTCGCGGGCCAGGCGCCCGGTGAAACCGTGGTCACGCAAACGGGCGTAGGCGGCACGCACTTGGGTCGGAACGGGCTGTTCGACGGTGAGTCCCCGTGCGGGGTAGATCATGATCCGCTGCGTCGCGCCGACCATCATCGCGATGACCATGTCCTCGTCGCCGATGGCGGACACGTAGTCGTCGTACGAGAGGCGCACCGACGCGCAGACGGCGTCCACCGACGGCCACACCTTGCGCAGTGTCGCGTACGCGCGCCGCTCCTCGTAGGGCTTGCTGACCAGGAGGATTGACGCCACCTCGACGCCGTTGGCGGCCAGGAGTTCCCGGGACTTCGTGATGTTCTCCCCCGTGTTCCTCGCCTCCGGTTCCAGCAGGACCGCAGAGTCCGGTACGCCCCGGTCGAGCGCGCGCTCGCGGTAGTGCACGGCTTCGCCTCGGGGCATACGGGCCGCCGACGTCGGACTGGTGGCGCCGGTCATCACCACGAGCGGGGCCATCCCGCGCGCGTAGAGGTCGGCCGCGGTGTCCGCGACGGTCAGGTCGTGGCTGCCCAGCGCAATAACAACCGAGCACGGCCGCGGCACATGGTGCATCCGCAGGTAGTCCCACAGCAGCAGGACGTCCGCGCGCACCGGCGGTTGGGCGGTCACGCCCGTTCCCCGTCCCGCGCCGAGTCCGGCACCTGGAAGTCGTATTCCCATGAGAACCGGGACGCGGCGTGAACCCCGACGGCGAACTCCACCACCGTGCCGTCCGCGGTGCACGTGGTCCGGTGCAGTTCCACCACGGGCTCGCCTGCGGGAAGGCTCAGCAGGTCCGCCTCCTCGGCCGTGGGCATCCGAGCGAAGATCCGCTCCCGCATGCGGTCGATCTCGTACCCCGCGTCGAACAGCACGCGAAAGCCGCCGCCACGGCCGGCGGGACCTGGACTGGGATCGACGATGCGCGTGCCTTCGACGTGCTCGGGGCGGTAGTAGCTGGTCAGGGTGTGCGTCGGCTGGTCGCCTTCCTTGACGAGCCGGGCGCGGGCGTACACCTCTGCTCCGTCAGGAAGCCCCAGGGCACTGGTGACCAGGTGGCTTCCCTCCACTCGGCTCACCGTCTGCGTCTGCTCGCCCCGGTGGTACGGACGGCCCGATGCGACCCGGTCGGCAATGAACGCCACCTCGTCGCCATCCCGCCACTTCGCCTTGTCGTACCGCGCGATGCCGAGTCGCTTGAGCGGCGTCCGATGCCGCACCACCGTGCCGTGGCCGCGCGACGACGTGACGAGCCCTTCCGCTTCCAGAGCCTTGTACGCCATGTGGACCGTGGACTTGGACCCTTCGCCTGCCTCGACAAGCGTGCGGATGTGCGGCAACGGCTGTCCCGGCTGGTATTCGCCGTTCCGGATCTGCTTCGCCAGACGATCCGCGAGCTCTCGCCACTTCGACGTCATGTGCGCCTCCTTTCAAGACGCCCAGTCAATCGCAGTCCCAGGACTGACGGTCCGAGATGGCGGCTTCATCCCGTATGGGCGGCCGCTCGACCACAAAGGAGGGAAGGTCGGCATGACGGTCGTTGTTCAAAGGTCAGAACGCCAAGACGACGGCAGCAACCAGAAGCGCGCGGCACCGAGTTCATCGTCAGCCGTGCTGCGGTCCGCGGCCCGTGCCCAGGCCCGTCGTTCCTCCGGAAGCCCCGACTGGCTCGCCGCGCTGCAACGGGCCACGGTCGAGCACGCGGTGAGCCGGAGTGGCGAACCCTTCGTCGTCGTGCTGTACGCCTTGACGACGGCGGGGAGGCAGCCGACCGCGTCTCTGGAGCGCGCGAGGATGTACGCCGCCGAGAAGGGCTGGCGTATCGCCGGCGCCGCGTTCGACGACTGCGGCATGACCGAACCGAACGAGCGCCCCGCCTGGAACCAAGCGCTCCGCCTGCTCCGCGGCGCACGCGCGCAGGGCATCGTCACCGTGGACCGGTCCTCCGTCAGCACGAACGACACCGAGTACGAGCAGGCACTCCTCTGGTTGCAGGACCGCCGCAGCTTCCTTGAACACGTGCCGATCGACTGGCACCCGTCTCCGATCACGTAGCCCAGGCCACCACCGCCGCCGATCTCCGCTCCGGCCATGCCGAGTCAAGCAGGCAACCACGTCCCCTCCACTCCCCGCCGGGCGTGACGGACTCACGGCCAACGCCCGTGGCCGGAGCGGGCACCAACCCCGGACCTCGTTCACGCCACGAGGCGTGCAGCGAGTTCGCCGGACACCCCGGCGCCCACAGCTGGGACCTGGACGAACCGCCCCGCCATCTCCGCGTACCCCCACCGACGCCGGCCCGGCACCGCCCCGGTCAGGCCCGACTGCCCGACGGCCGCCTCCCCCATGCCGCGGCCCGATTCCCCCACCCGACCACGAACAGGACACCCGCACCATGAACCCCGCGGCCCCATCCAACTCCTCTCCTTCCGCGTCGGCCGCACCCTCGCCCACGCCCACAGCACCCTCACCGGACACACCACCGACGACCCCGACGACATCGAACAACTCCGCCAGACCTACGACACCCTCCGCGACACCGCCCTCACCCCCACCGAAACCCTCAACCACCTCCGCACCCTCCGCGACGGCAAGTCCTGACCAGACAACGTGTCCACTCGATCAACCCGCAGGGAGAGCAGCGATGCCACCACGTTCCCGGGCCCGGCCCAGAAGGCTCTGCCAGGAACCCGAGGCCGTCACCTGGGCCCGTGAGAAAGCGGGCCTGACCAAACGAGCCCTGGCCGCCCGGATCGGCATCTCCGAACAGCTCATGGGAGAGATCGAATCGGGCCGGCGCAACGCCACACCCGCGAACCTGCTCAAGATCGCCGCAGCCCTGAACTGCCCGGTCGTGGTCCTGGAAGGCAAACGCGGGAGCAACGCCACCGACGCTGACAGCTGACAGCGCCCGGACGACAGCAGACCATCCGACGACGACCATCGCGCCGGGACGCCTCCTCGCCCGCCGCCAAGCCCTCACTGGCGCGGCACCCTCCGGACGGCCTACCCGAAGAACGTGCCGCCGGGCCTCTTCCCGCGGCCGTTCGCGGTCAGGCGTCGGCTCCTGCTTCGGCGTGGCGGGTGCCGGAGTCGGGGCCGTGCCAGTCCAGGCAGATCACGGTGGCGTCGTCCTCCATGTGCCCGTCGCAGGCGTCGATGACCGCGGCGGTCAGCGTGCGGACCGCTTCCCGCGGGTGGTCGGTGGCGGTGTCGCGGACCAGACCGCGCAGGTCGACGCTCTTCGCCCGGCGCTCCTGCATGCCGTCGGTGTACAGCACCAGCCGGTCTCCGGGGCGCAGGTCGATGTCCTGGACCCGGTAGGGGTCGCGCGGGTGGGCCGGGTTGACCCCGAAGGGAAGGTCGGCGTCCAGGTGGATCTCGTCGACGACACCGTCGCGCAGGCGGAGCGGCCAGGGGTGCCCGGCGTTGACGAGGTGGGCGCCGGTGCCGTCCAGCGCGATGCGCATGAGCTGTCCGGTGGCGAAAGTGCGGCGGCCGTGGTCGAGCATGGCCTGGTGGACCTGCCGCGCCTGCTCGGCGAGGTCGGCTCCGGCGCGGCGGGCGCCGCGGGAGGCGTTGACCAGGAGGGTGGCCATCAGCGAGGCGTCGGTGTCGTGGCCCATCGCGTCGGTGACGGACAGGTGGAGGGTGTTGCGGTCGAGCGCGTAGTCGTAGGTGTCGCCGGCGATGGAGTCGGCGGGGACCAGGGCGGCGGAGAGGGCGAACTCGGCGGCCTCGCAGGAGGGGGCCGACGGCAGTAGCTGGCGCTGGATCTCGGCGGCCAGGCTCATCGTGGTGGTGCGCTGGACCCAGTGGTAGATGTCGGTGAAGCGGCCGTCGGTGACGACGATGTACGCCAGCGCGTGGGCGGCCTCCGCGACGTGTGCGACCGCCTCGGGGCTGGGGTGGGGAAGGGTCAGCTCCAGCACGCCGAGGGTGTCGCCCCGGTTGGTGACCGGGGCCAGTACCCGCCGGCCGCCTCCGCTGTCCTCCGCCTCGACCACTTCCTGGGAGCGCAGTACCTCCTCGTACACGCTGCCCGCCAGGGGGATCTGCTCCGCGCGGCGGCCCTCCTGTGTGTCCGGTGCCTCGCTGACCCGCACCAACTTGTGGCCCACGACGTCGACGAACAGGAACGACACGTACCGCGCGCCGAATCGCTCCCGCAGGTTCCGGGCCACCACGTCCACGGACCCCACCGGAGCGGCGTCCTCCGCCGCAGCCAGGATGTCGACCAGTCCGATCTGCTCCCGCGCCATGACAACCTCCCAGGCAGTAGATCATTCTCCTTCCCGCAAGTGCCTCCGCATCACTCGATCCCACCGGAAAGGCCACTCCCGCGCCGACCCGGGAGCGGCCGTCCCGTGATCCCAAGGCCGCGATCCTGTCCCACCCGCCCCACGTATCCCCTCCCTGTCGGCGGGAAGAGGCGTCGGTCCGATCTTTGCTGCGGGATGCCTTGACCCTTGGTTACAAGCAGGTTAGAAAGTGGTGCGCCAAACAGAAATATGCATTCAACATATGAACGAGCGCATCGCGTCACCATCCGGCGGATCCGTGGAACAGGTCTGCTGAGGGGGTGTCAGGGTTCCGGTGCGCGGATGCTTTTCCGTTCCGGCGCGCTTACCCGTCGTTTCGATTCGTGAAGGGAAGACACGCGAAGCGACGCCGGTGGCCACCCTCAGGCCCAGCCGGCTCCGTCCACCCGAGCGATCGACGGAGCGGCGGCCCCACCCTCAGCGTCGAGGAGCACACGTGCCCAGAATGTCCCGACGGGTCACCCTCTCGGTGTCCGCTGCCACCGTGGCGGCAGCCGTCCTCGTCCCGGTCTCGGCCGGCGCACAGACCCCCAACTCCCCTTCGGCGTCCCCCAAGCTGGGGGTCACCGTCACCCACACCGGCAAGGGGCCGACCGGATACCAGGCCACCTTCCGGATCAAGGCCCCCACCGCGACGTCCATGCAGATCAAGGGCGAATGGGGCTTCGCGTCCTTCGAGAGCGTCGAGGCCGACTCCTCCAACGCGCACCCGGTCGCCCCCTCCGACTGGAAGCCGGGTGACTTCCCGCTGGAGTCGCCGAACTCCCCTGGCGGCTACTGGCCCGTCGCCAGCATGACGGAGGACACCAAGACGGGGGTCTGGTCCTACACCACACCGCTCCCGTCCGGCGTGTTCACGTACTCCTACTACGCGAACTGCACCGCCGCCGCCCCCGCCCTGAAGGGCTGCACGGGGACCTCGGACCCGGCGAACCCGCCGTGGAACACCACCACCGGCTCGACCGAGGCGAACAGCCAGGTCTACGTGCCCTCCGACCCCAAGTCCGGTACCGCTGACGCGTCCTGGGAGGCCGACGCCCCGGCCGGCCAGCGGGGCAAGCTCGTGGACGTGGCCTATCCGACCCCCAACACCGCCACGGGGACCCACCCTCTCGCGGTCTACACCCCCGCCGGCTACGACCCGAAGCGCAAGACGCCCTACCCCGTGCTCGTCCTCACCCACGGGGGCGGGGGCAACGAGATGGACTGGTCGACCCAGGGCCGGATGCAGCAGATCGTCGACAACCTCACCCGCACCGGCAAGATGCAGCCGACCGTCATCGTCATGCCCGACGGCGGCGGCCTGACCTCCGGTGCCAGCTTCACCTCCGAGGTCGCCGACCAGATCCTGCCGTACGTCGAGAAGAACTACCACGTCGGCACGAGCGCGAACGACCGGTCCTTCGCCGGGCTCTCCGCCTACGGGACCCAGGCGAACAACTTCCTGTTCACCGACACCTCCGAGTTCGGCTACTACGGCGTCTGGTCGCCCGCCGCCGGCGCGCCCGGTGTCGTCGGCAACGGCTCGGGCAACCCGGTCCTGGACGCCGACTACACCAACCCCGCCCTCAAGCAGGTCCTCGGCATCCACCTCGGGATCGGTGCGGAGGACCTGGGCGGCAACCTCCCCGCCCTCACCGCCGTCACCGAGCGGGTCGGCATGCTCAACGCCGGGGTGCCCTTCACCTTCTACACCACCGGCGGCGGCCACACCTGGGACTTCTGGCGCCAGGCGCTGCGCGACTTCCTGACCAAGGTCGACTTCCGCGCCACCACGACCACCGTCTCGACCACCACCGCCAAGAACACCGCCAAGGCGACCGCGTCGGTCTCCGCCGCCACGGACGAGCCCGTCGCACCCACCGGAACCGTCCAGTTCAAGGTCGACGGCACCGACCTGGGCAAGCCGGTCAAGCTCGCGGGCGGGAAGGCGACCGTGAGCGCCACCGCGTCGCAACTGTCCGGACACACCATCACCGCCGTCTACAGCGGCGCCACCACCTACAACCCCAGCACGAGCGCGGCGGTCACCGGCTGACCTTCGCTGACGCCGACCGGGCCACACCCGCAAGGGCGTGGCCCGGTCCCGTGCGTCCGCGGTCGACGGCGGAGCCGCTGCGACCGGACAGCGAACGCGCGGGCGCCAGGGGGGCGGCCCGGGGGCGTCGGGGGTGCGGCGTCGCGTCCTCGGGGGCTACGCGTCGGCGTCGCCGGCGGCGAGGGGAAGGTAGGTGCCGGGGGTCTGGCCGGTGACCCGGCGGAACGCGGCGATGAACGCGCTGGGTTTGCGGTAGCCGACCGCTCGGGCGGTGGCGTTGACCGAGGTGCCGTCGGCCAGCATCGGGACGGCCGCCCGGATACGGACGTGGGCGCGCCAGGTGGCGAAGGTGAGGCCGGTCTCGGCGCGGAACAGCCGGGACAGGGTGCGGACGCCGGCGTGGACGTGGTCGGCCCACGCGGTGAGTTCGCGCGGGTCGGACGGGTGGGCGACGAGCTGTTCGGCGACCGCGCGGGCCCGCGGGTCGGCGGGCATCGTGACCTGGATGTGGTGCGCGGGCAGCGGCGTGAGCAGCTCGAACATCAGCGCCTCGGCGGCCGCACGGCTGTGGTGGTCGGGGGCGACGCGGTGCAGGTGGGTGATGATCTCGCGCAGCAGCGGGCCGACGGCGAAGCAGGTGGGCCCGGTCCAGTCCAGGGGCCAGCGGTCGGCGTCGAAGGTGATGGTCAGCATCTCCCCCGCGCGCAGCACGGCGCCGGCGTGCTCGACGCCGCCGGGCACCCAGAACCCGTAGCCGGGCGGGATGAGCCAGTCACGGCGGGCGACGGTCCCCATCAGCGTCGCGGTCGAGCTCCACGTGAGCATCGGTTCGGGATGCGCGTGCAGTTGGAGCAGTTCGTGGTCCCGGGCGATGTCGCGGTCGATGCACAGGATGGGGGAGACCGCCGTCGACACCGCTCCCGCGCCCGGCGGGTCCGTACCGACCGGCGGCTCCGTACCGCCCACCGGGTCCGTACCGCCCACCGGCTCCGTACCGACCGGCGGGTCCGTCATGCCCGGCGGCCGGGGGCCCTCCGGCGCACCGCTCGCGGTCCGCCGCACCGGGTTGGCCGGTTCGGGGTATCCATTGGCCTCTACGCGCACAGCGGCCAGCCTAGCGTGGGTGACCCGACGTGAGGAGTGCGTGGCTGATGAACGACGTGAGGGTCCGGGCCGGGGGCCCGGTGGAGCGGTACGGGCCGGCCGCGGCGGCGGCCGGAAGCGACGCGGCGCGCGGCGCGAGGGCGGTGCGGGCATGACCACCCCCGCCGAACCGTTCTCCCCCGCACTGCGCCGGTCGGTGGGGGTGGTGATGATCGGCGCGTCCCTGTCCTTCCTGGACTCGACGGTCGTCAACGTCGCCCTGCACACCCTCTCGGTCGACCTGCACGCCGGGCTGGGGACGGTGCAGTGGGTGGTGACCGCCTACCTGCTCGCCCTCGCGGCGGTCATCCCGGCGACCGGCTGGGCGGGCCGCCGGTTCGGCGCCGCCCGGGTGTACGTCGCCGCGCTGGCGGTGTTCACCGTGGGGTCGGTGCTGTGCGCGTGCGCGCCGACCGCCGGGACGCTCATCGCCTGCCGGGCGCTGCAAGGCGTCGGCGGCGGGGCGATCATGCCGGTCGGCACGATGATCTGGACCGCGCAGTCCTCCAAGGCGCAGATGGGGAAGGTGATGAGCCTGATCGCCATCCCGATCATCCTCGCTCCGACGCTCGGCCCCGCCGTCGGGGGTCTGCTCATCCAGGGCATCGACTGGCGGGCGGTCTTCTGGCTGAACGTCCCCTTCGGGGTCGCCGGTGTCGTGCTCGCCGTCCGGCTCCTTCCCCGGGAGGAGCCGCAGGTGCAGGGGGGCGGCGCGGGACGGCTCGACGTGACCGGCCTGGTCCTGGCCTCCGCCGGGATCGTGGGCGTCACCTACGGCCTGGCGGAACTCGGCGCCGCGGCCGGCCCGGACACCGCCGCCGCCGTCGCCCTGCCGGTCGGGCTGGCCGCCCTGGCCGGATTCGCCGCACACGCCCTGCGGGCGCAGCGGCCGCTGCTCGACCTGCGGCTGTACGGCGGCCGCGCGTTCACCGCCGCGTCGGTCGCCACGTTCGCCCTCGGCGCCGCGAACTTCGGCGGGATGATCCTGATGCCCCTGTACCTCCAGACCGTCCGCGGCGACGGTGTGGTCCTGGCCGGGCTCCTGCTCGCGCCGACCGGACTCGGCGCGCTGCTCTCGGCACCGTTCACCGACCGCTACGGCGCCGGGATCACCGCCTTCACCGGCGCCGCCGTCCTGGCGGTCTCGACCCTCCCGTTCGTCTTCCTGACCGCCACCACCCCCTACGCCCTGATCTGCCTGGTCATGGTGGTCAGGGGCGTCGGGTTCGGCCTGTCGGTCATCCCGGCGATGACCGCCGCCTACCGTGCCCTGCCGCCGGACAAGATCCCCGACGCCACCCCGCAGCTCAACGTCCTCCAACGCGTCGGCGGCGCGATCGGCACCGCGGTGCTCACCGTCATCCTCAACGGCCGGCTCCACGGCCACCCCACACCCGCCGGGCGGGCGGACGGCTTCGGGACCACGTTCGTCTGGGTGCTCGCGATCACGGTCGCGGCCGCCGTGCCGACCCTCGTGCTCGCCCGCACCGAACGCCGAGCCCGCCGACGCGCGGACGCGCCCCGGCCCGAACCCGGACCCGAGGAGGTCGCCGAGGCCACCCGCTGACCCCCTCAGCCGCCGCCCCCGGCGCCGCCGCCGGCGTCGTCCCCCGCGCCGTCGGGTGCGGGTGCCGGGGCGGGTGCGCCTTCCCCTTCCGCGTGGACGGCGTCGACGGGCAGCATGACCAGGGCCTCGGTGCCGCCGTGGCCGTTGCCGCGGAGTTGGACGCGTACGCCGTGGCGCAGCGACAGCCGGCCGACCACGAACAGGCCCATCCGGTGGGAGACCGCGGCATCCACGGTCGGCGGGGCGGCCAGCCGCTCGTTGATGTCGGCCAGGTCCTCCGCGGACAGGCCGATCCCGGCGTCGTCGATCCCGATCAGCACCCGGCCGTCGGGAAGGGCGTGGCCGGTGACGCGCACCTTGGTCTGCGGCGAGGAGAACGACGTGGCGTTCTCCAGCAGCTCGGCGAGCAGGTGGACGAGGTCGGTGACGACGCGGCCGGCGACCTCGACCGCCGGCACCGAGGTCAGCTCGATCCGCTCGTACTGCTCCACCTCGGACGCGGCGGCGCGCAGCACGTCGACCAGCGGGACCGGGCTGGTCCACCGGCGGCCGGGCTCCTCACCGGCGAGCACCAGCAGGTTCTCCCCGTTGCGCATCATGCGGGTCGCCAGGTGGTCGAGCTTGAACAGCGACGCGAGGTGGGCGGCGTCGGCCTCCTGCTCCTCCAGTTCGGAGATGAGGGAGATCTGCCGCTGGAGGAGGCCCTGGCTGCGGCGCGAGAGGTTGGTGAACATCGCGTTCACGTTGCCCCGCAGCAGCGCCTGCTCTCCCGCCAGCCGCACGGCGTCATGGAGCACCAGGTCCATGGCGGCGGCGACGCGGGCGATGTCGTCGTCGCTGTACGTGCTCGCCGGAAGGGGCAGCAGCGAGGAGAGGTCGGCGTCGAGGACGTCCCCGGCGGAGAACCGGCCGACCACGCGGGGCAGTTCACGCGCGGCGTGCTCGGCCCGCGCGCGCAGCGTCTCCAGGTCCGTCCGCTGCCGCCTGCGCGTCCCCGCGCGCCGTCGCCGCCACCGCCCGGCCTTCGGCGGGCGCGGCTCCTGCGACCGGCCGGGATCGGGACCGTCCGGACTGCCCCAGCGGCTCTCCAGGTGCTCGTCCAGCACCCGTTCGGCGCCGTGCAGCTCGGTCGCGAGCTGCTCGCGCGCCTGGGCGATGGCGTACTGCTCCCGCATGGCCGAGACCAGTTCCGCCGAGTGCTGCTCCATCAGCGCGGTGAGCATGTCCCGTTCGGCCAGGGCGCGGGCGCGTTCGCGCCGGAGGGTGTCGACGTCGTCGGCCGGTCCGGTCCGCGCTTCGAGCTGCCGCAGGCTGTTCTCCACCAGTTCCCGCCGCCGCTGCTCGGCGTGGAGTTCGGCCTGGAGTTCCCACACGGTCTCCTCGGCCAGCTCGGCCCGCTGCACCGCCCGGGCCAGGGCGTCGCGCAGCATGTAGACCTCGTGCCGTTGCGGCTCGTGGACCAGGCAGGCCGCGAGGTACAGCTCCCGTACCGACTCCCGCACGTCCTTGTGCATGCGGGTCTGCGTGCGGCTGAAGACCGCGTCGTCGAGCTTGCCGAGGAAGGCGATCTCCGGCAGGCGGCGCCCGTTGAGGTAGCGCGACAGCGTCGTGGCGTCGATCCCCACCAGGCGTTCCAGCTCGCCGAGCGTCATGCCGAGGCTGGTGTAGAACTCCCGCAGCCGGTTGGCCCACGCGGTCATCTCCGGGCCCAGGTCGTTCCTCAGCGGACTGAGCGGACGGCCTCGACGTGGTTCCTGCATCCCCCGCAACAACTCCCCTCTGCCGTCATCCTGCCAGGAATTGTTGCCGCCCCGCGGCACGAACGCTGTCTCCGCTGGTGCAAGAAATCCGGCCTTGCGAGGTTCAGGTGCGGAAGGACGCGCACGAGAACCATGGAGGACGAGGGATGAACACCGCAGGTCAGTACCTCGAGTTGGGAGGAGCGGTCCTGCAACTCGCAACGGCCCTGATCGGGGCGTTCGGCCCCCGGCCGGCACGCCGCAGGCGCCGGAACAGGAAGCCGGCCGGCACCAGGAGGTCCTGAGCACGCAAGGGGGGCCCGGCGCGACGCGCCGGGCCCCGGGCAAAGCAGGTCAGGACACACCCTCGCAGGAGCAGCCGCCGGGCCACGGGCTCCCGTACCGGGCGCGGTCCGGGGAGCACTCCGGGAGCGGGCACCGGTATGTCCGCGACCGCGGCGGCCGGGCGGGGCGGTCAGGGTCGGGGGCGGGTTCTGCGGGTGCGGGTGAGGGCGAGGGCCGCGCCGCCGACGGCGAGGGCCGCGAGGGAGGCGAGGGCGAGGGGGATCGCGCCGTTGCTGCCGGTGTGGGCGAGCGAGCCGGTGGCGGACGGGGCGCCGCCGCCCGTGGTGCCGGTGGTGCCGGAGTCCCCGGAGCTTCCGGACGCGGTGCCGGTCTGGGTGGAGCCCTGGTTGCCGCCGCCCGCACCGCCGGTGGAGCCGGTGCCGGTGGAGGCACCGCCGGGCACCTTCACGGTGAAGGCGGCCTTGTTGTCGGCGAGGTGGTCGTCGTAGGGAAGGGCCCCCTGGTCGGCGAGTTGGGCGACCAGGGTGCCGCTGGTGGTGGCCGGGGCGTCGGCGCCCACCTTCACCTTGAAGGTCAGCTTCTGCGTGTGGCCGCTGTCGAAGACGCCGTCGAGGTCGCACTGGTACCGCGGCGCGCCGAGCGCGGGATCGCGGGTGCCGTTGTCCCACGGGACGCACCCGGCGGGCACCTGCGTGGCGGTGGTGCCCTTGGGGATGTCGACCATGACCGTGAGTTCGTCGTCGAACGTGTAGCGGTCGACGGTGGCCGGCCCCCGGTTGGCGGCCGTGGCGGTGAGCGTGGCCGTGTCGCCGGGGCGGGCCGTCGCGGTGTCACCGGTGAGGGCGATGTCGGCGGTGTTGGCCGCGTCGATGTTCTGCTGTGCTTGCCGACCGGAGCCGCCCGACGGTGCGCTGCCGTCCGGCACGAGCGTCAGGTCGCCGGCGCCGGCGCTCCTCGGCGCGGCCGGCACCGCGGTGGACGTGGCCGTCGGGGCGTAGGAGAAGATCTCGTGCAGCGCGGACTTCTTCACCCCGATCGTCAGCGGGGTGGACAGCCGGTACTTCCTGCCGGGCTCGACCGGCCTGGAGAAGTGGCAGGTCGCGACCGTCGCCTCCCAGCCCTCGGCGGTGCTGTCGGTGTAGTCGCAGTTCGGGAAGCGCGTCGCGAAGGACAGGCCCGGGGAGAGCGCGAGCCGGTAGTCCGTGGTCGCGGCGGTCAGCGAGCCGACGTTGGCGACGGTGAGCGGCTCGGTCAGGGTGCTGCCGGGCGCGGCGTCGTCGATCCGCTGGAGGGTGTCGACGACCAGGTCGACCCTGCCGACGGTGACCTTGACGGTGAAGGGGGCGAACGTCACTCCGGCGGCGGTCGCGGTGATGACGGCCGTGCCTCCGGCGCCGAGCGCGGCGCCCGGCAGGGCCCGGATGTCGACGATGCCGCCGGTGCCGCTCGGGCCGACGTCACCCCTGTCGAAGGTGCACAGGCCGCCCGCGCAGTAGTCGTCCGAGCTGGTGGCGAAGGAGCTGATGCCGGTGATGTCGACGGTGACGTGCACGTCGTGGAGGGTCGCGCCCTGCGAGTCCAGCCCCCAACTGACCTGGCCGTCACCGTCGTCGGGCACGGCGAGCCCGACGGGCGTCCCGGCGAACAGGTACGGCGCGGACCCCTCGTCGGCGTGGGCCGGGCCGGTGGCCAGCGCCCCGCCGACCAGGGTGACCGCGGCCGCGGCCAGGGTGGCCGCCCATCGTCGCCATCTGTGCGTGGACATCATGCGGTCTCCCCCAGGAACTCACGGAGTACGGCTTCGGGACACCCCTTTCGACCTCCGGGCGCCCCGGATGGTTGCCCCGGCGGTGGCACAGGGCGTCGGCGCCCTGTGCCACGCGCCGCGCCGGGGCGCGCCGTTCACGCGAGGTCCAGGGGATGGTCCCCGATCACCTCGCGGCGGACCTGGCACCACTCGGGCGCCTGGCCGGCCGTCCACCGCGGGTCGCCGCGCTGGGTCCGGTCCCGCTCCGTGGCCAGCGACCGCCCGGTCGGAAGGCTGCCGAGGGCGAAGTCCCCGACCGATCCCTCCACCAGCGGGTCGTTCCCCGTCGCCCGTGCCACCAGTCCGGCGTCACCGCCGCCGAGCCCGCACGGGGCGAGGCCCAGCACCGTCGCCACCAGGTAGAACGTGTGGTAGAGCACACCGACGTTGCGCAGCGTGGTCGCGTAGGCGATCCGCTCGTACTTCCAGGCCAGCCGGGAGAAGCGCGAGGTGACGGTGAGCACGGCGTCGGGTGCGTCGTCGCCCTTGGACTGCACGGCGGTGGCCACGAGCGCGTCGATCACCGGCTTCTCGTCGCACACCTCGACCAACTGGTGCCGCCAGGCGTCGTAGTGGTAGACGCGGCGGTCCAGGCCCTCCACCCGGTGGGCGGTGACGTAGACCTCCAGGTCGTGGGCGCCGCCACCGCTCGGGTAGGGGCGGTCGGCCGCTTCGTAGGGCATGCCGCGCTCGGGGTAGGGGCCGTAGCGGGCGCGGGTGCGGCTGCTGCGGAAGAGGAACTCGCCGAGTTGTCCGACGGACATCGCCCGGGGACCGTAGCGCCGGATGGACTGGCGGGCTTCCAGCACCTCG
Source organism: Streptomyces sp. SN-593 (assembly GCF_016756395.1). Taxonomy (NCBI): domain Bacteria; kingdom Bacillati; phylum Actinomycetota; class Actinomycetes; order Kitasatosporales; family Streptomycetaceae; genus Actinacidiphila; species Actinacidiphila reveromycinica. Next base: position 1,047,499 of record NZ_AP018365.1, read on the forward strand.
CTGAAGGAGGGTTCGTCGGGCCGGGCGCGCAGGTGCGCGGGCCGCCGCAACTCCACCGTGCGGCCGGAGTGCCGGGCCCGGACGGCGGGTTGCGGCTCGGTCGTGCCCAGCAGCCGGAACGTGGCGCCGTACGGACGGTCGTCCCAGCCGAGCCGCGAACGGGTGTGCAGGTGGAGGTCGTTCGCGGACCACTGGCCCAGCGGGCCCAGGTCCTCCGCGAAGCGGCCGTCCGCGTCCGCGACGGCCAGCAGCCCGAAGGCCGCGAGCCACCGGACCGCCTCACGGACGGCCTCCGGCGACAGGCCGCACCGGGGGTCGGGCGGCGCGTCCCAGACCGCCGGCGCGCTCAACGTCCCCAGGAGCGCCACCGCCCTGGGGTCGGGCACCAGGACGCGCAGCCCCCGCAGCGCCGTCTCGGCGACCGTCACCCCCTGGTCCGCGCGCAGCACGACGGCACGCGACAACCGGACGACCGCCCCCGGCGCCACGTCGGCAGGGGCGTCCGGCACCGGCTCGGTCATCGGCACCGCACGTGCCAACTCCCCGTCATCGGTGAGCAGATGGCGCACCGCGTGCGGGGACAGCGAGGCGAGCAGGCGCCGGAAGCGGGCGATCCGGGCCACGGCCGTACCCGGGTCGGGGTCGTCGAGCAGCACGTCCTCGGCCCGCTCCGGCACGGCCGTGCCGGCGAGCGCCCCGCGCAGCGCCGCCTCCACCTCGGCGTCGGTCTCCCCCAGGTCGGCCGCGCCTCCGGGCCCGCGCAGCGCCAACCTCCGATCGACGCGGACGAGTTCCCAGTGGGCGGGAAGGGAGAGGCCGACGGCGAGTGCGCCGGCCGCGGTGGGGACCGAGGAGATGGTCAACGGGGGCTCCCGACGGGTCGGGCGCTTCCCGGACGGGAAGCGCGGGGGGATCGGCGGGGCCCGGACGGGCCCGGGCGCCGTCCTGATGCCGGGCCGGTCACAGGAACATCGGCACCGGGTTGAGCTGCTGCTCCGGCAGCGGTGCGTCGAGCCAGCCCATCCGGACGGGCACGTCGTAGAGCCGGCCGGGTCCGAACCGCGCCCAGAAGTGGCGCAGTCCGGGCACGACGGCCTTGAACACCGGCAGGCCGATGTCGGGCCGGGTCATGTCGATCCCGTAGGCGTCCAGGCCGGCCTTCGTGCACAGGTCGACGGCGTGCCGCAGATCGACCGCGATGTCGCTGCCGCTCTGCCGGGGGAAGGCGTCCAGGCGCACCGGGGCGGCGTCCGGGTCGGGGGCGAGATAGGGGTGGTCCGCGAGCCGGGCGGTGCGCCACCAGTGCATCTGGACCGGGTCGGGGAAGCGGTAGCCCCCGCCGTCCGGGCCGACGTCCAGCACCGCCGGGAGGAACTGGTTGAGCTCCGAGACCGCCCTTCGCAGGGCGATGGCGGGGTCCAGGTGGGCGCCGAAGGCCAGCAGGATGTCCTCGACGGGCTTGTCGACGCGCCGCGACACCGCGGTGAAGGCCGGCACGCCGAGGTCGCTGGTGACGTCCAGCACCCACAGTTCGCGGCCGACCGCACGGTACGCGTCCACGCAGCGCGCGACGAAGGGGTCGTCGGACGACGCCAGGTCGACGGCCGGGCGGCGCAGCCGGTTGTACCACCAGATCGCCACCGCGTCGCGTTCGAACAGTTCCATCAGGCCCTGGAGCAGGGCGTCCTCGGGCGTGGTGCCGGCGGCGCAGCCGTTGGAGTCGGCCCACGCGTACAGCGTCCGGGCGTGCTTGGGGTAGAAGTAGTAGAGCTGCATCGTCGGCAGCCAGCGCGTGGGGCCGCCGGTCAGCGAGTGCAGGGGGGACCACTCCAGCCGGGCGTCCTCGTCGAACGGGACGGCCACCACGGTGAACGTGGAGCCGGTGCTGTTCCAGCGCTGCCGGTCGGCGTACTGGGCCGCGCTGTAGCCGGCGACCGCGTTGGGGTGGACGGCCGCGTCGCCGAGTTCCCGGTAGGTGGCGGTGATCCGCGCCTCGTCCTCGTGGTAGAGGCCCGAGTAGCGCTCGATCGCCTCGCACGCGGCTCCGACGCGGGCCTGGAGGGCCGTGGTGCCCTTGCCCGCCGCGCGGCTGCGGATGCCCTCGCGCAGGGCGTCGAGTCCGGTGGCGCCGAGCGCGAAGTTCTGGCCGGCCACGCAGGTGTGCAGGAGGTCCGCGGGCATGCGCGGGTCCTCGGTGGTGAACTCCTCGATGCCGGACACGACTCCGGTGATCGGGCTGATGAGCCGCTCCAGCGACGTCATGAGCTCCTTGCCGTCCACGGCGCGCATGCCGCCGTCGCGGGCGACCGCCGGAACCGAGGGCGCGAGCACGATCGGGGACTCCCCGCGCCGCGCCTGGGTCCCCGGGTCGCCGCAGCTCGGGCACTGCGGCCGGTGCGCGTGCGGGTGTTCGACGCGTTCGGCGGTGAGCGGCCGCACCACCTCCACGTGGCCGTGGCCCGGCTCGGGGGCACCGTCGCCGCCACCGGTCCAGGCGCCGCGCGCGGCCCACCGCAGCGCGCGCAGCGCCACCAGGTGCGCCGCGAGGAGGGTGCCGGTCGCGGTGGCGGCCTGCGCCGGTACGTACCGCCGGCCGGTGCGCTCCTCGACGTACGTCTCCACCATCCGGTTGCGTCGCAGCCGGAAGGCCAGGCACTCCCAGCACCCGCCGGCGCCCGGCTCGAAGACCGGGCCGATCCACACCGCGGCCCCGGCGGGCCTGGCCAGCAGCCACGGCCGGCCGGAGGACAGGGCCGAGCGGTTGACCTCCTCCAACCGCGGGTTGAGGTAGTCGTCGGCGAGTACGACCAGCAGCGCCGCGTCGTGCTCGACGACGCGCGCCCCGGCGTCGGCCAGGGCCCGGCGCAGCGGCTCGGCGTCCACCTCCCCGACCGTCCTGATCTCGCAGGTCAGTGCTTCCAGCAGCGGCTGGACCGCCTCGCCGTCGAAGCCGGCGGTCTCCCAGGCGGCGACCTCGGCCGGGTTGAGGGAGGCGTCCGCCTCCACCACGTAGCCGCGGGCGCGGAGCCTTCCCAGGGCGTGGTAGACGATCTCCGGGGCGTGGTCGGCGGACAGGGCGGTGACGATCTCGTCCTCGGTGTGCTTGCCGAGCAGGAAGGGGGCCAGGTCCACGACCGCGGAGCCGTGCACCGCGTAGGCGGTGTCCTCGGCGAACAGGTAGACCGCCTCGCCGGGCACCACGTCCACGGCCAGATGAGGGCGGAACCGCACCACCCTGCGGCCGGGGGTTCTCTCCGTCATCGTGTGCTCCTCGGGGGTGAAGTCGGTCCGGCGGACGAGGGGGTCCGGGCAGGGGGCGGGACGGGGTGGCCGGCGGCGCGCAGCAGGGCGAGCACGACGGCGGGCAGGCCGTCGCCGGCGCCGAGCTGGTGCTCCTCGGCCGCCGTCCGGTCGGGCAGGCAGGAGCCGTGGGCGGCGCGGGCCGCGAACTCCCACCCGATCTCCCGCAGGGTCCGCCGCGCCGCGCCGCGCTCCCCGGCGGCGCCGCCGGGGGAGGCCGCGGCGGCCGCCGCGCGCTCGCCCGCCGCCAGGAGGGCGTCGCTGCCGAGCGCGCAGTACCGCCCGGGCGCCGCGCCGGGCTCGCCGGGCGCGGCCTGGGCCCGTCCGGAGCCGCGGCGGTCCCGCGCGGCCCGCGCGCGGGCCAGTTCCTCGGCGGCGTGGCGCAGTGCCGCGGGCGCGGCGCCGTCCGTGGCGAGCACCGTGATGCCCAGCGCGGGTTCGTGCCGCAGCCCCATCCAGTGCGAGCCGCCGCCGCTGTCCGGGATCGCGGCCCGGTGCGCGCGGTCCAGCAGGTGCCCGGCCAGCCGCAGCAGGTCGTCGTCGTCCGCTCCGACGGGCGGGTGCGCGGGGTGCGGCGGGACGGGGCGGCGGTGGCCGGTGTGGACGTCGACCAGGTGCTGGCAGGTCCGCAGGACGGCGTCGCCGACCGGGTCCGGCCCCTGGCGGGCCCTCAGCAGCCGGGAGCGCAGCGCGGCCCCGCCGCCGGGCGCCAGCAGGCCCGGCACCCGTCGGCCGGTCGAGGTCAGGATGTCGGTGCCGCCCACCACGGTGCGGAAGATCGGCACGTCCAGGCGGCGCAGGTCGGCGACCGAGGCCGCGGCCAGGGCGATCCGGCCGGCCGTCGCCGGCGTGGCGGGGTCGGCGCCGTGCGCCAGTTCGGCCCGCAGGACGCGGGCCAGGACGGCCTCGCGCCGCTCGAAGCCGGTCAGCGCCTGGGGCGCCTCCGCCGCGCGCATCGTGGTGAACGACGCCCAGGTGCTGGACCACATCACGCGGACCGTGGTGCCGTCGAAGGCGTGGCCCGCGCCGCCGGGCGCGGTCAGCCGTTCCGCCGACCGGGCGAGCGCGGTGTCCGCCTCCCGGTAGCCGGCGGCGACCGCGGCGGTGTGCTCGCGCGGGTCGAGCACCTGGTCGCCGTACCAGGCCATGCTCTCCGGCTGCCAGGTCAGCGCGCCGTCGAGCAGGCCCAGGTCCCGGCCGTGCTCGCTCAGCCGCGGCACCTCCGGCCGGAAGGGGACCGGTTTGCGGTCGGCGGGGCTGCACCCTCCCACGTCCACCGCGGGGCCGCCGGGGCGCAGCAGCACCGGGGCGGTCACCATGCCCGTGGGCAGCGCGGTGTCCGCCAGCGCGGCCTCCACCGGGTCGTCCGTGCCCGTGGCGAACACGGGGTGCATGACCGTCTCCAGGTCCAGGACGACCGGCAGGGCGCCGCAGGGGCGCAGGTTGTCCTGCCACAGGTCGCGTGCCTGCACCAGGGTGGCCAGCCGGATCAGGCGGCCCAGGTGCCGCGGGTAGTCCGCCAGTTCGTCCGGCGCCGAGCACGCGCCGCGCTCCACGTAGCCCTCCCAGGCGTAGCCGTCGCGGGCCAGGAGGGGGCGGCGGTGCGGGGGGCGGTCGGGGAACGCGTCGGCGGTCTCGTCCAGCAACCGCAGGAAGGCGGCGGCGCAGCTCAGGTCGCGGGGCTTGTAGACGGCGCGCCGGCCGCAGGCGAAGGTGAGCACCGCGACGTTCCGACCGTCGTCGTGCGGATCGCCGGCGTCGGCCGCGACCCGGTCCAGGGCGGCGGCGCGGACCTGTCCGAACAGGCCCTCGGCAAGGACGTCCCGGTCCGCGGCGAGCCGGGTGAGCATCTCCCGGGTGGCGGCCCGCCACTGCCGCACCGCGGTGCCGACCAGGAAGCCGAGGACCGGCAGCGCCGCCAGCCGCCGGCACCAGTCGCCGCGCGAGCCGTCGATCTCGGCGGGCCGCAGGAAGCGCAGGTCGAAGTCGAGGGCCGGCCCGCAGTGCGCGAGGACGCGGTCCGCGCCCTGCGCGGCCAGGTCCGCTTCGGCACGTTCGGTGAGTTCCGGCGCGCGGCCGGCCGCCCGCAGGGCGGCGAGGTCGGCGAGCAGCAGGATGCGGGTGGCCTCCCGCATGCACCGCTGCGGCGCCCACAGCCCGTCGTCGCCGGTCGAACGGTCCGGCAGGGCGCGCAGCAGGAGGGCGAGTTCCCGGGCCCAGGCCGGCAGGGCGGTCAGCCGTGCGGGGTCGATCCCCGCGTGCGCCGCGAGGACGTCTCCGGCGCCGAGCGCCCCGGCCGCCACCGCGGCGCGCACCGCGGGGGCGTCCAGGTCGGAGGTCCCCGTGGCCGCCGCGGCCCACTGCGCGGCCCGACGGCGCGCGGCGTCGTCGAGGACCGCGGCCGGGCCGGCGGCGGCGCGGTCGGCCGGCGGGGCGCCGGCCGCGATCACCGTCGCCAGGACGTCGGCCAGGTCGCCGAGGCCGCGCAGCACCGGACCGGCTCCGGGTGCCGTGACGGCACGGGCGACCGGTGGGGACGGGAAGGCGGCACCCGACGGGGACGGGAAGGCGGCGCCGGACGGGGACGGGGCGGCGGCTCCGGACGGGGACGGGGCGGCGGCTCCGGGCGGGGAGGGGAGGCTGCTCATCGCGCGCCCTCCCGTCCGGTCGCCGCGCCCACCGGATCCAGCAGGCGGGCGAACGCCGGGCAGCCGGTGACCAGTTCCGCATAGCGGCCCACCGCGACCGGCAGGCCGTCCTCCAGCACGAGGATGCGGTCGGCCGCGGCGAGCGACTCGACCCGGTGGGTGACCACGATCCGGCCCGGTCCGGCCTCGGCCAGCCGGCCGAGCAGCGCGACCTCGGTGGCCGGGTCGAGGCCGCTGGTGGCTTCGTCCAGGACCAGCAGGCGCGGCCGGCCGGCCAGCGCCCGGGCCACCAGCAGCCGCTGGCGCTGCCCCCCGGAGACCATCCGGTTGCCCGCGCCCACCGGCGTGGCCAGGCCCAGCGGCATGGCCCGCACCTCGTCGGTCAGTCCGACGCCGTCGAGGGCCGCCCACACCGCGGCGTCGTCGATGCCGGGCCGCCCGGCGGCGACGGTGCTGCGGATGTCGGTCCCGGTGGCGGTGGCGTCCTGGAGCACCGCGGCCAGCGAGCGCCGTGCCGAGACCGGATCGAGGCCGTCGAGCCGGCGGCCGTCGAAGCGCACCTCGCCCTCCGCCAGGGGGACCAGGCCGAGCAGGGCCTGGACCAGCGTGGACTTCCCGGCGCCGGAGGCTCCGACCACGCCGACGAACTCGCCCGGTCCGACGTCCAGGTCCACGCCCCGCAGCAGGGCCGCGCCGCCCGGGGCGCGTACGCCCACCCCGCGCAGTGCCAGCCGGCGGGCGGGGGGCACGGCGGCGCCGGCGGGCTCCGCCTCCAGCCCCACCACCTCCAGCAGCCGGTCCACGACGGGGACCACGCCGAAGACGGCGGTGGCGATCCGCCCGGCCTGGCCGACGGAGCCGATGAACTGCGTCAGGGCGATGTTGAGGGCCAGCAGGCCGCCGGCGCCCGGGTACGCGGTCCCCAGCAGCAGCGGCGCCCCCAGCAGCAGGGCGTAGAGCAGGCCCGGAAGGGCCGCCGTGAGCCCGCTGGCGGCGGACTGCCAGCCCACCGCCGCCAGGTCCTGCCGCTTCTGCTCCGCGAACACCTCCAGCCAGCGGCCGAAGGCGCGTTCCTCCCGCCCGGCCACCCGGATCTTGTCCAGCCCGCGCAGCATTTCCAGGAGCGTCGACGACGCCTCCCCGTAGAGCGCGAACACCCGGCGGTCATGGCGGAGTTGGCGCATGCCGAACCAGCCGGAGAGGGCGGCGGCGGCGAGTACCAGGGCGAGGGCGGGCAGGCTCGGCAGCGGCGCCAGCACGATGACGACGACGAGGCTCGCGGCGCCGAACAGCAGGTTCAGGAGGGCCGACAAGGTGGTGTTGCCCAGCATCTGGCGCACCGCGTCGACTCCGGCGACCCGCACGGCGAGGTCGCCGGCGGTGTACTCGCGCAGCCGCCAAGCCCGCGTCCGCAGCAGCCGGTCCAGGGCGGCGGGCCCGAGGACCGCCTCGGCGTAGGACTCCAGCCGGGCCAGCACCAGGTTCCGCAGCCAGACCAGGCCGGCGTAGACGCCCAGTCCGAAGCCGGCCAGGACCGCCAGCTCGCCGAGGAGTCCGGTACGGTCCCCGAGCACCGCGGACAGGGCGAGGGCGCCCGCCGACGGCAGGAACGCGCCGAGCACCGCGGCGGCCAGGCCGGCGGCCAGCAGCAGGGCCAGGTCCCCGCGCCTGCGCCCGTGGGCCGCCAGGTCCCGGGCCCGGCGCGCCTCCAGCGGCCGTGTCACCTCCCACGCCCACGGCGTCAGGTCGGCGGCGGTGGCCGCGTCCACCCGCCCGATCGCGCCGTGGCCCGGCAGGACCAGCCGGAAGGAGCGCCCGCGGGGCAGGAGCGCGACGGGCGAGCCGTCCCGCCAGTAGCCGAGGAGGGGGTGCAGCGGGGTGCGGTGCCAGTCGTCGGCGAGCGTCACCACGCGGGCTCGCAGCCCGAGCGCCTCGAAGGCGCCCTGGACGTCCGCCGGGCCCTCCTCGTCCCGTGTCCCGGACCGGTCCGCCGCGGGGGCGGCGCCGAGGTGGGCCGCCACCTCCTCGACGCAGCCGCGGGGCGGGGCGGCGGACACCGGGGCTCCGGCCCGGAACCGGTCCAGCGGGGAGAGGGGCGAAGCCGCGGCGCTCACCGGTCGCCCACCCTCGCCGCTCGCGCCCCGGCCAGCGGGCCGGTGGCGGACCGGCCGGCGGGCGGCGTTCCGCCGGGCGGACCCGTAGGGGCCGGGCCGGACGGCGTCACACGGCCTTCGCGCACGACCAGTTCGCGGTCGCACGCCCGCACCGCCGAGCGCCGGTGGGCCAGCATCACGACCGTCACGCCGCGCCGCCGCAGCCGGGCGAAGAGCTGCTGCTCCACGGCCCGGTCCAGCGCGCCCGTCGCCTCGTCGAGGACCAGGAGCGACGGGTCGCAGGCGAGCGCCCGGGCGATCTCCAGGCGCTGCCGCTCACCGCCGCTGAAGTTGGCGCCGCCCTCGTCGACCACCGCCCGGTGGCAGCCGCCCCGGAGTTCGACCACACGGTCCAGGCAGGCGTCGTGGACGGCCCGTTCGATCGCCTCGTCGCTCACCGTCTCGTCCCACAGCGCCACGTTCTCCGCCACCGTTCCCGCGAACAGCTCGATGGTCTGGTCCACCCAGGCGACGCTCCGCACCAGCTCGCCCCTGGGCCTCTCGTCCGACGGCCGGCCGTCGAGCAGCACCCGGCCGGTCAGCGGGGCCAGCACCCCCGCCGCCAGCCGCGCCAGCGTGGTCTTGCCGGCACCGGTCGGCCCGGTGATCGCCACCCACTCCCCCGCCGCCACGTCGAGGTCCACCTCGCGCAGCACCGGCCGGCCCGGGGCGTACCCGGCCGTCACCTGCTCCATCCGCAACGAGCCCCCGGCGCGCGCACCGGTGTCCGGCTCCACGGTCCGCACCGCGGACGGGTCGTACGGCTCGGCGAGGAGGTCGTCCAGCAGCCCGATGCGGGTGAGCAGTCCGGGCACCGCGAGGAGCCCGCCGACCGCCGTAGCGGCCGCCGCCGTGAACCCGCCCGTCAGGCTCTGCACCGCGAAGAGCGCGCCGAGGGTCATGTGCAGGTGGAGGATGCGCGGCGCCGCGGCCAGGACGACCAGCGACGAGGCGCCCACGGTCAGCACCGCCGGCAGGGCGGTGAGCGTCTGCTGCTGCCGGTTGTGCACCGACGTGGCGCGCACCGCGACCGCGTGCAGGCTGCTCCACCGACCGGTCACCTCGGCCTCGCCGCCGCCCGCCTTGACCGCGTCCAGCGCCCTCAGCGCCGCGAAGCCCGCCGCGTCCCGGCAGGCGGTCAGCCGGGCCTCCACCAGCGCGGCGGCGGACTGGCGCCGCCAGCTGGTCAGCGGCACCCCGACCACCAGCAGGCCGAGTCCGACCGCGAGGCCGCCGACCACGGAGTCCTCGCGCACGATCACCGTGCCGAGCAGGGCGGCGTTGACCACCGCGCCCGCCGCCGGCACCAGTTGGTGCACGAGGCCCAGGCTGAACGCGTCGACGGCCTGCGCCCGGGCCGCCATCGCACCCGGGTCGCGCCGCAGCAGGGTCCGTCCGTCGATGTGCAGCAGCCGCCACACCAGGTCCACCGACATCGTCAGGGACTGGCGCACCTGGAGACGGCCCAGGAGCTGGTTCTGCGCGGCCACCGCCAGCCCGGACACCAGGCCCACGGCCACCGTGACCGCGTAGAGCCGCAGCCCGCCGCCGGACCCTCCCGACACCGCGTCCGCGGCCAGGAGCTTCAACACCATCGCCAGCAGCAGGGACATGGCCCCGCCCACCAGGGACAGCGCGACGGCGCACAGGACGCCCGGCCACTGGGCGGCCAGCGCCGCCGCCAGCCGCCGGCCCGCGGTGCCGCGCGGCCCGCCCCGGGTGAACTCCGCGCCCGGCTGCGCCGTCAGCAGCACCCCGCTCAGTTCCGGTGCCAGTTCGGCGAACGGCATCCGGTGCCGGCCGATCGCGGGGTCCACGACGGTCACCAGGTCGCCGCGCACCCGCTCGACCACGACGAAGTGGCCGTCCGCGAGATGCGCCACCACCGGCAGCGCCACCGTAGCGAGGCCGGAAGGGTCGGGGACGCCGTCGCGCCACGGGACGGTGATCCGTACCGCCGAGGCTCGAAGACCCTGGTCCCGGGCCGCGCGCAGCCAGGTCAGCGCGTCGACGCCGTCCCGGGACGCGCCGGTGGCCTCGCGCAGGTCGCGCAGCGGCACGCGCCGGCCGTGGCAGGCCAGCACGGACGCGAGGCAGGCGGGCGCGCAGTCGGTCTCCTCGGCCTGCGGCACGTAGGGGACGCGGAGGGTGCGGCTCACCAGTGCCCTCCCGTCAGCTCGTCCAGGGGGTGCACCGATCCCGTCCGGACCCGCGCGATCACCGGTACCAGCGCCGGGAGTTGGGACGCCACGTCGCCGCTCCCCAGCCCGATCCGCGCCGCGCCGGCGACCAGCGCGTCGTGGAGGTCCACCGTCACCAGGCGATACGGGCCGTGCCCGCTCACCGCGAGGGAGGCGGACAGCCCGCCCAGCATCCGGCTGACCTCCGCGGCGGTGACCGGGTAGCGCCCCACCGAGCCGACCTCGCCGCTCACCGAGACCGCCGACTGGTCGGAGGACAACTGGGCGCTGACCGCCGCCCCTTCGGTCACCGGGAAGCCGCGGTCGCTGCCGAGGAACATCCAGGCGCGCAGGCCCCCCGAGCCGCTATCCACGGACACCACCGGCGTGCCCGGGGAGACCGCCGTGCCCGGAGCCGAGACGATGCCCAGCACGCTGCCGTCGACGGGTGCGAGGACCGCACGGGTGCCGCCTCCCGCGACGGCGACCTGTCCGACCCGCTGGCCGGAGCGCACCGCGTCGCCGGGCGCGACGTCCACGCTCAGTACGGTTCCGGTGACCGGGGAGGCCACCGGCCTCGGGCCGCTGCCGTGCACCAGCACGCCCTCCAGCCGGACGGTCGACTGCACCGTGCCGATCGCCGCCCAGGACACCAGGCCCGCGACCGCCGCGAGCACCACGGCCAGCGCGGTCAGCAGGCCCGGGGGCACCAGGGTCATCCGCTGGCCGGCGATGCGCGCCGCCGACGCCAGCCGCTCCTGCGCCCGCGCCTCGGCGGCGGCTTCCTGCCCGGCGATGGCTTCCTGCTCGGCGGTGGCCTTCTCCTCGGCGGCGGTTTCCTGCCCGCCCGGCGCTCCGGTCCCGGCCGTGCCGTCCGCCTCGACCCCGTGCTCCGCCTCGGCTGCGGCCACCCGTCCCGTCCGGGCCGCGCCCCGCGCGTCGTCCGCCGTTCCCCTGCCGTGCTCGGACATCACTCGCCCCCCGCGGGACGGTTCGCGCCGTCGTGGGCGCTCTCCCGGCCGCCCGGCGCGGGCGTCGGGTCCGGCTCCGGCTCCGGCTCCGGCGGGAGCTCGCGCACCGGCAGACGGGACCAGCCCTGGACCGCCGGCGACCGGTGCGGCACGGCACCCGGCAGAAGGGCGAGCCTTCCCGGCCGCCCGGCCAGGAACCGCAGGAACTCCGCGCCCGCGAGGTCGGCGTGGTGCATGCCCAGGCAGATGTGGGGGCCGTGCCCGTAGGCGAGGGCGGCCTCCGGGCCCGTGCGGGGGCCGGGGCCGGCGTCCTCGCCGGCGAGCGCGGAGGCCAGCAGCAGCACCACCGTCTGCCCCGCCGGGAGGGCGAGGCCGCCGACCGACGCGGGGCAGGCCGCCCGCCGGGCCAGCATCCTCAGCGGGCTCGCGGCCCGCAGGGTGGAACGGAAGGCGTCGTGCGCCCGGTCCGGCTCCTCGCGCAGCCGGGCCAGCAGCTCCGGCTCGGCTGCGGCCCGGTGCGCCGCCTGGGCCAACGCCTGGCTGAGGGTCTCCAGCCCCGCCGTGAGCAGGAGTACGAAGAGCGCAAAACCCTCTGCCTCGTCGGCGGTCCCCGTCCGCACGGCCTCGCCGACCGCGTACAGCGGCCCGCCGTCCGCGGCCGCCAGGGCACCCCTCACGTACCGCCGCAGCGCGGCGAGTTCGCCGGCGAGGGCGTCCGCTTCCTCCCCCGAAGGGCCGGCTCCGGGACCGATACGGTCGCGCAGCAGCCGCGCCCAGCGCTCCAGTTCGTCGGCGTCCCCGGCGGGCAGTCCCATGACCAGGAGCGCCAGTCGCACCGGCAGGCGGTCCGCGTAGCCGCTGACGAAGTCGAAGCCCTCGCCGGCGTCCGCCGGCCACGTCCGCTCGACCGCCTCGGCGATGGCGGCGCGCGCCGCCGACGCCCGGCGCCGGGTGAAGTACGGCGCGACCAGGCGGCGCAGCCGGGCGTGTGCCGACCCGTCGCGCAGGCTGGGCATGGCCCGGAACACCGCGTCGAGGTCGTCGTGCGGGCTGATCCGCAGCGCGGGCAGCCTGCCGTCGCCGTCCCCGACGACCAGGCGTGGATCGCCCAGCGCCTCGCGCGCGGCGTCGGCCCGTGCCACCACCGTCAGCCCGGTGCCCGCGTGGAGGGCGGGCCAGCGGCGGGCGACGGACGGACTGAGCGTCGGACGCCGGCCGGCCAGGCACGCCAGGACCTCGCCGACCGCCGCGGAGGTCGGGTTCGCGGTCTCCCCCATGGGCTGTTCACGCTCTTCCGTCAGTGCCGGCGGGCAGGGTTCGCCCTGCCCGCCGGCGGCGAATCACCGGCGGGGCCGGAGGATCACGACACGGGCAGGGTGGGCTGCGAGCCGCAGCAGGTGCCGGACCCGACGGTGCTCGCGGTGCAGCCGGGACAGGAGAACGAGCTGGCCGAGCCGCAGGTGCTCAGGCCGCCGACGGCCCCCAGCAGCCCGAGGGACTCGTCGCTGATCTCCTCGACCGGAGCGGGCGGCACCGGCAGTGCCTCCTGCGCGCTGATCCCGTACTCGGCGAGCACCGCGACCGGCTCGTCCCGGTAGCGCGTCGCGAGTTCCTCGTCGCTCCAGAGCTGTGCCACGAGAGCACCGAAACTGCGTCTTTCCTCGGCGGTCAGCTGGATGTCGGACATCGACACGTCCAATCTCGGATCGGGGTCCCGGGCCACACGGCCCGGGGACCAGGCAGGTGGCTTCCACCGATCGGGGCCCGACGGCCCCGTACCGTGCGGAACGCGAAGCGGAATCCCCGTATCCGGGTCCGCCGAGACGGAAATGTGGCACAGCGCGTCCCTGCCCGACATCGGGGAAACCCCTACGCGCGACCCCAACACCGCTTCCGGCGTGCGGGGTTGGCCCTCCTTCTCGGCACGGCAGCGGCCGTCGTCCCCCCGAAAGGGGGTGCGGGAACGGCGCGCGTGTGACGGACGGGAGGCAGGTGACGGAATGGAGTCAGGTGGGGACAGGACCTGTCCGGCGACCCGCGACAGCCGCCCTGACCGTGGGTAAGGTGCCGTGTGTCCGCCAGGGGAAGGCGGAGACCGGCAGGGGGAACGAAGACTTGACCAGTCCGCCGCGGATATCACCGGAGCACGCGTCCGTCGGCACCCGGCAGATCGTCGGCAGACACGCGCACCTGGACCGGCTGCGCGCCGCACTCGACGAGCCGGGCCCACGCGGAACACTGCTCGAACTGCCGGGGGAGCCGGCTTCCGGGAAGACCAGACTGCTGGCCGCCTTCCGGGAGGAGGCGAAGGCGCGGGAGGTGCCGGTGTGGACGGCCTCGGGCGCCCTGCACGGCGCCCGCCCGGGCGGTGGACGGCCGCGCGCGGGCGCCGCCCCGCCTGTCCGGCACCCCGCCGGCGCACCGGACGGCCGGGGCGGCGCGGGTGCGGACCTGCGGGCCGCCTTCGCCGCGGCGACGGGCCCCGGCGGCACCGGCCTGTTACTGCTCGACGACCTGCACGCCGCCGACCGGCGCTCGGCGCAGACGCTCGCCGCGCTCCTGCGGGACCCGGTGCCCGGACTGGTCGTCGCCGCCGCGTACCGTCCGCGCCAGTGCCCGCCCTGGGTGCGGTCGGCGCTGGAGGGCGGGGCCACCGCCTCGTGGCGGCTGCCGGTCGGTCCGCTCTCGCGCGCCGACGCGGCGCTGATGGCGCCGGGCCACCCCGCCGCCTCCGTCGACCGGGCGCACGCCCTCTCCCAGGGGCTGCCCGGGTACGCGGCGGCCCTGCTCCGCGAGGCGGAGGGCGCCCCGGCCCCGGACTTCCAGGAGGAGCCGGTGCCCCTCCAGGTCCCGGGCCTGGACGCGGAACTCGCGGCGCTCGGCGAGGACGAGCGGCAGGTGCTGGACATCGCCGCGGTGCTGGGGGAACCGGTCGATCCCGGTCTGCTCGTGGCCGTCGCCGCCAGGAGTCCGGCGCACTGCGCCCATGTCGTGGACCGGCTGGCGGCGCTGGATCTGCTGCGGCCCTACCCCGACCCGCCCCACGCGTGGGGGTTCCGCCATCCGCTGGTGCGCGCCGCCTGCTACCACCGGGTGCTCCCCGGGCAGCGGTGGCTGCTGCACACCCGGGCCGCCGCGGTGCTGCGGCGCCGGGCCGCGCCGCTCACCGAGATCGCCGAGCACGTGGCGCGCGGCGACTGCGGCTCGGACCCGCACGCCGCCGCCGACCTCGCCGCGGCCGCCCACGACGTGCTCCCCACCCGCCCGGACCGGGCCGCGCGCTGGCTGCGGACCGCGCTCCGGCTGACCAGGGACCCCGCGGGCCGGGCGGGCATCACCCTGGCCCTCGCCGAGGCCGAGATGGCCTCGGGGCGGCCCTGGGTGAGCCGCACCCTCCTGACGGACATGTGCGCGGCCCAGGGGGACCAGCACCAGCTCACGCTGGCGAGGCTGGCGCACTCCCGGGCCGAACTGATGATGGGACGGCCCCGCGAGGGGTACGTGCCGCTGCGCCGGGAACTGCCCCGCGCCGAACGCGTGGGCGGGGCGCTGGGGGTGCGGGTCGCCGCGGAGGCGGCCGTCTGCGCGGTGCTGGACGGCAACCGCGACGCGGTCCGGCACCTCGAACTGGCGTCCCGCCTGCTGCCCAGCGCGCCCGCGGCCGCGTTCGACACGCGGCTGGCCGTCATCGAGGCGTTCACGGCCGCCTACGTCGGCGGCATCCCCGCGGTCGGCGGGCGGCTCGCCTCGGCGGCCGCCGTGATCGACGAGCGCTCCGACGACGAGTGCGCCGCCGACCTCGGCACGCTGACCCTGCTGGCCTGGGCGGAGACCATGCTGGAGCGCGACGGCGAGGCGCTGCGGCACTTCGCCCGCGGGCTGCGGGTGACCGACCGGGGCGGTCCCCGGGCACTGACGCCCTACCTGCTGGCGGGGCAGGCCCACGCGGCGGCCCGGCAGGGCCGCGTCGAGGCGGCCCTGGCCGCGGCGGCGGAGGCCCGCGGCGCCGCCCGCCGGATGGGCAACGCACCGCTGGCGGAGTTCGCCGACGTCACGCACGCGGCCTCGGTCGCGCGCCGCGACGGCTCCACCGCCGCCACGCCCACCCCCGTGGCGGGCGCCGGCGGGTCGCCCCCCGACGCGGGGAGCTGGTTCGCCGCGATGACCGCGCGGACGGCGGTGCGCCTGCGGTGGGAGCGGGGCGATCCCGCCGTGACCACGGAGCTGCTGCTGCGGGCCTGCGGCGGCGCGGAGTTGCCGCGCGTCGAGGCGTGCGGAGCCGCGTACTGGGCGGGCGTGCTCATGGACCTGGCGCTGGCCCGGGGGGACACCGTCCAGGCCGCCGGGTGGGCGCGGACGGCCGAGGAGCGGGCCGAGCAGTCCGGGCTGGACGGGCAGCGCGGCCACGCGCTGGCGTCGCGCGCCCGGCTGGAGGCCCACAGGGAACGGCCGACGACGGCGGCGGCGCTCGCGGCCGGGGCGGCGGAGCGTTTCGCCGCCCTGGGCTTCCTCCATGACGAGGCGTCGGCTCGGCTGGTCCGCGCCCGCGCCCTGGGAGACCTGCGGGAGTGGCGTGAGGCGGAGGTCGAGATGGCGCAGGTGCGGGTGATCGCCCAGGCGACCGGTTCGCGCGCGCTGTTGGGGGTCGTCGTCACGGAGCAGCGCCGGGTCGGCGCCTGCGCCGGCCGGCAGTCCGCGCCCGCCTCGCCCGGCCATCTGGGACTGACCCGCCGCGAGTGGGACATCGCCCGCCGGGTGGCGGCGGGCGCCAGCAACGCCGAGGTGGCCGCGACGCTCTACGTCTCGGTCAAGACCGTGGAGTCCCACCTGACGAGGATCTTCCGCAAGTTGGGCATGACCTCCCGCAACGGCCTGGCGGCGGCCCTCACCGTCGCCTGACGGCGGGAGGCCCCCGTCGGCCGCGTCCTGGGGGCACAGCAGGAGCGGCGGCCGATCGAGGCCGCCGGGACGACGGACACGCCCCCAGGCGCTCGGCACCTGGGGGCGTGATCGCGGCGGAGGTCAGGCGTAGTAGCCGAACAGGTCGGCGACGACGTCCACGGAGCCGGCGCTCGCGTGGAAGTCGATCTTCCCGTCGACCACCGGGACGGTCACGAGGTTCGCGATCGTCTGCCCGGCCGACCAGTTGAGGTTGGACGAGGTCGGTCGCGCCTGGCCGTCGGGCCACACGGTGAGCACACCGCCGGTGGTGCCGTTCACCACCGTCACGTTGAGGACGACGGCCTTGGCCCCGGCCAGCGCGCCGCCGTCGGCGAGGCTGAGCGCGAGCGAACCGGTGGAGCTGAGCTTGCCGATGCTGGGGGCGCCGGTCCCGGTGCGGGTGTCCAGCAGCCGGACCGGGGCGGCCGGGTGGAACAGCGCGCCGCCGGCGTCGGCCCGGTAGTAGCCGAACACGTCGGCCACGAAGTGGGTCGTGCCCGAACTGGCGTTGTACAGGTCCACGGTGCCGTCCGCGCCGACCGGCACGATCACCAGGTTCGGCACCGACTTGCCCGCGATCCAGTTGAGGTTCGAGGAGTCGGGCCGGGTGGTGCCGCCCGGGTAGGCGATCAGGTGCCCGGCCGCCTGCTCGCCGGTGGCCGTCACGTTGAGCACCACCGCCGTGGCCCCCGACGCGGGCACGCCGCCCGCTCCGGCGACCTTGAGCGCCACGGTGCCGTTCGCCTTGACCGGGGTCGTGGTGGTGACGCCGATCTTCGACCGGGTGTCCAGCACCCGGGCCGGACCGACGGGGTAGTACGTCGCGCCGGACGGGTCGGTGGAGAAGTACCCGAAGGCGTCGGCCACGAAGTGCACGGTGCCCGAACTGGCGTTGACCAGGTCGATCCTGCCGTCGTCGCCGACCGGCACGATCACCAGGTTCGGGATGTTGCGCCCGGGCGTCCAGTTGAGGTTGGACGAGGTGGGCTCGGTGCCGCCGTCGGGGTAGGCGATCAGGTGGCCGCCGGTGGTCTCCGCGGTGGCGGTGACGTTGAGCACGACGGAGGTCACGCCGAAGGACGGGACCGCGCCGCCGGCGCTGCCGGCGACCTGGAGGACCACCTTGCCGCCCGGAGCGACCGGAGTGGTGGTGGCCACGCCGATCGCGGCGCGGGTGTCCAGCACCCGGGCCGGGTTGACCGGGGTGAAGGTGCCTCCGACGGTGGTGGAGGTGGCCTTGCACAGCGCGGCGATCGCGGTGCGCGCGTTCTGCGGCGTGCCCAGGCCGGTGGTCAGGTCGTAACCGGTGCCGGCGGTGTAGAGGCCGGCGGGCAGGACGTTCTGGCCGGGGACGATGTTGTTGCCGTCGACGACGTCGTGGAAGGCGCTCGACGGGAGCCGGTAGAGCGCGGTGTTGGCGAAGCCGATCGGCCCGTCGGCGGCGCAGCCGAGGTCGAGGTCGGCCTGCGCGGCGAGGGCCGCCCAGGTCGGGGAGGCGCCGCTGGTGCCGCCGATGACGTACCAGCCCGCGTCCACCTGGTTCTTGGAGGCTTCGCCCCACTCGACGAGGTAGCCGTGGTCCGGGTCGGCCAGCGCGGCCACGTCCGGAACCTGCCGGCAGTCCTGGTCCGTGCCGGCGGAGCAGGCGTCGAAGTACCCGGGTCCCCGTCGGCCGGACTGGTAGCCGCTGGCGGAGTCCATCTGGAAGTACGACGAGACGCCGCCGCCGGTGGCGCCGCCCTCGCTGTTCCAGACCCGCTGGGTGGCGTTGGAGCCGGTCATGGTCGTGCCGCCGACGCCCAGCACGTAGGGCTGCCCGGCCGGGTCGTCCACGGCGACCCTGCCGCCGTTCGGGTCGTCGTTGGTGCCGTCGCCGTTCACGTCGTACCAGCAGTCACCGGAGCCGTCGTCGCCGGAGGCGGCCGTCACGGTCTGGCCCTGGGCAGCGGCCTCGGCGAAGATCTGGTTCTCGGCGTCGAGGTACGCCCGGCTCTGGTCGGCGGTGCAGGCACCCCAACTGGTCGATATGACCTTGACCTTGTTGTCGGTGACCATCTTCTGGTACACGTCCAGCACGTTCTGGTCGCTCGCGCCCGCCGCGTCGGGGCCCTCGTAGACGACCAGGGACGCCTGCGGGACCAGCCCGATCAGGTCCTCGATGTCCAGCGCCGACTCCATGCCCACCGCGGAGCCGTACGCGTCGGTCGTGTCGGCCGGCGCCGTCGGGCCGCCGTCGACCTTGACCGCGCTGACGGAGACCTTCGTGCCGTAGCAGGACTGGTAGGCGGCGATGTCCTGCGGGCCGTAGTTCTCCAGCTCGAAGATCCCGACGGACACGCCGGTGCCGACGTCCGGCTGGTCGGCCATGCCGTAGGCGGTGGCCAGCGAGCGGGCGCTCCAGTAGTCCTGGGTGTCGGTGTAACCGGCCGCCGACAGGCCCGACTTGGTGGCCGTGCACAGGCTCGGGGTGGTGCCGGTCACGCGCGGGGTGACGGCCTGGGCGCCGGCCGTGGAAGCACCGGCCGTGGAGGCGGCGGCCTTCCGCACGTGTGACGACAGGTGCGGGCTGAGGTGCGCGAGCGTGTCCAGGCCGGTGACGCCGGTCACGGCGGGCGCGGCGTCGGCGGGCAGCGCGGGCGCGGAGGTGTTGAGGATGCCGCGCCGGCCGTCGGGGGCGCGGAAGCCGGTGAAACCGGTGTGCAGCGCCTTGGCCGCGGTGGCGAGGGTGGTGTGCACGGGCAGCGTGGTGCCGTCGGCCGACAGCGTGCCCACGGTCAGGCCCTGCGCCGTCAGGGCCGCCCGGACCCGGTTGACGGTCGCGGCGCTCGGCCCGAACTCCGTCTTGTACTGACCGGTCTTCAGGTAGTGGTGGTACAGCGGCGAGCCGGGCGTCGACACGTCCGCGATGAACGTCCGCAGCGCGGCCGGGTCGCGCGGTGCCAGTTCGACGCCCAGGTCGATCGGCGTGCCGCCGTCGGGCGCCGACGTCCGCACCGCGCCGTGCGGCAGGGCCGGCGCGGTGCCGATCCGCTGCGGCGCGACGGCCGTTCCCCCGCTCCCGCCGTCCGCGACGGCGGCCGGCGCGCCCGCCGCCACCACGGCCAGGGCCGCCACGGCCACCACCGGGCCGAGCACCCCCCGGCGCCTACTCCCCTGCCGTGCGCGGTCGGCCTCCCGGCCGGTCGCACGCGTGCCTGTCCCCATGTGCGGTTCTCCTTCGTGTGCGCCGCGGCCGGCCGCGCGGGCGCGCTGGTGCCTCGCATACGGGAGCGCCGCGCGTCACCGCGGACGCCCGGCGCCGTGTGGAACGGTTCCCCCCGGTCGCCGCCCGGCGCGGACCGCACTGGCCCGGGTCGGGAAGCGAATTCCCCCCTGCGAGACGGCGTCGCGACGTCGCGGGAGGTATTCGTCCGCGCGTGCGAGAGCCGGCGTTGCTTTGTACCAGCTATGCGGCGGAGCCCGCGCGTCCGGGTGCGGGTGTTTTACCCGCTCTTGGCATTCGGGCGGGTCCCGGCCGGCCCACCGCCCCATGCCCGGCGGCCACTTGGCGTCCGGCCGCCCGGCCTGCGGGGTCTCACGGGCCCGGGCTCCGAGGGCGCCCGGGCTCCGAGGACTCCCGGCCTCCGCGGCGTCGTACCTCCCCGGTCCGCCCGGTCCCCGGCGGGGCCGGCGGTCCCCGCTACCGGCCCGCGTCCCCGGAGGCGGCCTTGACGGACGCGACGCGGCGGACGACGACGTCGATCGCGGCGTCGATGGCGTACGCGTACCCCTCCTCCCGGTCGAAGCGCGCCAGTTCGGCGGCGGCCTCGGCCACATGGGGCAGGCCGGAGCGCACCAGCAGCCCGCGCCGCTGGGAGAGCCCCCGCGCCTCCACGACCCCGTACGTCGGTCCGGCCTGGACCTCGCGGAGCAGGGTGCCGATGAGCGCCGCCACCATCAGGCGGAGCAGGCGCACGGCCTCGCCGACCGGGCACCCGGCGCCGCGCAGCACCGTGAGCAGCGCCTCGGCGGGGGCGAGGGCGGCGAGCGAGGAGATCTGGCGCGTCATCACGAGCGTCGCCGCCTCGGGGTGCAGGAGCGCCCGCGCGCGGAAGGCGTCGGCGACCGCGCGCAGGTCGGTGGCGAAGTCCCCGGTCAGATCGGGCAGCGCGATGCCGTCCAGCAGGTGTTCCGCGACGGCGTCGAGCAGGCCGTCCTTGCCGTCCACGTGGTTGTAGAGGCTCTTCGCGTCGACGCCGAGCGTGCGGGCGACCGACCGCATCGAGACCGCGGCGATCCCGTCCGCGTCGATGACCTTCAAGGTGGCCCCGACGATCACGTCCCTGGAGAGGTGGGCGGTCCCCTTCGGCGGCCGGCCGCGCCGCGTGCTGCCTGTCTCCGAGGAGTGCGTCATAGCAGCTCATTGTGCCCTCCCTTGCATAAACCCACAACGTGGGTATGGTGGGGGCCGATATTTACCCACGCTGTGGGTAATGAGGATCGTGGCTGTTGAGGATGAGGAGCGCAGATGCACTTCGCCCGGACCGCGCCGCCCGCACGCCGTACGCTCGACCGCCGGGTCAAGCAGGTGGTCCGGTGGGGCACCAGCCACGCCCTCCCGCGCACGGCGGTCGCGCTCGGGGCCCGGCGCGGCGACCTCCAGGGCCGGCTCGTCGCCCAGATGTCGAACGGGACCAGCGCCGAGCTCTTCACCCTGCTCGACGAGATCCGCGGGAAGGGCCCGGTGTTCCTCTCGAAGCTGGGCGCCGTCGTGGCCTCGCACGAGGCCGTCCGGGAGACGCTGGCCAACCCGGACGTGGAGGCCGGCCGGTTCGTCCCGCCGGACAGCGTGCTCGCCAGGATCGGCGCCTGGTCCGAGATCGACGTCCTGCACCCCGTCCGCCCGCCGTCGCTGCTGGCGGTCGAGCCGCCGCAGCACACCCGGTACCGCAAGCTCGTCACCAAGGTGTTCTCGGCGCGCGCGGTGGCGCAGCTCAAGGACCGCACCCAGCAGATCGCCGACGAACTCGTCGCGGCGATACCCGCCGGCGAACCCGGCGACCTGATAGCGAGCTACTGCGCCCTGCTGCCCGTCACGGTGATCTGCGAGATCCTCGGCGTGCCGCCCGGCGAACGGCACCGCGTCCTGGAACTCGGCGAGGCGGCCGCGCCCAGCCTCGACCTGGGACTGCCCTGGCGGGAGTTCCGCCGGGTCGAGAGCGCGCTGGCCACGTTCGACCGGTGGCTGACCGGGCACCTGGACCGGCTGCGCGCCCAGCCCGGTGACGACCTGCTCAGCCAGCTCGTCACCGCCCAGGAGGACGGCGCGGGCCTCACCGACCAGGAGGTGAAGTCCACCGCGGGGCTGGTCCTCGCGGCCGGCTTCGAGACCACCGTGAACCTGCTCGGCAACGGCATCGCCCTGCTCGCGGCCGACCCCGCACAGCGCGCCCTCCTGCGCGAGCGGCCGGACCTGTGGGACAACGCCGTCAACGAGATCCTGCGCTACGACCCGCCCGTCCTGCTCACCGGCCGCATGACGGTGCGCCGGACCACCATCGCCGGCGCCGGGGTGCCGGCCGGACGGCTGGTCAGCGTGGCGCTGGCCGGGGCCAACCGCGACCCCGACGTCTTCCCGCGTCCGCACGTGTTCGACGTGACCCGCGACAACGCCCGCGACCACCTCTCGTTCGGCGCCGGACGGCACTACTGCCTCGGGGCGTCGCTCGCCCGGATGGAGGGCGCGATCGGCCTGCGCACGCTCTTCGAGCGGTTCCCCGCCGTCGAGTTGCGCCCCGGGGCCCGCCGCCGCCCGACCCGCATCCTGCGCGGCTACGGCACGCTGCCCGCCGTGGCCCGGACGCGCTGAGCCACGCGGCGCTCCTCAGTGCAGCACCTTCTCCTTCGCCTGCTGGTACTCACGGTCGGAGATGGCGCCCTTGTCGTGCATCTCGGCGAGCCGGGAGAGCTGCTCCACCTCGGGCGTGCCCGTGCCGGCCGCGCTGCGGACGTAGGAGTCGAACTCCTCCTGCCGCGCCTGCGCGTGGGCCACTTCGCGCGCGCCCATGTTCCGGCCACGGGCGACGACGTAGACGAACACACCGAGGAACGGCAGCAGGATCACGAACAGCAGCCACCCCGTCTTGCCCCCTCCCCCGAGGTCGTCGTCGCGGAAGATGTCCACGATGACCCGGAAGAGGAGCGCGAACCACAGCACGGCCATGCCCAGGAGGAACACGGTCCAGAACGCACCGAGGATCGGATAGTCGTACGCGAGAAAGACGGTCCCTGCCATGGTCTTCTCCCTTCTGCCAGGGACGGCGCGCCTGCCTCCGCGCCTCCACCGCACCGGCGTTCACCCCGAGCCGCCGCGGCGGACGCGCGAGGGGGAGCCGCGTGTCAGGACGGGCCCTCGTCCTCGGCCACCGCGATCGCGATGCCCAGGGCCTCGGTGATGTGGCCCGCGGCGGACATCACCCGCGCGGTGCCGACGACCGGGGCGATCGCCACCAGCACGTCCTGGACCTGCCGGGCGGTCAGTCCCCGCTCGACCGCGGGGCCGAGGTGGGCCGCGTAGGAGAGCGCGGGAGCGTCCATGGACGCCAGGGCCGCGATCCGGGTCAGGAGGAGCGTCCGCTCGTCCAGACCGCAGCGCTCCAGGGAGTCGACCGTCATGGCGGCGAGGGTGTCCAGCACCGGAGTCTCCGTCGGTGCGGCCATGATCGTCACCCCTTTCGACGACTTAGGGGTTTGCCTCCATGATATCGCCCGATACGTCCCTGATGTCGGGTGGCCGCGGGAGCGGCTCCGGGTCTCCGCCCGGGCCGCGGGAGAACGCTCCGGGCGTCCGCCTGGTGCCGCGGGCCCGGCCTCGCGCGCGCCGACCCGTCGGCGGCGGCCGACGGGTCGGTGCGCCGGGCGGGGCCGGGCGCTGGGTGGGTCGGGGCGCTGGGCGGGGCCGGGCCGCGGGCCGGTCAGCGCTCGATCAGACGCATCTGGGCCTCGGTGTGGGTCTCGCCGGCCGCCGGCGGGAGGTCGCTGAGCTTCGCGAGTTGCTCCCGCGTGAGCCGGACCGCGTCGGCGCCGATGTTCTCCTCGACGCGGCCCACCCGGCGGGTGCCGGGGATGGGGGCGATGTCGTCGCCCTGCGCGAGCAGCCAGGCGAGCGCGACCTGCGCCGGGGTGGCGCCGATCTCCCCGGCGACGGCGGCGACCTCGTCGGCCAGCCGCAGGTTGTGCGCGAAGTTCTCCCGCGCGAACCGGGGGTTGTCGGCGCGGAAGTCCGCCGGGTCGATCTGGTCCGCCGAGCGGATCGCGCCGGTCAGGAAGCCGCGGCCGAGCGGCGAGAACGGCACGAAGCCGATGTTCAGCTCGCGCAGCACCGGCAGCACCCGCGCCTCGGGGTCACGGGTGAACAGCGAGTACTCCGACTGGAGGGCGGTGACCGGGTGGACGGCGTGCGCGCGGCGGATGGTGTCGGGCCCCGCCTCGGACAGGCCGATGTGGCGGATCTTGCCCTCCGCGACCAGTTCGGCCAGGGTGCCGACGGTCTCCTCGATCGGGGTGCCCGGGTCGACGCGGTGCTGGTAGTACAGGTCGATACGGTCGGTGCCCAGCCGCTTCAGCGAACCCTCGACCGCGGTGCGGACACTGGCCGGGCTGCTGTCCGCGCCGTCCTTGCGCCCGGTGTGGGAGACGAGGCCGAACTTCGTCGCCAGCACCACCTCGTCCCGGCGGCCCCTGAGCGCGCGGCCGACGAGTTCCTCGTTGACGTACGGGCCGTAGACCTCGGCGGTGTCGAGGAACGTGAGGCCCAGGTCCAGGGCGCGGTGGATGGTGCGGATCGACTCCGCGTCGTCGCTCCCCGCGCCGGCGTAGGCGTGGGACATGCCCATCGCGCCCAGGCCGATCCGGGAGACGTCCAGGTCGCGCAGCTTGATGTGCTTCATCGCTCCTCGTTCCTCCTGATGATCTCCCTGGTGCCAACGGTGGCCGGCCGGGGGGAATTCCGGGTGCCGACGCGGTTCCGGGTGCCAGCGCGGTTCCGGGCGCCAGCGCGGTTCGGGGCGTCGGACCGCTGCCGCTCGCCGGACCGGTACCGGGCGTCACCGGACGGCGTGGTCCGCCGGCCGGCGCCGGGCCGGCCCTACGCGGGGAGTTCCTGGGCGACGGTGACGGCGGCGACGTCCGCCGAGATCGCCGCGGCGGCCTCGCGCAGGTACGGCAGGAAGTCCTCGCGGGCCTGCTCGGCGGAGGTGCGGCCCGCGTGCAGGGAGACGTTGACCGCCGCGAGCACCCTGCCGTCGGCGCCCCGGACGGGGACGGCGATCGAGCGCAGCCCCTCCTCCAGTTCCTGGTCCACGATCGTGTACCCGTCGGCCGCCACCTGCCGGAGGATGCCGGCGAGCCGCACGGGGTCGGTCACGGTGTGCCGGGTGGGCGCGGGCAGCGGCCCGGCGGCCGCCCACCGCTCCCACTCCGGGGGCGACAGCTCGGCGAGCAGCACCCGGCCCATGGAGGTGGCATGCGCCGGGAAGCGGGTCCCGAGGGTGATGCTGACGCTCATGATCCGGTGGGCCGCCACCCGGGCGACGTAGCGGATGTCGCGGCCGTCCAGGACCGCGAGCGACGCCGACTCGCCCACCCGCTCGACGAGTTCGACCAGGTGGGGATGGGCGAGCTCGCCCAGGGTGAGCCGGGACAGCACCGGGTAGCCGAGGTCCAGTGCCCGGGGCAGCGGCCGGAACCTGCCCGCGTCCGACGTCACGTAGCCCGCCGCCTCCAGGGTGAGCAGCGACCGGCGCGCGGTGGCCCGGGCCAGGCCGGTGCGCTGAGCGACCGCGGAGAGCGTCATCCCGTCGGCGTCCGCGCCCAGCGCGGCCAGGACGGACAGGCCGCGCGCGAGGGACTGGAGGTACTCGGGGCCGAGGTCGCGCTTGGCCGCGGCGGTACGGTCCAGGGTCGCCGCGGGGCCGGCGCCGGCGGGCTCCCCCGCAGGCTCCGCCGGGTGGGCGGCGCCGCCCGAACCGTCGCGCGCCCCCGGGCCGTCCGCGCCGCCACCGGTGCCCGGGAAGCCGTCGGACGCCGCGTCCGCCGGCGATGCGGTCGGTGCGGTCGATGCGGTCTGTGGCGTCGGTGCCGTCGTCCGCCGCGCCGGGCCGCCACCACTGCCCGACAGGGCCGCCGCCATGCGCGCGGCGACGGCCCGCATCCGGGGCAGCGCGAAGTCCCGCAGTTCCCGCGCCGAGTGCCGGCTGGTGTGGCTGACCACGCTCAGCGCGGCGACGGTGACGGTCTCCGCGCCGTCTCCCGCACGGCCCGCGGCCCTGCCCTCGCCCCGGCCCGCCGCCGTCCCCCGCGCCGGAACCGTCACGGGGACCGCGACCGCGACCAGGCCGGGCTCCAGCAACTGGTCGTCGCAGGCCCACCCGTCGCGGGCCGCCCCGGCCGCGGCCCGGCGCAGCTCCGGCTCGTCGGGCCCGCCCGCACCCGCCTGCGGGAGGGTGCGGAGGCGGACGGGCGGGCCCGCGCGCCACGCGGCGAACCGCTCGTCGTCCCATTCGGCCGCGAACAGCAGCCCGGCGGCGCAGCGTTCGGCCGGTAGGAGATCACCCACGCGGAAGCTCACCGACAGCGCTCGGCGCCGGGTGTACTGGACGACGAAGCGGGCGGCGGTCCCGTCCGGCACGGCGACCGACACCGACTCGTCGAGGTCGTCGGCGAGTTCGCGGGCCAGCGGGGCCAGCACGTCCGGGACGGCGGCGGCCCGCAGATAGGCCCCGCCGAGGGCCAGCAGCGCCGGGGCCACCACGAGGTCCGCGCCCTCCTCCCGCAGGTAGCCCAGGTGGAGCAGCGTCGTGGCGATCCGGTCGACCGGGGACCTGGCCAGCCCGGTCGCCTTCACCAGCGCGCTCGCCCGCGTCCTGCCGTCGGGGGCCCCGGCGACGTTCTCCAGGACCAGCAGCCCGCGTTCGAGCGGGCCCACCGACGCGTCGGGGTGGCCGCCGTCCGGCATGGCATTCCTCCCCCGCTCCCACGCGCGCCCGAACCGTCGTCCCCGCCCCCGCCCTGCGGGGCCGGGTGCGCGGGCCACCAGATGGTGACCCGCGCAACCTAGTTCATTGGGCGAACGGCGACAAGCGGCGGCCGATGACGGCGCGGCGCGCCGGCCCCCGGCGGGCGCACCGCAACCGCGGCGGGCGCACCGGAACCGCGGCGGGCGGACCGGAAGCGGCCCGCGCCTACTTGCGCCAGAACAGGTGGTGGGTCACCCCGCTCGGGCTGGGCACGACGTCCACGTGGAAGCGGTCGCGCAGATCGTCGGGGGAATCCCACAGCCGCAGCCCGGACCCGAAGCGCACCGGCGAGACGGTGACGTGCAGCGTGTCGACGAGGTCGGCGTCCAGGAACTCCCGGATGGTGGTCACCCCGCCACCGAGCCGGACGTCCTTGCCCTGCGCCGCCTCCCGGGCCCGCGCGAGGGCCGTGGCCGGGTCGGTGTCGATGAAGTGGAACGTGGTGTCGCCCAGGGTGAGCGACGGCCGTTGGTGGTGGGTCAGCACGAACACCGGGGTGTGGAACGGGGGTTCGTCGCCCCACCAGCCGCGCCACTCGTCGTCCCGCCAGGGCCCGCGCACGGGACCGAACTTGTTGCGCCCCATGATCTCGGCCCCGATGTTGCGGGCGTAGTCGCGGGTGAGGTAGTCGTCCAGCCCCCGGCTGCCGCCGGGGTCGGTGCGCATGGGCCAGCTCGCGGTGGCCCCCGCCCAGGCGAAGAGCCGGCCGGGATCGACGTGCCCGAACGGCCGCTCGAGCGTCTGGTCCTCGCCGGCGCCGACGCCGTCGCTGGACACGTTGAAGTTCTGGACACGCAGCAGCTGCGCCACGATCTCCTCCTGTGCGGGTAGGCAACGGTCATGAGACTGCCGGCGCCGCCGGAACTCATCGCTGCCGTCGAAAACGTGGGAGGCGGGCGGCAGGTGGAGGGCGGCGCGGAACCACGCCCCGCCCGGCCCTCCCGCCTCCGCCCCCTCGCTTCCGCTTCCCCGCTCCCGCTACGCCTGCGTGAAGAGCGGGTCGTAGGCGGTGGAGTGCGCGCGGCCGGACATGAAGGAGAGGAAGTCCTTCACGAACGCCGCGCGGGAGTACCGGGCCTCGCCGCCCGCGACGGTGCGACGGAACCCCGTGCGGAACAGCGCCCGGTACTCGTCCGCGTCGATGTACTGGTTCCCGTCCGCGTCGGTGACGTCGAAGAGCACCTCGGCGACCCGGATCAGCGCGGGACCGGCGAGGGAGGGCACCGCGGCGGCGTACTCCTCCGCGCTGATCCGCCCGTCGCCGTTGGCGTCGAGGTCCGACTGGAGTTCCTTCCACCACGCCGCGAACGCGTTGTAGAGCCTGGTCTCCTCCGGCTCGTCCAGGTCCAGGCGGTAGGACAGCTCCCGCGCCATGGCGGCGAGGTCGGGCCAGTCCAGGTAGCCGTCGCCGGTCTGGTCCAGCACCGCCGTGAAGAACTCGGCGGCGCTCCTGCCGCGTGCGTCCTGCTCACGCGCCGCGCCGCGGTCGCCCGCCGGGGCGTGCCCGCCGCCGCGCGTGCCGCCCGCGTCGGCGGCGGCGCGCTCGGCCCCGCCCCAGACGTCGTCGTGCCCGTGGCCGCGCTGCGCGGGCAGCGGCGCGACCAGCCGGAACAGGGCACCGGCCCGTTTCACCTGGCCGCGCAGCGCGTCGAGCGTCGCCGCGCGCGGGTCGTCGCTTCCCGGGGTGAGGTAGAGCAGGTCGGTGACGCTCTCGGTCCGCAGCCAGCCCTCGGGCAGGAACCGCGCGAGGCCGGCCGCCAGGTACGCGCTCTGCATGAGCGTCTGGGCTCCCGGCGTCTCCGGCAGCCCGGCCCGGCGGCGGAACGCCTCGGGCAGCGAGGCCACGGTGATCGCGCCGAGCACCGGCCCGGCGACGGTCCGGCCGGCGGCCCACACGGTGGGCAGGCCGTCCAGCAGCGGCGGCGCCGGGAGGTGGTCGAAGAGCTTGTAGAGGATGACCCGGACCGCGTCCGTGTTCTCCAGTTCCTCCTCGATCACGCGGTCGTAGTAGCGCCAGAACTCCGGCAGCGTGGGCGGGAGATGGCCGGCGCGGTCCCCCAACGCGGCCAGGTAGGCGCGGAACTCGGCGTACAGCCGCACCATCGTGGCCTGGTCCAGCGGCTGTCCGCTGAGCCGGCACATCGTCACGGAGCTCTCGAAGAGCGTCGCCACCACCCAGGCGCGCACCGACGGGTCCATGGCGTCGTACGCGCGGCTCTGCGCGTCGGTGCCGGACAGCCGGGCGTGCAGGCGGTTGAGCCGCGCGGCCTCCCGCTGCCGGGTGTGGTCGTCGGCGCCGAACATCCGCTGGAGGCTGACGAGGGTGTTGCGCAGCCGCCGCCACGGGTGCGCCACGAAGGTCGAGTTGTCGATCAGGGCCGCGCCGACCTGCGGATGGGCGGCTTCGAGCACCGTGGCCCTGATCACGGCCAGCGCCCAGCGCGGGTCGTTGAAGAACCGGTGGAACTGAGCGTCGGGCCCGAACAGCGAGCCGTCGGAGGGGAGTTCGGATCGCGGCTCGGACGGGCCCCCGGCCGGGTCCCCGGCCGGGCGGGCGCTGCCGGGATCGCCGTTGCCGGCGCGGTCGGTGCCCGCGTGGTCGGCGCCCGCGTGGTCGGCGCCGGAGCCCGTGCTCCTCGGGGCGCTGCTGCCTGCTTGCGTCACAGGTGGGTCTCTCCGTTCGGGTGCGGGGTCACGCCGCCGAAGCGGCGGTCGCGGTGCTGGTAGGCGCGGACGCACTCCAGGAAGTGCGGCGCGCGGAAGTCCGGCCAGAGCACCGGCGGGAAGACCCACTCGGCGTAGGCGACCTGCCAGAGCATGAAGTTGGAGATCCGCTGCTCGCCGGAGGTGCGGATGACGAGGTCCACGTCCGGGGTGTCGGGGAACGGCAGGTGCGCGGCGAAGTGCCGCTCGTCCACGGCGTCGGCCGGGATGGAACTGCGGATGAGCGAGCGCGCCGCCTCCACGATGTCGCGGCGTCCGCCGTGGTCGAACGCCACCGTCAGCGTCATGCCGCGGTTCGCCTCGGTCAGCGTCATCAGGTCGGCGAAGTCGCGGGCCAGCGGCGCGGGAATCCTCGGGTCCGTGACGCCGAGGAACCGGCAGCGGATGCGGCGCGCGTGCAGCAGCGCCGCGTGCTTGCGGACCACGCGGCGCACCAACTCCATCAGGAAGTCCACCTCGCTGGTCGGCCGGCGCCAGTTCTCGGTGGAGAACGCGTACAGGCTCAGCCACTTCACGCCCGCCGACCGCGCCGCCTCGATCACCTCGATCACCGGCGTCTCCGCCGCCCGGTGGCCCGACGTCCGGGGCAGGGAGCGCTGCTGGGCCCACCGGCCGTTGCCGTCCATCACGCAGGCGACGTGCCGCGGAACGTCCCTTGGTTGTACGGCGCCGGGCTCGCACGGTGGCCGCGGACCGGCCTGCGCCGGGATCGCGGCACGGATGCCGCCGTCTCGTTCGTCGACCGTCACCAGTGCTCCCCCGCTGTCGCGCAGTCCCCCGTCGCGGACCGGCCCCGAACGGGGGCCCGGCCGCGTGCGGTTCGGCTTCCAGCAGAGTGCCGCCGCCGGGGTGCGACCGCACCGCGTTACCGGGGGATTCACCCGTAGCACTCCAGCACGATTGCGCCACCGGCGGCACAGCCGACCCGCGCACCCCCGCCGGTCGCGGCGGGTCCACCGGACCCATCGGCCCCACTGGCCTCACCGGACCTGCCGGACCCACCGGCCGTCAGCCTCGCTCGTACGCGTCCACGACCTCGTCCGCGGGGCCGTCCATGAGGAGTTCGCCCTTCTCGATCCACAGCGCCCGGTCGCAGGTGTCCCGGATGGACTTGTTGTTGTGCGACACCAGGAAGACGGTGCCGGCCTCCTCGCGCAGTTCGCGGATGCGTTCCTCCGAGCGCTTCTGGAACGCCCGGTCGCCGGTGGCCAGCGCCTCGTCGATCATCAGCACGTCGTGGTTCTTCGCGGCCGCGATCGAGAACCGCAGCCGGGCCGACATCCCGGAGGAGTACGTCCGCATGGGCAGCGAGATGAAGTCGCCCTTGTCGTTGATCCCGGAGAAGTCGACGATCTGCTGGTAGCGGGCCTGGACCTCCTCCTGGCCCATGCCCATCGCCAGGCCGCCCAGGACCACGTTGGCGCCGCCGGTCAGGTCGTTCATCAGCGCGGCGTTCACGCCCAGCAGCGACGGCTGGCCCTCGGTGTAGACGCGGCCCCGCTCGGCCGGCAGCAGCCCGGCGATCGCCTTGAGCAGGGTGGACTTGCCGGAGCCGTTCGAGCCGATGATGCCGACGGCCTCGCCGCGGTACGCCACGAACGACACGCCGCGGACCGCGTGCACGACGTGGACGTTCGGCGAGCCGCGGCGCAGCACCAGGCGCGCCAGGGCCGTCGCGGCGTTGCCGCGGCCCGTGCCGGCGGTGTGGACGCGGTAGACCACGTGCAGGTCGTCCACGACGACGGTGGGGGCGGGCGGGCGGCCCGCGGCGTCCCCGCGCGGCGTCTCCCCGGACCCCTCCCCCGCCGCCAGCCGCGTCGGCGCCGCGTCCTCGATCTCGGCGCGGGCCTCCGCGGACTCGGCGCGTTCCAGTTCCTCGAGCCGTTCGATCCGCTCGACGCGCCGCGCGTCCCGCTCCGCTTCCTCGTCCGCCACGTTCCTTTCCCTCCACCGCCTCGCGTACCCCCACCCCACCCGCTTGCCCCCGAGCACGCAAATCGGCACACATGCCGCAGGCGGACACGGCGGCGGAGCCGACCCTCGTCAGCAGGGCGTGCGGCACTCGCCGCCGACGAGCCGACCGGCGCGCTGGGCACTGCGGCTCGGGCGGCCGGTGCCGGCGCTGCCCCAGGCAGGTGTCGGGTGGTCCGAGCGGCGGAATGGCCGTGGTCGCCCCCAACTCGGCCGCGGCCCGCACGCGGCGCGGGCGCCCCTCCTCACCCACGGCGAGCCGATGCACGGCCCGCCGCACCCGAACCCGGCAAGAGTCACCCGGCAGGGAGCCCAAGGCCGCGCCCGCGGACGCACCGGCAGGCAGGCACAGGTGACCGGCGCCGCAGGACGACGGCGGCGGTGTGCCGACGACCGGACCGGCGCGACCCACGGCAGAACCTCGACCGGACAGCGGACATACGGTGCCGCTGCCGGTGACCCGCAGCCGACCCTGCCGACCAACCGCTCCGGACGGCAACCGCCTCCAGCGCACGAGCCGCCGCACCCGAACCCGGCAGAAGTCACCCCGGCGGAGAACCCCAGGCCGCACCTCCGCCCGCAGACTCAGCGGCAGGCAGGGTGACCGGCACCGCTGCACGACGGCGGCGGTACGCCAGCAACCGGACCGGTGCACGCCTCCGCCGGAGGCCCGCGCGGCCCACGGCAGAACCTCGACCGGACAGCGGACATACGGTGCCGCTGCCGGTGACCCGCAGCCGACCCTGCCGACCAACCGCTCCGGACGGCAACCGCCGCCGACGCACCGGCCGCCGCACCCGAACCCGAACCCGAACCCGGCAAGAGTCACCCGGTGGAGAACCCCAGGCCGCACCTCCGCCCGCGGACGTGGCGGCAGAACACCGCGCCCCGGGTCCGCGGCATCCCGTCGTTCGCTGCGGCGTGCGGGGCCCGATCGCACGGCGGAGGATCGTCCTCGGAGCGGGCCCGCTCCGACGAGCCCGACGACGCCGGGGGCGGCCCCCACCGTCGGCGGGGAAGAGCCCGCGTGCCGGGCGCCGCCGGCCAGGCGGGACGTGCCCGGCGGGCGTGTGGGCCCCCGGGCGAAGCTCCGGGGTGTCACGCGGCAAGGCCCCTCCAGGGGGTGGTCCCGGAACCGACAGGACGCACCCCCCTGGAGGGGCCCGCTAGGACCTCGCCACCTCGTGGGCTAGCTGCGCAGCACCGCGTCGGTGCGCTCGGCCGCGCGGGCCACCGCCGCCTCACGGGCGGCGGACGCCTCCTCCGCGGTGAGCGTGCGGTCCGCCGCCCGGAAGCGCAGCGCGTACGCCAGGGACTTGCGCCCCTCGCCGATCTGCGGACCGGTGAAGACGTCGAAGAGCCGCAGGGACTCCAGGAGTCCACCGGCCCCCTCGCGCAGCGCCGTCTCGACCTCGGCCGCGGGCACGTCGGACGCGACGACCAGCGCGACGTCCTGCGTGGCGACGGGGAACGTCGACACGCGCGGTCCGCTCGGCCGGTAGCCGGCCCCGGCGCTCTCGATCAGGTCGAGGTCGACCTCCATCGCCGAGGTGCGTTCGGGCACACCGAGCGCCTTGGTGACCCGCGGGTGCAGCTCGCCGCCGTGCCCGATCAGCACCTCCGTACCGTCGGGGGCGACGGCGTAGAAGGCCGCGCACCGTCCGGGGTGGTAGGGCGCGTGCTGGTCCTGGCGCAGGATCAGCTCGACCCCGGCCTCGCGGGCGACCCGGCGGGCGGCCTCGATCGCGTCGGCCCATCCGGCCGGGTGCCCCGGGCCCCACCAGCCGGAGGGCTCGCGGGCCCCGGCCAGCACCACGGCGGCGTGCCGCGGCTGGTCCGGCAGGGCGGCCTCCAGCGACGCGATCTCCTCCGCCGTGGGCCGGCGGTCGACCGGCAGCCGCGGCGGGACGCCGGCGCCGTCCTGGGGATGGAAGACCAGGCCGGTCTCGAAGAGCGCGAGGTCGTGGCTGCCGCGCCCGTCGTTGCGGCGCAGGGCGCCGAGCAGTCCGGGCAGCAGGGTGGTGCGCAGCGCCGGCTCGTTGTCGGACAGCGGGTTGGCCAGCAGCACGGTGCGGCGGCGCGGGTCGTCCGCGTCGAGCCCGAGCGCGTCGAAGGCGTCGGCGCCGAGGAAGGGGTAGTTCGGCGCCTCCACGTAGCCGGCGCCGGCCAGCGCGCGGCCGATCCGGCGGCGCAGGAGCTGGGAGTCGGTCAGGCCGCGCTGCGAGGGCACCTTGGGCAGGGTGGAGGGCAGGTTCTCGTAGCCCTCCAGCCGGATGACCTCCTCCGCGAGGTCGTTGGGGAAGGCGAGGTCGGGCCGCCAGCTCGGCACGCTGACGACCAGCTCGTCGGAGCCGGTGACGTGGCAGCCGATCTGCTGGAGCCGGCGCACCACGGTCTCGCGGCCGTACCCGGTGCCGGCCACCCGGTCGGGGTGGTCGGCGGCCATCGCCACGGTGCGCGGCTCGGCCGGCACCGCGACGTCGGTGACGCCGGGCTCCGCGGCGCCGCCGGCCAGCAGCACCAGCAGGTCCACGGCGCGCTGCGCGGCGGCCGCGGTCGCCTGCGGGTCGGTGCCGCGCTCGAAGCGGCGGGCCGCCTCGGAGCCGAGCTTGTGCCGGCGGGCGGTGCGGGCGATCGACACCGGGTCGAAGTGCGCGGCCTCGATGACGATCTCGCTGGTGCCGGAGTCGGCGATCTCGGTGTGCGCGCCGCCCATCACCCCGGCCAGGCCGATCGGCCCGGTCGCGTCGGTGATCACCAGGTCCTCGGCGTCCAGCACCCGCTCGACGCCGTCGAGGGTGGTGAGCTTCTCGCCGGCCCCGGCGCGTCGCACCCCGATCGGGCCGTTCAGCCGGGTCCGGTCGTAGGCGTGCAGCGGCTGCCCGACCTCGAACATCACGTAGTTGGTGATGTCCACGGCGAGCGAGATCGGCCGCATGCCGACCTTCTGAAGCCGGCGCTGGAGCCAGATCGGCGA
Source organism: Streptomyces sp. SN-593 (assembly GCF_016756395.1). NCBI lineage: Bacteria > Bacillati > Actinomycetota > Actinomycetes > Kitasatosporales > Streptomycetaceae > Actinacidiphila > Actinacidiphila reveromycinica. The sequence continues at coordinate 1,081,419 of NZ_AP018365.1, forward strand.
TCGGGCCTCGTGGTTGACGCCGGTGACGGTGCGCGCGGTGAAGCGGTCGCAGCCGGCCGGGTCGGAGACCTGGACCGGGTAGCCGCCCTCCCTGGGGCCGGGCACGTCGATCAGCGCCGGATCGCTCAGCGGCAGCCCGAACGCGGTCGCGACCTCCCGGGCCACCCCGCGCAGCGACAGGCAGTAGCCGCGGTCGGGGGTGACCGCGATGTCCAGCACGTCATCGACGAGTTCGAGCAGGCCGATCGCGTCGGTGCCCGTCTCGTGCTCGGGCGGCAGCACCACGATGCCGTCGTGGTCGTCGCCCATGCCCAGCTCGCGGGCGGAGCAGATCATGCCGTGCGAGACCCGGCCGTAGGTCTTGCGGGCGGAGATCCGGAAGTCGCCGGGCAGCACGCCGCCGGGCAGGATCACCACGACCTTGTCGCCGACCGCGAAGTTGCGGGCGCCGCAGACGATCTCCTGCGGCTCGCCGGTGCCGTTCGCCTTGCCGACGTCCACGGTGCAGAACCGGATCGGCTTCTTGAAGCCCTCCAGTTCCTCGATGGTCAGCACCTGGCCGACGACCAGCGGCCCTTGCAGCCCGGCGCCCACGTGCTCGACCGTCTCGACCTCCAGACCGGCGGAAATGAGCTTGGCCTGGACGTCGCGGCCGGTGGTGCCGGCCGGCAGGTCGACGTACTCCCGCAGCCAAGAAAGCGGGACCCGCATCAGATCTCCATCCCGAACGGAAGGGTGAAGCGCACGTCACCCTCGACGATGTCTCGCATGTCCTCGACGTTGTGGCGGAACATCATCATCCGCTCGATGCCGAAGCCGAACGCGAAGCCGCTGTACTTCTGGGGGTCGACGCCGCAGGCGACGAGGACCTGCGGGTTGACCATGCCGCAGCCGCCCAGCTCGATCCAGCCCTCGGAGGAGCAGGTGCGGCAGGGGCGGTCCGGGTTGCCGACGGAGGCGCCGCGGCAGACGTAGCAGAGCATGTCCATCTCGGCGGACGGCTCGGTGAACGGGAAGAAGTTCGGCCGCAGCCGGGTCGTCATCCCCTCGCCGAAGAGCGAGACGACCATGTGGTCGAGGGTGCCCTTCAGGTCCGCCATGGTCAGGCCCTCGTCCACGGCCAGCAGCTCGACCTGGGCGAACACCGGCGTGTGGGTGGCGTCCAGCTCGTCGGAGCGGTAGACGCGGCCGGGCGCGATCACGTAGACCGGCAGCTCGCGGGCGAGCAGCGCGCGGATCTGCACCGGTGAGGTGTGGGTGCGCAGCACCATCCCCGACGCCTCCGACCCGTCGGGGCCGGCGACGAAGAAGGTGTCCTGGGCGTCGCGGGCCGGGTGGTCCGGCGGGAAGTTCAGCGCGTCGAAGTTGAACCACTCGGCCTCGACCTCGGGCCCCTCGGCGACCTCGTAGCCCATGGCCACGAAGATGTCCTCGATGCGGTCGCTCAGGGTGGTCAGCGGGTGGCGGGCGCCCGACGGGACGCGGCCGTAGGGCAGCGTGACGTCGACCGCCTCCTCGACCAGCACCCGCGCGTCGCGCTCGGCCTCCAGCTCGGCCTGCCGGGCGGCGATCGCCTTGTTCACCTGGCCGCGGGCCTGGCCGACCCGCTTGCCGGCCTCGGCCTTGGCCTGCGGGGGCAGCGCGCCGATCTCGCGGTTGGCCAGCGCGAGCGGTGAACCACCGCCGGCGTGCGCGGTCCTGACGTGGGTGAGGGCGTCCAGATCGGCGGCGGCCGCGATCGCGGCGAGCGCTTCGTCGCGCATCCGCTCGACCTGCTCCGGCTGCAACGCCTCGACCTCGACTGGGTCGTACGACTTGTTCGGTGCCGACATCTCTTCCCGTTCCGAATTCGGATGCTGTGGCGGTTGACCCCGAGGCGGTGCCTCCGGGGGAGGATCTTGCCCGACCGGACCCATGCCGAAGGCCGAGTCTATCGGCCGCGGCGGTCCGGCCCGGCTACCGGCCGTGGCGGCGGCGGCCCTCCCGGCGGTGGCGGCAGTCCGGCGCGTGCGCCCGGTGGTCGCCGCGGTCCGGGCTGTCCAGGCCGGGTGGGCCGGGTGGGCCGCGTGGGGCCGGCGGGTGGTGGTGCTGCGGCGCCCGTCGGGGCGGCCTGTCCACGCCGTCCCCGGGCCGGCGTGCGCCGGCGTGGTTCAGGCCAGGTAGGCGGGGGCCCCGACGGGCAGGATAAATCGGAACTCGGCGCCGCCGCCGGGCGCCCGCCCGACGCTGATGGTGCCGCCGTGCGCCTCGACGATGCCCTTGACGATGTACAGGCCCAGGCCGGTGCCGCCCCGCTTGCTGCCCCGCCAGAAACGGGTGAAGACGCGGCTCATCGACTCCTCGGGGATGCCGGGCCCTTCGTCGCTCACCGTGACCGCCGTGCCTTCCGTCGTCCGGTCGTCGCCACCGAGGCCGGTGGCGCGGGTCACCTCGATGGTGACAGTCCCGTCGCCGTGCCGCACCGCGTTTTCCAGCAGGTTGCCGAGGATCTGGTCGATCTTGTCCGGGTCGGCCCACAGCGCCGGCAGCGGCCCGGGCACGAGGACCGCGAACCGTTCGGGGCCCTGCCCGGCCGCGACGTGGGCGTCCACGTGGTGCCGGACGGCCGCCGCCATGTCCACCGGCTGGCGGCGCACCTCCAGCCGGCCGGAGTCGATCCGGGAGATGTCGAGCAGCTCGGCGATCAGCCGGGTCACCCGGTTGGCGTCGGCGTCGACGGTCTCCAGCATCAGCTTCTTGTGGTCGTCGGTGAACCGCTCCCACTTCGCCAGCAGCGTCGCGGTGAAGCCCTTGACCGAGGTGAGCGGGGAGCGCAGTTCGTGGGCGACGGTGGCGATCAGTTCGGCGTGCGAGCGCTCGGTACGGCGCCGCGCCTCGGTGCCGCGCAGCGTCACCACCAGCCGCCGCACCGGCCCGCGCGGCCGCTGCCGCACGTACCGCGCCGAGACCAGCACCTCGCGGCCGCCGGGCAGCAGCAGGTTCCGCTCGGGCTGCGCGACCCGGATGGCGAGCCCGCCGTAGGGGTCGGTGAGCTGCCACCAGCGGCGCCCCTCCAGGTCCTCCAGCGGCAGTGCCTGCTCCACCGGGCGGCCGAGCACGTCGGCCGGGCGCAGCGCGGTGATCCGGGCGGCGGCGGCGTTGAAGCAGATCACCCGCCCGCTCTCGTCGGCGACCACCAGCCCGTCGGGCAGGTCGTCGGGGTCGATGCCCAAGGAGTACGGGGCCGTGCCGGCGGGCCGGTCCGCCGCCACGCCGCGCACGCCGTTCTGCGGCATCACGTCCAACGCCGCCACCCCCCTCTCAGGGCCCGGGCGGCCACCCTACTAGCTCGGGGTGATGCCGCGGCACCCCGCCGAGGTGCGCTGGGCGCGGGCGGAGGCGTACAGGCAGACGGCGGCGGCCGTCGCGAGGTTCAGGCTCTCCGCCCGGCCGTGGATCGGCACCCGGACCACCTCGTCCGTCAGCGCCCTGGTCTCCTCGGGCAGCCCCCACGCCTCGTTCCCGAACACCCAGGCGGTCGGCCCGGCCATCCGGCCCTCGTCGAGTTCGGTGTCCAGGTCGCGCCGCCCGGCGCCGTCGGCGGCCAGCACCCGGACGCCCTGGGCCCGCAGGTCCGCCACGGCCGCCTCCACCGGCACGCCGACCGCGACCGGCAGGTGGAAGAGGCTGCCGGCGGAGGCGCGTACGGCCTTGGGGTTGTACAGGTCGACGGAGGCGTCGGTGAGCACCACCGCGTCGGCGCCGGCCGCGTCCGCGCAGCGCAGTACGGTGCCGGCGTTGCCCGGGTCGCGGACGTGCGCGAGCACGGCCACCAGCCGCGGCCGGGCGGCGAGCACCCGCTCGAACGGCGTGTCCAGGAACCGGCAGACCCCGACCAGGCCCTGCGGGGTGACGGTGTCGGAGACGTCGGCGACCACCTCGGGGGTGGTGGTCAGCACGGGGGCGCCGGCGGCGCGGGCCGCCTCGATGACGTCGGGGTGCCGTTCGGCGGCTTCCGCGGTGGCGTACAGCTCGATCAGCGTCCGGCCGTCCGGCCCGCCCGGGTGCGCGGCCGCCTCCCGCACGGCCTGCGGCCCCTCCGCGAGGAACCGTCGCTCCTTCGCCCGGAACGACCGTCTGGCGAGCCGGCGCGCCGCGGTCACCCGCGCGGACCGCAACGAGGTCAGATCCGTCGGGGGCGTACTCACGCGTGCGGCTCTCTCTCGGTCGACGGATGGGGGGTCGTGACGGGGTCGTGGTGCGCACGGGCCGTGGTTCCCGGGGGCGCGGGTGGCCGGGGGGCGGGTTGCCGGGCGATCGGAAACGGACCGGGGAAGCTCCCGCGACCGGCGGCAGGGACCGTCCCGGGGGCAAACGCACCGCGGGCCCACAAGCGGGGAAACCGCCTGCGGACCCGCGCACCGTCACTCCACGGCCGGGCTCAGCGCAGCGTCACGCGGCCTTGGGCGCGTTCACGTCCGACGGGAGCGCCTTCTGCGCGACCTCGACCAGCGCGGCGAACGCGGGGGCGTCGGTCACCGCGAGCTCCGCGAGGATCTTGCGGTCCACCTCGATGTTGGCGGCCTTCAGACCCTGGATGAAGCGGTTGTAGGTGATGCCGTTCGCACGGGCAGCGGCGTTGATCCGCTGGATCCAGAGCTGGCGGAAGTCGCCCTTGCGCTTCTTGCGGTCGTTGTAGTTGTAGACCAGGGAGTGGGTGACCTGCTCCTTGGCCTTGCGGTACAGGCGCGAACGCTGACCGCGGTAGCCGCTGGCCTGCTCGAGGATCGCCCGGCGCTTCTTCTGGGCGTTGACTGCCCGCTTGACGCGTGCCACTTGATAACTCCTTCTGCGGGACCGCGGTATGCGTCACACGGTCCGAAAGCGATGGGGGTCCCGGATCGGACCGCGCGCCCCGGTCGGGGGCGCGCGGCTCACTTGCCGAGAAGCTTCTTGATCTTCTTGGCGTCGGCCGGGGCCACCTCGACGGTGCCGGTCAGGGCGCGCGTCTTGCTGGACGGCTTGTGCTCGAGCAGGTGGCGCTTGCCCGCACGCTCGCGGAGCACCTTGCCGGAGCCGGTGATCTTGAAGCGCTTGCTCGCACCACTGTGGGTCTTGTTCTTCGGCATGGCGCCGTGGTCTCCTCGTCGCTGGCCCTCCCGGGCGCCCGCGTGAGGGCGTACGGGGAGCGTCAGTCCTGCTATTACCACCCGAAGCCGCCAGGTGCGGCGGGGCTTTCGGGGTACCTCTCGAACCGCGGTGTCAGCCGGCGTCGGCCGGGGCCTCGACCTGCGACTGGGCGTCGGCGGCCTCGCCGTCGCCCTCGTCGTCACCCTGGCGGCCCGCCTTGCGGGCTGCCTGGGCCTCACGGGCCTCGGCCATGGCCTCGGTCTTCTTCTTGTGCGGACCGAGGACCATGATCATGTTGCGGCCGTCCTGCTTCGGGTTCGACTCGACGAACCCGAGGTCCTGGACGTCCTCCGCGAGCCGCTGGAGCAGGCGGTAGCCCAGCTCCGGGCGGGACTGCTCACGGCCGCGGAACATGATCGTGATCTTGACCTTGTCGCCCTGCTTGAGGAACCGGACGACGTGACCCTTCTTGGTGTCATAGTCGTGCGGGTCGATCTTCGGCCGGAGCTTCATCTCCTTGATGACCGTGTGCGCCTGGTTCTTGCGCGCCTCACGGGCCTTCATGGCCGACTCGTACTTGAACTTCCCGTAGTCCATGAGCTTGCACACGGGCGGACGGGCGTTCGCCGCGACCTCGACCAGGTCGAGGTCGTACTCCTGCGCAAGCTCCAGGGCCTTGGCAAGCGGCACGATGCCGACCTGCTCGCCACTGGGACCGACAAGTCGCACCTCGGGAACGCGAATCCGGTCGTTGATGCGGGGCTCGGCGCTGATGGGGCCTCCTCGGTTGCACGACGCGACTGACTGGCCGACAGCCGCGCTTCGGGTCTTCTTCTGCTCCTACCCCGTGCACCGTGCCCGGACGTCAGAAACGCCCCGTACGGCACACAGGCGGGCTCCTCACAACCGGGAGCACCGCCGCGTTATTCCGCGGGGCGCATCGGACGGCGGAGGCCGGACGCGGGAAACGCCGACCGAAGCCGTCTGACCGGGGACCCCTCGGCCGACAGGCCGAGCAGGTGGGAGTTCGGAGCCTCCACTTGGTGGCCGGACACGCTGATGTCCGACCGGTCGTCTTCAAGCATAGCAGCGCGGGCCCCCGGGTCGTAATCGGCCGGACGGGGCATATCGTGGCGGCCATGAGCGACGCACCGGCCTCCACCTCCGCCTCCACCCCCGCCGCGGCACCCGCGACCGCACCCGGCTTCGACGACATGACCCGCGACATCGCGGACGTCCCCGCGGTGGAGGTGATCACCACGGTGGCGGTCCACCTGATGAGCGCCGCCGCGGTGAACCTGGGGCTGGCCGAGAGCGGCGAGCAGCACAAGGACCTCGACGAGGCCCGCAAGCTCATCCAGGCGCTGGCCGGACTGGTCACCGCCGGCGCGACGGAGATCAGCTCCTTCCACGCGGCCCCGCTGCGGGACGGCCTGAAGTCGCTCCAGCTCGCCTTCCGCGAAGCCTCCCTCGTGCCGGACGAGCCCGGCCAGGGCCCCGGGGAGAAGTTCACCGGCCCGGTGTACGGCTAAGGGCCGGACTCCGGCCCGTCCTAGGCGCCGCCCTCCTTGGTGCGGGCGGCCGCCTCGGCCTCGACGGCGGCGGCTCGGGCGGCCCTCGCCGCGGCCATCGCGGGGTGGGTCGCCTGGTGCACGAGCGCGGCGATCGCCGCGCCGACCAGCGGGGCGACCAGGAACAGCCAGACCTGGGTGAGCGCGGGGCTGCCAGCGAACAGCGCGGGCGCCAGGCTGCGGGCCGGGTTCACGCCGGTGCCGGTGAGCGGGATGCCGACCAGGTGGACCACGGCGAGGGCCAGGCCGATCGCCAGACCGTCGAAGCCGACCACGGCGATCTTGTGCGTCACCGCGAGCACCACGAAGACCAGCAGGAACGTCATGAGCATCTCCGCGACGAACGCGCCGAAGATGTCGATGCCGACCGCCGACCGCGTGCCGTAGCCGTTGGTGCCGAACGCACCGTGCCGCTGGAAGCCGGGGACCTGCTCGGACACCAGCAGCAGGAGCGCGGCGCCCACGATCGCCCCGACGAACTGCGCCACCCAGTACTCGACCGCCCGGCGCAGCTCGATCCGCCCGGCCAGCAGCATGCCGAGCGTCACCGCGGGGTTGACGTGGCTGCCGGAGATCGGCCCGATCGCGTACGCGATGGCGAGCAGCACGAAGCCGAAGGCCAGCGCGATGCCGAGGGTGCCGATGTACGACCCGGACAGCACCGCGGCGCCGACCGCGAAGAAGACGAGTGCGAGCGTGCCGACGAACTCGCAGACGACGGCGCGGGGGTCCGTGAGCCGGTAGCTCGTCACATCCGCCGCGGTGAAGGTTCGCCGGTCCATCGTGCCTCCTCGAAACGACCAGGCCCCGCCCATTGCATTGTCAGCACCATGGGCGAATCCCACATCTCGGGGCATATACGGCATGCGGCGGCGCGCCGGGCGTCCGGCCGTCCGGCACTACGGGGGTCCGGCGGAAGTCCGGCGGTCCGGGCCACGGAAGGCCGGACGGCCGGTGTCCGGCGCTACGACGCCGGGGCGATCCGGCCCGCGCGGCGCTCAGCGGGCGAAGAGCGGCTCCCCGGGAGGGCTCGCCGTCGGCGGGAGGAGCGCCAGGTCGAGCCCCTGGAGCAGCGCGGCACGCAGCGTCTCGTCGGCGGCCAGGGCACCGGCCACCCGGTTCGCGGCCGCGGAGACGTCGGTGTCCTCGGCGAGCACCAGGCTCAGGGTTCCGTCGCTGCCCGGGCCGCCGGGGGTGAGGTGCGCGCGGGAGATCCCCGGTTCCGCGGCCACGGCGGCCCGCAGCGCCGACCGCACCGCCGGGTCGGCCAGCGGGTCGGTCCGGTCCGGTCCGGCCGCCGCGGCGCGCAGCGCGGCCCCGGTCAGTTCGTACGTCACCGGTCCGGCCATGTCGATCAGCAGGGTGTCCGCCCGCTCGTGGGCGAGCGCCTGGAGCGCCTGGTGCAGCGGGACCGCCACCGGGCGGGCGTCCGCGCGCCAGCGCGCCAGCGAGGCGACCCCGGTGAAGGCCGGCAGCGCGCGTCGGCCGTCGGGTGCCTGAATGGTCGGCACCGCCATGTCGCTGCTCTTCTCGCGGGTCAGCCCGTCGGGCCCGGTCTCCGCCTCGCCGAGCACCGCCACCACCGGGACGAGCAGCCGGGCGCCGTGCAGCGCCGCCACCACGTCCGCGTCCGCGGCCCGGCCGGCCGCGTAGGCCGCGAGCGCCTCCGCCAGCCCCGCGTCCGCCGATCCGTCGTCCTGCGCGAACCCTGGGTCCGGAATGTTCTTCAACGCCACACCGGCACCCTATCCGCCGCCCTGCCGGGCCCCGGCGACGGGCCGCTTCCCGCCCGCGGAGCCGCCACCCGCGCGGCCGGGTCGGCACCGGGGCCGCACCCCGCGGCGGCCGGCGCCAGGCGACGGACCGGCGGCGAGTGGCCGGCGGTCGGCCGGCGGGCAGCGGCCGGGGGTGGTCAGCGGGTGCGGCGGAGCCGGAAGTGCAGCAGGGCCGCCACGGCGATGAGCACCGCGCCGGCGGCGGCGAACCCGGTGGCGGCGCCGTTGGCGAGGAGTTGCGAGGAGGAGCCGGCCTTGGCCGGGTCCGCCGGGCCGGGCGCGAAGTACGCCTGCGGGTAGGCCGCGGGCGTGGGCTGCACGGGCCCGGGCGTGAGTTTCCCCGCCGCGGCGAGCGCGGCCGCCGGGTCGATCAGCCCGGTGCCGACCTCGTCGTCGCGCCCTCCCGCGGGCTTGTCCCGCGTGGTGTCCTCCAGCACCTGCTTGACCTGCGCCGGGCTGAGCTTCGGGTACGCGGAGCGGATCAGCGCCACCGCGCCCGAGGCGTACGCCGAGGCGGCGCTGGTGCCCCAGCCGTTGTAGTACGTCCGGTCCGGGTCGGCGATGACGACCTCGACGCCGGGCGCGGACACCGACGTGTACCAGCGGTGGGTGGAGAACGAGGCGTGCTCGCCGTGCCGGTCGACCGCCGCCACCGCGATCACCCCGGGGTAGGCGGCGGGGTACGAGGAGCGGTCCGCGGCGTCGCCGCCGTTGCCCGCGGACGCCACGACGACCGCGCCCTTGCCGAGCGCGTAGCGGATGGCGTCGTCCTCGGCGGCGACCGGCGCCGCGGTGGCGCTGTCGTCGCCGAGCGAGAGGTTGATGACGTCGGCGCCGTGGTCCACGGCCCAGCGGATGCCCGCGGGCAGCGCGTCCCCCCGGTCGGTCCTGGCCTTCTGCCGCTGCGGGTCCTTGTCCTCCAGGATCACCCGCACCGGCAGGATGCGGGCCTCGGGGGCGATGCCGAGCACGCCGTCGCCGTCCCCGGGGCCGTGGCCGTGCCCGGCGATGATCGCCGCCATCCCGGTGCCGTGCTTGGCCCACGCCTTGTCGCCGGGCTTCGCGCCGAACCCGACCTCGTCCTTGCCCTTGAGCACCTGGCCGGTGAGGTCCGGGTGGGTCGCGTCGACCCCGGTGTCGAGCACCGCCACGGTGACGCCCGCGCCCTTGGTGGTCCGCCACGCCTGCTGCGCGTGCAGCGCGGACAGCGCCCAGTCCGAGGCACGCGCGCTGTCGGCGGCAGCGGGGGCCGCGGCGAGCGCGACGGTGCCGACGGTCACGGCCAGCGCGGTGAGGGCCCGTCCGAGGGCGTGCGGACGACGGGGCGGGCGCGGAAGGCGTGACCGGCGCGGGCGGCTCCCGGCGGGGGCGGGGCGGGCCGTGCGGCGGTGGCGCTCGCCCGCGGCGGTGCCCGTCGCGGGCGGCAGACGGCGCGGGGAGGGGGCGGCGGGGGTCATGCGTGGTGCTCCGAGCCGGTGGTCGGCGGTTGGCGGAGGGCCTTGACGGCCGTGTGCAGCCGGTCGTCGACGGCGGAGGCGAGCCCGCTGGCGTCGAACCCGAGGCCGGCCTGCCCGGTCGCGGTGGTGCTGCCCTGGGCGTCGGCCTTGTCCGCCGGCTCCGGCTGGGCGACGGTGCGGCCGTCGGCGAAGCCGCTGACGGCGTAGACCACGAACGGCAGGTCCGAGGAGACCCGGACGTCCCAACTCCCGCGCTGGTGGTCGCCGAAGCCGGCGGCGGGGGTGCCGGGGAAGGCGACCGGCCGCGGCAGCAGGTCGATGCGTTCGCCGAGGTGCTGGCCGGTCCACCGCTTGCCGAGCGCGCTCATGGCGGCGGCCTCGCCCGAGCCGACGAGCAGGCCCACGGTGGTGACGGTGGTCGAGGTGCTGTCGACGTACGTGGCGCGCAGCAGGCGCACGCAGCCGGCCGGTGCCAGCACTTCCTGGAGCAGCGGGTCGAAGGCGCCGGCGCAGCCGGCGGGGGTGGCCACGCCGACCCGGACCCAGGAGCGGTCGGCGCCTCCGGGCCCGCCGTCGCTGCCGTCGACGGTGGGCGGGAACAGCTTGTCCACGGGGGTGTCGCGCCAGACGTCGCGGGCCTGTGCGAACGCCTGCGGGCTGCCGTCGGCGACCGGGGCGGGCCGGTCGGGCGTGTGCGTGACGGCGGCGCCGGCGACGGCCCCGCCGACCAGGCCGAGTCCGACGACCAGGCTCACCGCGGCGAGCAGTCGCCGCCCGCGGGTGGCCGCCGGCCCGGCGGGTGCGGCGGCCGGGTACGACGGCGCGGGCGGGGCCGTGGGCGGGGCAGGCGGCGCGAACGCGGCCGCCGGCCGGTCGTCTGACGGTCGGTCAGGGGAGCGGCGGCCGACGGAGGGCTGCCGCACGGGCGGTGGGGGCACGGCCCGCGCGGGCGGCGCGCCCGCCGGGGGCGCCGGGGCCGCTGCCGGGCGGGCGGTGGGCGGGGCACCCGGCGGAGTCGGAGGGGGCGCGGCGGCCGGGTGCGCGGCGGGCCGGGGCGGCGTGGAGGGCGGCGGGGGCACGGGAGTCGGGCGCCCCGGCCCCGGTGGTCCGGACGGCGGCGGCCCTGCCATGGATCCGGTCGGGGAGCCGCTCGCGAACCCTCCCGGGGGCGGCGCGGATGCCCCGGCCCGCGCTCCGGACGAGGGTCCGGCCGGCGGTCCGGACGGCCGCTCCCCCGGTGGTCGCCCGGAGGTCGGACGCAGCGTGGGGAAGGAGGCTGGCGGGGTGCTTCCGCTGTCCACTCCGGTGCTCACCCGGCGCTCCCTCGTGACCGTTCCCGTCGATGTGCGCGTCACTCTACGGGGTTGCCGGGGGGTGCGGTTGCCACCGGGCGGAGCCGCGAGGTCTACCGCTCGGTAGGGCGGGTCTGGCAGGCTGCGGTCATGTCCCACCGCACTGCCGACCGCGCCCGGTATGACCGGGCCACCGCACACCTCGACGCGCCGCTGGCGATCGTCGACCTGGACGCCTTCGACGCGAACGCCGCGGACCTGGTCCGGCGGGCGGGCGGCAAGCCGATCCGGATCGCGTCCAAGTCGGTGCGCTGCCGCGCGCTGCTCGAACGGGCCCTGGCCCGCGAGGGGTTCGAGGGCATCATGTCCTTCACCCTCGCCGAGTCGCTGTGGCTGGCGCGCACCGGGTTCACGGACGTCCTGCTGGCGTACCCGTCGGCGGACCGGGACGGCTTCGCGGAGCTGACCTCGGACCCGAAACTGGCCCGCACGGTCACGGTGATGGTCGACGACCTCGCCCAACTCGACCTGATCGACGCCTCGCGCGGCGCCGGCGGCACCGAGAGGGTCCGGGTCTGTCTCGAACTCGACACGAGCCTGCGGAAGTTGGGCGGCCGGCTGCGGATCGGCGCGCTGCGCTCACCGCTGCACTCACCGGAGCGGATCGCCGACACCGCCCGCGCCGTCGGCGCCCGCCCGGGGTTCCGGGTGGTCGGGATCATGGCCTACGAAGGGCACATAGCCGGGGTCGGCGACGCGGTGAGGGGCCGGCCGGCGCGGTCGCTCGCGGTCCGGCTGATGCAGTCCGCGGCGCGGCGGGAGTTGGCGGTGCGGCGGGCGGAGGCGGTGCGGGCGGTCCGCGCGGTCGTGCCGGACCTGGAGTTCGTCAACGGCGGCGGCACCGGCAGCGTGCAGTCCACCGCGGCGGAGAACGCGGTCACCGAGATCGCGGCCGGCTCCGGCCTGTACGTGCCGCGGCTGTTCGACAACTACACGTCGTTCACCGGGCGTCCGGCCGCGCTGTTCGGGATGCCCGTGGTGCGCCGTCCCGGGGTCGGCGTGGTCACCGTGCTCGGCGGCGGGTACCCGGCCTCGGGGGCGCCGGGCGCGGACCGGCTGCCGGTGCCGTACCTGCCCGAGGGGCTGCGCTACGACGCGCAGGAGGGCCCGGGCGAGGTGCAGACGCCGCTGCTCGGCTCGGCCGCCGACGACCTGCTGATCGGCGACAAGGTGTGGTTCCGGCACGCCAAGGCGGGCGAACTGTGCGAGCGCTTCGACCGGTTGCGGCTGATCGAGGGCGACCGGGTGGTGTCGGAGGTGCCGACCTACCGCGGCGAGGGCAAGACGTTCCTGTGAGCGGCGGGCCGGCGGCTTCCCGGTGGCCGGGAAGCCGCCGGCCGGGTGCCGACCGGGCTGCCGGGGCTGTCAGGTCCCAGGGGCCGTCGGCTGCCGGGCGCGTCCCCGCGCGGGTGCGGGGGGACGCGCCGGCCAGGGGGGCGGGTGGAAGGTCGAGGGGCCGGGCCGGCCGGCTCAGACGCCGGTGCCGCCCGTGCTGCCGCTGGACGATCCGGTGCTGTCGGCCTTGATGCCGTCGGTGATCTGGTCGATGACGTCCTGCCCGGGCGCCTTGGCGGAGATGTCGAACCCGAAGCGGACGATGACGATCTGGCTGCTCTTGCCCGGTGCGGGGAAGGCCAGCGACTCGACGTACCCGTCGGTGCCGGACTTGGTGGCGACCTTCCAGCGGACCAGGTAGCCCTTCTGCCCGGCGACCGTGACCGCCTTGGACTGGAGCTCCTGGTGCGAGGTCGTCGCGCCGTAGGTGTCCGAGCTGTAGGCGGTGGAGGCGTTGCCGGAGATGTCCTGCTTGGCGGCGGCCTCCGCGGTGGTCGCGGTGACCTTCAGTTCCTTGGCGGGCTCGGAGTACGCGCCGCCGAGCGAGCACGCCTGGTCGCCGCTGGTGTCGTTGGGGCAGTCGTAGCTGCCGGTCGAGATGCTGGCGCTGCCGTCCTGCGCGGTGCCGCCGGTCCAGCCGTCGGGTACCGGCAGGCTGATGCCGTCGAGGAGGTCGACGGCGGGGCCGCCGGTGGAGGGGGCGCCGGGCGCGTCCGGGTCGCTCGGGTCGTCCGGGTTCTGCGACTGCGGGGCCTGCGGCTGGCCGGAACGCTGCGGCAGCGTGGCGGTCGGCCCGGGGCCGTTCTTGCTCGCGCTGTCGTCCCCGTTGTTGTTGCCGACGGCGACGACCGCGGCCACGATGCCGCCGATGACGACGAGGGCGACGCCGATGGCTATCGCCACGGTGCGCGTACGCCGGCTGCCGCCGCCCGGCGAGCCTATGACGTCGCCCGAGGGGTACGGCGCGTACGCGGGCGGTCCGCCGTAGGGCTGCTGCCCGTTGACCGGAGCCCCGGCCGGCACGGGCGCCGTCCTGGTGTACTCCGTCCACGCGGTCCCGTCCCACCAGCGTTCCATGGCCGGGCCGTTGCCTGTGTGCCCGGGCTCCTGGTACCAGCCGGGCGGGGTCGTCGTCGTCACGGGCGTCACCTTATGACCCCAGGATGAGAATCCTGTAAGGACGGGGGTCACATCCCGGTCACGCCCCGCGGGCCGGCCCCGCCGGGCGGGTGCGCGCGGATCGCAGCGCCGCCCCGAGGACCGCGGGCGCCTCGACGAGCGAGGGGCCGTACCAGGTCAGGTGCCGGCCGCTGACGAGCGCGGCGGGCAGGGCGGGGAACGCCTCGGGGCCGTCGTCCGCGGTGAAGCGGTAGGGCTCGTCGGGCAGCACCACGAGGTCGGCCGGGGGCAGGGCCGACGGGTCGAAGCGGGGGTAGCGCTCGGCGTGGCCGGCGAGGACGTGGTCGACGCCGAGGCGGGCGAGCAGGTCGCCGGCGAACGTGTCGCGGCCGAGCGCCATCCAGGGGCGCCGCCAGACCGGCACGATCGCGCGGCGCCGGGCCGCGGTGCGGACGGCGTCCGCGGCCCCGCCGCGGCGAGCGGTTCCGGGGCCCGTGCCGGAGCCGGCCCCGGCACCGGGGCCCGTGCTCCCGCCGGGTCCGGCGTCCGCGGACGTCTCGGCCCGCCGCGCCAGGCCCCACGCGGACCGTGCCGCGTCCAGCCAGCCGGGGCGGGGCAGTCCGCACCCGTCGACCAGCACCCGGTGCAGTTCGGTGAACGCCTGCGGCAGCGAGCGGACCTCGGTGACCAGCACCCGCAGCCCGGCCGCGCGCAGCTCCGCCAGGTCGGGCGCGCGGTTCTCCTCCTCGTTGGCGATCACCAGGTCGGGGGCGAGGGCGGCGACCGCCCGTGGGTCGGGGTTCTTCGTGCCGCCGATCCGCACCACGTCCAGGCCGGCCGGGTGGGTGCACCAGTCGGTGGCGCCGACGAGCAGGCCGGGCGCGCTGCGGGCGACCGCCTCGGTCAGCGACGGCACCAGGGACACCACCCGCCGTACCGGCGGTCGGACGGACTCGTGTGCGGTCACCGTCCCACGGTACGGCCGGCTGTCGGTGGGGCGTGCGATGCTGACCGCGTGACCAACGTGAAGCCCGGCGACGGCGACCGTACCTCCGGGGAACTGCTGCTGCTCGACACCGCGAGCCTGTACTTCCGCGCGTACTTCGGGGTGCCGGAGTCGGTGCGCGCGCCGGACGGCACACCGGTCAACGCGGTGCGCGGGCTGATCGACTTCGTCGCCCGGCTGGTGGCCGACCACTCCCCCGCCGCGCTGGTGGCGTGCATGGACGCGGACTGGCGGCCGCAATGGCGGGTCGATCTCATCCCCTCGTACAAGGCGCACCGCGTCGCCGACGAGGAGGCGGGCAGCGAGGAGGTCCCGGACACGCTCTCCCCGCAGGTCCCGGTGATCGAGGCGGTGCTCGACGCGGTCGGCATCGCCCGGGTCGGCGTGCCCGGTTACGAGGCGGACGACGTGATCGGCACCCTCGCCACCGCCTCCGCGGCGCCCGTGGCCATCGTCACCGGCGACCGCGACCTCTTCCAACTCGTCGACGACCGGCGCGGGGTGCGTGTGCTCTACCCCCGCAAGGGCGTCGGGGACTGCGACGTGGTCGACGGCGAGGCGATCGAGACGCGGTACGGCGTGCGCGCGGAGCAGTACGCCGACTTCGCCGCGCTGCGGGGCGACCCGAGCGACGGGCTGCCCGGGGTGAAGGGGATCGGCGAGAAGACGGCCGCCGAACTGGTCACCCTCTACGGCGACCTGGCGGGCGTGCGGGCCGCGGCCGGCGAGCCCTTCTCCAAGCTCACCCCGGCCCGCCGCCGCAACATCCTCGCGGCCTCGGACTACCTGGACGTCGCCCCCCGGGTGGTCCGCGTCGCGACGGACGTCCCGCTGCCGCCGTTCGACCCGGCCCTGCCGGGCGGCCCCGCCGACCCGGCGGCCTTCGCCGCCCTGTCCGACCGCTGGGGCCTGAACTCGCCGCTGTCCCGGCTGTCCGCGGCCCTCGGCTGGACCTGACGGCCGGCCGGCGTCAGCGGCGGGCCCACCGGCCGGGCTCGGCGAGGAGGACGCCGCCCGACGCGAGGCCGACGGCGCCCAGCACCCACCACACGTGGTGGTACGCGGACACCAGCGCCGTGGGCGCGGGGGTGCCCAGCAGCGCCACGAAGAGGCTCACCCCGAGCACCGCCCCGAGCTGCCGGAAGCTCGCGCTGATCGCCGATCCCACGGCGAACCGGGCCGGCGGCAACTGCGCCACCGCGGCGCCCGACTGCACGGGCAGCGTGCACCCGATCGCGACACCGGTCCCCACCGACAGCGGCAGCCAGTGCGTGAGCCACTGCGGCTGCTCCCCGACCGCGAGCGCGAAGCCCGCCAGCGTGGCACCCCAGACCACCGCGCCGGCCAGCAGCACCGGGCGCGGCCCGATCCGCCCGGCCAGCTTGCTGGACTGCCGGGCGAGGAGGGTGACGACGACCGGGCCCGGCGCGTTCGCGAGGGCGGCGCGCAGCACCGAGTAGTGCCATCCGGTCTGGAGGAAGACGATGTTGGCCAGCAGCATCCCGTAGAACGCGGTGGAGAACAGCAGCGACGCCGCGTTGACCAGGCGGAACTGCCGGACCCGGAAGAGCGACAGGTCCATGACGGGCTGCGCGGCGCGCGCGGTGCGCAGCAGGAACACCGGCAGCAGCGCCGCGGCCAGGACGAACGACCCGACCACCCGGGCGTCGGACCACCCCCACGACGAGCCCTCGATGATGCCGAGGCTCAGCAGCGCGGGTACCGCGGCGACCAGCAGCACACCGACCGGGTCGGGCAGGCCGTGCGCGCCGGGGTCGCGGGACTCGCGCAGCATCCGCCGGGCGAGCAGCGCGATCACCGCGCAGATCGGCACGTTGACCAGGAAGATCCAGCGCCAGGAGGCGTACTGGGTGAGCAGCGCGCCGAGCGTGGGTCCGAGCGCGGCCGCCGCGGCGCCCATCGCGCCCCAGGTCCCGACGGCGACGCTGCGCCGCGCGGGCGGGAACTCCGGCAGGACCAGCGCGAGCGACGTCGGCACCACCAGCGCGGCGAAGACCGCCTGGAGCGCGCGGCCCGCGTCGAGCACGCCGGGGTCGGGCGCGGCCCCGCACAGCGCGCTCATCGCGGCGAAGCCCGCCAGCCCGGTCAGGAACATCCGCTTGCGGCCGTAGCGGTCGGCCACCCGTCCGGCCGGGATGAGCATGGCGGCGAAGACCAGGCTGTAGGCGTTGAGCACCCACGCCAGGTGGTCGGTCGTGGTGTCGAAACTGCGGCTGATCGTCTCGAAGGCGACGTTCACGATCGTGGTGTCGAGGAACACCACGAACACGCCGAAGCTGCCGAGCGCCAGCACGCGCAGCGCGTGGCGGCGCGCGGCCGGCGACGGCGGGTCGTCCGCGCCGGCGGCCGCGGGCGGGCCGGGCGGCGCGGTCTCGGGGGTGGGCGGGGTCCCGGAAACGGTCATGACGGGCCTCACGGGGGACGGGCGAGGGTCTCGCGGCGAGTGTGTTGTGATATCCAACCGACTCCGAAGGACGCTAGCAGCAGTCGGTAGGAAAGGACAACCGACCCGGTTACAGTGGGTTCATGGACACGCGAACGGAATCCGCGCCGGCGCGGGCGGACGAGCCGGCGGACGGTCGGACGAAGGCCCCCTCCGCGGACGGACCGGCGACGGCGCGGACGGACGGATCGGGGCACGGAGCGGGGGCGGGGCGGGCGATGGTGGACATGGCCGGGGCCCCGCTCGGGGTCCGCCCCTGCTCCATGGCCGCCGCGCTCGACGTCCTCGGCGAGCGCTGGTCCCTGCTGGCGGTGCGCGAGATGGCGTACGGCGTGCACCGGTTCGCGCGCATCGCGGCCTTCACCGGGGCGTCGCGGGACATCCTGGCCGACCGCCTGCGGAAGCTGGAGGCCGCGGGCGTGGTCGAGCGGCGCCGCTACAGCGAGCACCCGCCGCGGTACGAGTACCACCTCACCGCGGCGGGACGGGAGCTGTTCCCGGTGATGGTCTCCCTGCTGCGGTGGGGCGACCGCTGGGCGGTGGACACCCCGGCGGTGGACGTACGGCACACCTGCGGTCGCGTGGTGGACGCCGAGTTGCGGTGCGCGCACTGCGGCGAGCCGGTCACGCGGGAGTCGCTGGCCCTGTCGCCGCACCGGGACGAGGACGCACGGGCGTGAGGGCGGGGCGCCCGGCCTGCCCCACCCCGGTGCGGGCCGGCCGCGGGGGGCGGCCGGCCCGCACAGGCTGTCGGCTCCGACCGGCCGTCACGAACGGTCGGCGCGGGCCCGGTTGACGGCCGACAGCACGGAGCGGACCGAGGCGGTCAGGACGGAGGTGTCCTGCCCGGCGCCCCACCAGCCGTCCTCGCCCGACCTGATGCGGACGTAGGCGACCGCGGGGCTGTCGGGGCCGGGGCCGGTGGCGTGCTCGGCGTAGTGCTCGATGTGCACCGGGACCCCGGCGGTGGCGAGCGCCCCGGCCAGCGCGGACAGCGGCCCGTTGCCGGTGCCCGTGATCGTGCGACCGCCGCCGTCCCGGCCCCCGGCGCCGTCCCCCGGGCCGCGCAGGATGCCGGTGAACTCGTGCCGGCCCGGGGCGGCCTCGACCGCGCGCCAGCCGGTCAGCGTGAGCGGGCCGCGGTCGGCGGGCGCCAGGTAGGCGGCGTCGAACAGGTCCCACAGCGCCTTCGCGGTGATCTCCTCGCCGCTGTCGTCGGCCGCGGCCTGCACGATCCGGGAGAAGTCCGCGCGCAGGGCCGGCGGCAGGTCCAGGCCGTACCGGTCCTTGAGCAGGTAGGCGATCCCGCCCTTGCCCGACTGGCTGTTGACGCGGATCACCGCTTCGTAGTCGCGGCCGAGGTCGGCCGGGTCGATCGGCAGGTACGGCACGTCCCACGGCGCCCGGGCCGCCGGCACGCCCAACTCGGCGGCGCGGCGGGCGTGGTGCTCGAAGCCCTTCTTGATCGCGTCCTGGTGGGTGCCGGAGTAGGCGGTGTGCACCAGGTCGCCGACGTAGGGGTGGCGGCCGGGCACCGGCAGGCGGTTGCAGTGCTCGACGGTGGCGCGGATCGCGTCGATGTCGGAGAAGTCCAGCATCGGGTCGACGCCCTGGGTGTGCAGGTTCAGCGCGAGGGTGACCAGGTCCACGTTGCCGGTGCGCTCGCCGTTGCCGAACAGGCAGCCCTCGACGCGCTGCGCCCCGGCCAGCAGGGCGAGTTCGGCGCAGGCCACACCGGTGCCGCGGTCGTTGTGCGGGTGCACCGACAGGATCACCGCGTCCCGGCGGTCGAGGTGGCGGTGCATGTACTCGATCTGGTCGGCGTAGACGTTGGGCGTGGCGATCTCCACGGTGGCCGGCAGGTTGTGGACCACCGGCCGGTCCGGGGAGGCGTCCCACAGCGCGGTCAGGCCGTTGCACACCTCCAGGACGAAGTCGGGCTCGGTGAGGTTGAAGACCTCCGGCGAGAACTGGAAGCGCACGCCGGGCGCCCGGTCGGCGAGCCGGGCCATCAGGGTCGCCGCCTCCTCGACCAGTGACCGCAGCTCGGCCCGCTCCCGGCGGATCACGACCTCGCGCCAGACCGGCGCGGTCGCGGTGTACAGGTGCACCACCGCGCGCGGCAGGCCGGCGATCGAGGCGAAGGTGCGCTCGATCAGGTCGGCCCGGGCCGCGGTGAAGACCACCGCGGTCACGTCGTCGGGCACCGCGCCGGAGTCGGCGAGGTGGCGGACGAAGTCGAAGTCGGCGCGGCTGGCCGAGGGGTAGCCGACCTCGATCTCCTTGAAGCCCATGGCGACCTGGACGTCGAACATCCGGCGCTTGCGGGCGGGGTCCATCGGTTCGGCGAGTGCCTGGTTGCCGTCCCGCAGGTCCACCGGGACCCACAGCGGCGCCCGCTCGATCTGCCGGGAGGGCCACTGCCGGCCCTCGGGATTCGTCCGTACCTCGACGCGCTCCCGCGCCGGGCGGTAGCGGTGGAAGGGCATCGCGCTGCCGCGCTGCGGGTTCCACCAGGGGGCGCCGGCGGGGACCGGGCCGGCCGGGGTGCGCAGGGCGGGTGCGGCCGCGGGTACGGCCATGGCCGCGGACGCGGTCATGGCGCCGGGCGCGGCGGGGCCGGTTCCGTCGCCGGCGGAGGTGTCGGCAGATCGGGGCGCGGGGTGCGGGTCGCCCGGGCGGGCGCCGCCGCGCGGGTGGTCTGCGGAGTGCGTGGTCATGGTGGGGCCGTTCCGTTCGTGGTCGCCGGTGTTCGACCGGCAGCACCGAACCCCGCGGCGGGGTGCCGGTCCCTCAGGCCCCGCCGCGGCGGCCGAGGAGAAGGCTCCGCTGCGTCATGGGCGCCACCCTAGCCACCTCTCAGGTCCTCAGACAAGCTGAGCGGTCGCGGCAGCCGATAGAGTCGGCGCACACGAGGGCGGACGACGAGGTGGGAGACGGCGATGACGCTCGGTTCGCTGCGGCCCAGCCCGCTGGTGGAGCAGGCCGCGGAGCGGTTGCGGGAGCAGATCACCGGCGGGCAGTGGCCGGTCGGCACGAAGCTGCCCGGCGAGACCACGCTCGCCACGCTGCTGGGCGTGGGCCGCTCGACCGTGCGCGAGGCGCTGCGGGCGCTGGCCGGGGCGGGGATGGTGCGGACCCGCCAGGGCGCGGGCGTCTTCGTCATCGCCGACCGTCCGGTGCAGGACTGGCCGGCGAGGCTGCGGCGGGCCGCCCTGGCCGACGTGTACGAGGTGCGGGTGCTGATGGAGGTCCAGGCGGCCCGGCTGGCGGCGGCCCGGCGCACCCCCGAGGACGTGGCGGCGCTGCGCGCGGCGCTCGCGGCGCGGACGGTGGCCGCGACGGCGGCGGGCCTGCGCGGGGCGCGCCCCGCAGGCGAGGTCCCGGGCCCGGCCGCGGCCGGCGGATCGGCACCCCCCGCCGCCGGCGGCCTCCAGGCCCCGACCCCGAGCGGACGCTCGGCGCCCTCGTCCGCCTCCGACGTCCCCGGCCCGGCCGCGGCCGACGTCCCGGCGCCGTCCGCCGCCGGCCTTCCCGGTCCCGCCGCCGCCGGCCTTCCCGGTCCCGCCGGCGGCCTCCCGGCCCCCGCGCCCGGGGGCGCCGCGGGGCGCTCGGCGGCGGAAGGCGGCGCCGCCCCCACCGCGGTCGTCCGCTCCCGGGCCGGCGAGGACGCCGGAGTCCTGGGGCCCCGCGACGTCTCCGGCCTCCGCGCGGAGCGCGCGCACGGCGGCACGGCCTCCGCCGCCGCCCGGGCCGCCTTCGTCGACGCGGACATCGCGCTGCACACCGCCGTCGTCGCCGCCGCGTACAACCCGGTGCTCACCGACCTGTTCGCCGAGTTCACACCGGTGCTCCGGGAGAACGTGCTCGCGCTGCTGGACCTGATGGACGTGCGCACCCACGACGAGGAGCACGGCGAGGCCGCCCACGCCGCCCTGGTGGAGGCGATCGCCGAAGGGGACGCCGACCTCGCCGCGCGCGTGCTGCGCGACGAACTTGCCACCACCCAGGCCCACTTGGCGGACCGCCACGCACCGGTCGGGGACGAACCGTCGTGAACGCGCTGCTTCCGCGCCCCCGCAGCAGCCCCGCGCCCGGCGCGGTCCACGTGCCCGGCTGGCTCGACCTGGACCGGCAGCGCGAACTGGTCGCCGCCTGCCGGGAGTGGGCGAGGGGGCCGGTCCCGATGCGGCACACCCGGCTGCCGCGCGGCGGTGTGATGTCCGTGCAAAGCGTCTGCGTCGGCTGGCACTGGCGCCCGTACTCCTACTCGCGCACCGCGCTCGACGTGAACGGCGCGCGGGTCGCCGACTTCCCCTCCTGGCTGGCGGAGTTGGGCCGCGCGGCCGTCGCCGACGCCTACCGGGACCCGGCGGCCAGCGCCGCGTACGCGCCCGACACCGCGCTGGTCAACTTCTACGGCGCGGACGCCGTGATGGGCATGCACCAGGACCGGGACGAGCGCAGCGACGCGCCGGTGGTTTCCCTGAGCATCGGCGACACCTGCGTCTTCCGCTTCGGCAACACCCGTACCCGCACGAAGCCGTACACCGACGTGGAGCTGGAGTCCGGGGACCTCTTCGTCTTCGGCGGGGCGTCGCGCCACGCCTACCACGGCGTTCCCCGGGTCCGTCCCCGCACCGGCGACCCCGCGACCGGCCTGGCCGCCGGCCGGCTCAACCTCACGCTGCGCACGACCGGCCTGCCGGGCTGATCCCCCCGGGCCCCGCGCCGGGCGCGCCGGGCGCGGAGGGACGCGTGGGGGTCCGGCGGGAAGGGCCGACACCCGGCACAGGGCCATCGGTTAGGCTTACCTAAGTACACGAGGACACGGAGAGCCGAGCGCGCGAGACAGCGCGAGGAAGCGGGCGCACCGATGGCGGACCGACCGCAACGCAGGACCCCCACCCCGAAGCGCGCGACCGTGGTGCGCGGCGAGAGGATCACCCCGCACATGGTCCGGGTGGTGCTCGCCGTGGACCCGGCCGCCGCCCTCGACATCGGGGAGTACACCGACCACTACGTGAAGCTGCTCTTCCCCGCCGAGGGCGAGACCTTCCCCGAGCCGCTGGACATCGAGGCGATCCGCCGCGACCTGCCCCGCGAGCGCTGGCCGCGCACCCGGACGTACACCGTGCGGTCCTACGACGCGGCGACCCGCGAGATGACCGTGGACTTCGTGGTGCACGGCGACGAGGGCGTCGCCGGGCCGTGGGCGGCCGCGGCCAAGCCCGGCGAGGTGCTGTACTTCATGGGCCCGGGCGGCGCCTACGCCCCGGACCCGGCCGCCGACTGGCACCTGCTGGTCGGCGACGAGAGCGCGCTGCCCGCCGTCGCCGCCGCGCTCGACCGGCTGCCGGCCGACGCGACCGCGAGGGTCTTCGTCGAGGTCGCCGGCCCCGAGGAGCAGCAGGAGGTGCAGGCCGGCCCCGGCGTCGAGGTGGTGTGGCTGCACCGCGGGAGCGGGCAGGTCGGCGCCGCGCTGGTCGACGCCGTCACCGGACTCGACTTCCCGGCCGGCCGTGTGCACGCCTTCGTGCACGGCGAGGCGACGTTCGTCCGCGAGTTGCGGCGCCACCTGCGCCTGGACCGCGGCATCGGGCGGGAGGACCTGTCGATCTCCGGGTACTGGCGCCGCGGCAAGGACGAGGACGGCTGGCAGTCCTCCAAGCGCGAGTGGAACGCGGAGATCGAGCGCGAGCAGGAAGGCGCTCCCGCGGCCTCCTGACCCGTCCCGCCGACCGCGACGACCTGCGGGACGCCCCACCCGACGACCACCTCGGGCGGCGCCCACGGCGACGGCCCTGCCCCGGCACCGGCGTGCCCGGCAGGGCCGCGCTCGTTCGGCGGCCGCGCGGCGGACCCGCCCGTCACGGCACGGACAGGGCCTCCTCCCACGCGGTGCGGTCGGCCACCGCGGTCCGCCACCCGCGCAGGGTCCGCGGCGGTATGCCCGCACCCAGCACACCGGTCAGCCGCTCTCCGGTGCGGTAGGCGACGAGGAAGCGGCCGTCCGCGAGGTCGCCCTCGACCACCCGTGCCTGGCTGCTGCCGCGCAGCACGCCGTACGCCTGGAACTTCACGTCGTACTGGTCGGACCAGAAGTACGGGACCGGGGCGAAGGGCCTGGCCTCCCCCGGGTGCAGGAGGTTGCGGGCGGCGGCCATGCCCTGCTCGGCGGCGTTGGTGCGGTGCTCGATCCGCATCGGTGTGCCGAAGAGCGGGTTGGGCCAGCGCGCGACGTCCCCGGCGGCATAGACGCCGGGCGCGGCGGCGCAGTGCTCGTCGCACTCGATCCCGTCCGCCACGCGCAGGCCGCTGCCCCGCAGCCATTCGGTGTTGGGGGTCGAGCCGATCGCCACGAGCACGTCGTCGGCCGGCAGCCGGGTGCCGTCCGCCAGCCGTACCCCGGTCACCCGGCCGTCCGCCGCCACGATCTCCGCGACCGCCGTCCCGGTCCTCAGGTCCACCCCGCGGTCGCGGTGCGTGCGCGCCAGGTGGGCGCCCACCTGCTGCCCGACCAGGTGGGCGAGGGGTACCGGGGCCGGCTCGACGACGGTCACGGCGGCGCCGAGCGTCAGGGCGGCGGCGGCCACCTCGGTGCCGAGGAACCCCGCCCCCACCACGACCAGGCGCCGTCCGGGGCCCAGCCGCTCCCGCAGGGCGACGGCGTCCTCCAGGTCGCGCAGCACGTGGACCCCGTGGGTGCCGGCCGGCACCAGCCGCCGCGGGCGCACGCCGGTGGCCAGCACCAGGCCGTCGTAGGCGAGTTCGGCGCCGTCGGCGAGGGTGACGCTGCGCGCGGCCACCGACAGGGCCGCGGCCGGCACACCCAGGCGCAGGTCCACGTCGAGCGCGTCCAGGTCGGCCTGCCCGCGCAGGGCGGTGCGCTCGACCGGCCAACTGCCGCTGAGCACCTGCTTGGACAGCGGCGGCCGGTCGTACGGGAGGTGCTTCTCCGCGCCGACCAGGGTCAGGGAGCCGTCGTACCCGTCGCGGCGCAGGGTCTCGACCGCCGCCAGACCGGCGGCCGAGGCCCCGACGACCACCACCCGGCCGGGGTGGGCGCCCGTCACTCACTCACCAGCCGGATGGCCGCGGCGGGGCAGAGGGCGGCCGCCTCCTTCACGTCGTCGTGCCGGTCGGCGGCGGGCCGGTCGGTCAGGATCTCGACGATGCCGTCGTCGTCCTGGTCGAAGACGTCGGGCGCCGCCAGGACGCACTGCCCGGACGCCACGCACTTGGGCTGCTCCACCTCGACACGCATGTCGGCACTCATGGGAACCTCGCTTTCGAAGGGGACCGCTGCTACCAGGTGACGGGGAGTTCGTACACGCCGTAGACCAACCCGTCGTGCTTGTACTCCAGTCGGTCGGCGTCCACGGCCAGCCGCAGGGTCGGGATCCGGGAGTACAGGGTGCTGTAGACGACCTGCAGCTCGACCCGGGCCAGCGGCTGGCCGAGGCACTGGTGGACGCCGTAGCCGAACGCGACGTGGTGCCGGGCGTTGCGGGTGACGTCGAGCCGCTGCGGGTCGGGGAAGGCCCGCGGGTCGCGGTTGGCGACGTCGCCGGCCAGGATGACGCCGTCTCCGGCGCGGATCAGCCGGCCGTCGATCTCGATGTCCTCCAGGGCCACGCGGCGCCGCCCGGAGTGCGTGATGGTGAGGTAGCGCAGCAGTTCCTCCACCGCGCCCGCGACCACCTTCGGGTCGTCGGTGTCGCGCAGCAGGGCGAACTGGTCCGGGTGCTGGAGGAGCGCGACGGTGCCGAGCGCGATCATGTTCGCGGTCGTCTCGTGGCCGGCGCTGAGCAGCAGCACGCCCATCTGGGCGGCCTCGCGCCGCGTCATCTGCCCGGTGTCCACGCGCTGTCCGGCGAGCTTGGACAGCACGTCCTCGCCGGGCCGGGTCAGCTTGTCGCCCAGCAACTCGTCGAGGTAGTCGATGAGGGCGGTCTGCGCGGCGACGACCTCCTCCGTGGTGGAGGTGCGGCGGACGATGACCCGGGTGTTGCGCTGGAAGAAGTCGTGGTCGGCGTACGGCACGCCGAGCAGGTCGCAGATGACCAGGCTCGGCACCGGCGTCGCGAACGCCTCGACCAGGTCGACGGGTTTCGGACCGGCCAGGAGGCGGTCGATCAGGTCGTCGACGATGGCCTGCACGGCCGGGCGCAGGGCCTCGACGTTCCTGATCGCGAAGGGCCCGGTGACCATGCGCCGCAGCCGGGCGTGGTCGGGGTCGTCCATGGTGATGAAGGTCCGCCGGACCTGGTCGCTGACCCGGCCCGCCTCGCTGCGGTGCGGGTAGCCGGCGCGGGTGGTGTCGGAGCTGATCCGCGGGTCGCCGAGCAGGGCCCGCACCTGGTCGTAGCGGGTGACGATCCAGGGGGTGGTGCCGTCCCATATGCGCGCCCGGGCCAGGGGCTGTTCCTCCTCGTGCAGGGCCAGCAGCGCGGGCGGCGGGTCGAAGGGGCACCCGGTCGCGCGGGGCGCCGGGTATTCGAGGTCTTCGAGGTGTTCGGACGGTGCGACGGTCGAGGGCTCGGCCATACGTGCCTCCTCGGCAGGAGCGGCCACCCAACATCCCTAACGGCGTTAGGTGCCATGGCCAACGGTATCCACCCCGCGTGTCACATCAACACCACGCAGTCACCGCCGCCGCTATTCGGCCATCACGCGGTCGAACAGGTCGTCCGCCCGGCGCGCGATCCCCTCCCGGTCGGTCTCGAAGGGCAGCGCCATGGCGATGGCCACGATCCCGTGCAGCGCCGACCACAGCAGCAGCGCGTCCTTGCGGTCCCGCTCGGCGCACGGACGCGCGGTGCGGCAGGCGGCGACCGCGTCCTGCCAGGCGCCGTACAGCAGCCACACCGGGTGCTGCGGGGACTGCTCGCGCGGCGCCGTCACCCGCTCCAGGCCGAACATCAGCCGGTACCGGGTCGGGTTCTCCAGTGCGAAGCCGCAGTACCGCCGGGCCATGGCGCGCAGCGCGGGCAGCGGGCCGGCGCCCGCCTCCCGGTCCCAGGTGGCGCGCAGGTCGGCCAGCAGCGTCGCGTACGCCTCCTGCGTCACCGCCGCCACCAGGTCGGAACGGTCCTTGAAGTGCAGGTAGATGCTGGGCGCGGAGATCCCGACCTCCCGGGCGACCGCGCGCAGCGAGACCGCGTCCTCCCGGCCGGACGCCGCCAGCAGCCGCGCCGCCGCCGCCAGGATCTCCGCCTTCAGGACGGCGCCCTCCCCCCACTGGCTGGGCGTGCGCCGCTTGAACCCCTCCGCCATCCCCACTCCTTCTGCCGCCTCCCGCCCTGTCGAAGCTGACCGGAATACCCCGCCCCGGCACCCCGCCCCCTTGCGCCGCGCCCGGGACCGACCGTAGGGGCCCGCGCGGGCGGCCCGCCCGCCTTCGGACGCCCAACCCGGACGCCCACCCGGCACGCCGCCGGACCGGCCCTAGACCAGGAAGGCCGTGGACGGGCGGGGGCGCCGCGGCCGCAGCGACTGGGCCGCGGCACTGGTCGCGAGGAACAGCAGGGTGCCGACGAGCATGCACCAGAACCCGAAGTCCACGTGGACGGCGTAGGACATGTCGCGCCGCCCCGGGTCGGTGCCGCCGACGGCGAAGACGGTCAGGCGGGTCGGCACGGTCGCCCGGGTCACTTCGAGCAGGGCCCGGGCCTGTCCGGCGGATCGTGCCGGTCGAGCTCGCGGCGTCCGGTGCCGTGCATCGCAAGGCGGAGAACCGTCCTCGTACCGGGTCGTACGTGGAGGGTTCGACAACGCGGGGAGGTGCGGCGCCGGGCGTCGCGGGCCCGGCAGGATCCGCCGGACAGGCCCGAGAGCGCCGAGACCGATCAGGGCGCCCGGCAGGGCGCCCCGGGCCGGATCACCGCCCTCCTCCCGGCGGGCGCCGCGCCGCCAGTCCGACGGCGCGGGGACGCGCGACCACCCGCGCGCCGCACCGAGCCAGCGCGCGGCCTCGTAGATCATGAAGACCGGTCCGAGCACGCCCAGCCAGTCGAGCGAGAACGCGCCGTAGCCGTGGCCGGCGGTGCCGAGCGGCGCCCCCGCGGGCGGCACCGTGGTGTACCAGTGCGCGAAGAGGCCGAGCAGGGCGGCGGCCCCGCCCGCCACGAACCCCCACCCCCACCAGGGCGCCGGCCCGTTCACCGGGCGTCCCGCCCGCGGACGTCCGGGCGGGTGGACGGCGCCACCGTGCCGTCGGTCCCGACGCCGTGCACCAGGTCCACCCCGAGCGCCCGCGGGTGCTCCCCAAGCAGCGGACCGAGCCGCACTGTTGTGGCCATGGCGTCGAACCTACGCGAACGACGCGGGAGTTCGGGGACGATCCGCCGGAGTCGCCGGGCCCCGGCGGCCGGACTCCGCGCACGGGGCGTGACCGGTGCGGGAGTCGGGCCGCGAGGGGCGTGAGGGGCCGGCGTGCGGGGCCGCTACCCGGCCTGGCCGGGCACCGCGACCGGCGCGGTGACGAGCGGCTCCTGCGGCCGCTCTCCCCCGCCGCGTCCGCTCGGCTTGCCGCGGCGGCGCTGCTTGAGGCGCCGGCAGGGCTCCTCCACCAGGAAGTAGGACGCCAGCGCCATGATGAACGTGGCCAGCAGGGTGGACGGGAAGAGCATCCGCTGCACGCCCAGGTCGCTCAGCAGGTGCATGAGCGGGTAGTGCCACAGGTAGAGGCCGTAGCTGAGGTTGCGCCCGATCCACGCGACCGGAGCGACCGAGAACACCTTCGTCAGCGGTGAGGACGGCAGCAGTTCGAGCGCGGTGAGCAGGACCACCGCGAGCAGTGCGGTGACGAGGAACCCGACGGTGTACTCCGGCGCGATCCAGGCGCTGTTGCCGGTGATCTGGACCTGCCAGACCATCAGGCCCAGCAGCACGACGGCGGGCGCCCACAGCCGCGCCGCCCAGGTCCGCATGGTCTCCCGCCACGGGTCGTCCGGGGCGAGCCGGGCCAGCACGATCGCCAGCACCGCGCCGGCCAGGAGCTGGTCGGCGCGGGTGTCCGGGCCGTTGTAGATGCGGTGCGCGGCCCCCGAGCCCCACAGGTGGAAGCGCCAGAGCACCGGCAGCAGCGTCAGCACGACCGCGGCCACCAGCACCGTGCGGGCCTTGAGCCGGCGCAGCAGCAGGAGCAGCACCGGCGGCCACACCAGGTAGAACTGCTCCTCGACGCCGAGCGACCAGGTGTGGCCGAGCGGCGCGGTGACGCCGCTGTACGCGCCCGGCTGGGCCGCGCGGACCAGGTTCACCAGCGAGAACGCCGACAGCAGGGACGCCGAGACGCCGTGCCGGAAGGACTGCACCGGCGTGAAGCTGAGCAGCGCGGTCAGCACGCAGACCACCAGGAGCGCGGGCACCAGCCGCAGCCAGCGGCGCCGGTAGAACTGCCGCAGCCCGATGTCGCCGGTCCGGGCGAACTCCGCGATCAGCAGCCGCGTGATCACGAAGCCGCTGATCGTGTAGAAGATGTCCACCCCGATGGAACCGCCCGGCAGTATCTCCGGGTGGAAGTGGTAGACGATGACGAGCATCACGGCGAGCGTGCGCAGCCCGTCGATGCCGTCGACCCGTTTGCCGGGCACCCGGACGGCCGACGGGAACGGCTCGGCCTCCGGTCCTTCTCGTACCGCTTCTCGCTGGCCGTCGTGCTGCCGCGTGCTGGTGGGGGGTTGACTGCTCACGCAGGTACCGCTTCCCTGCTGTCGCTGATTGATGGCAAATGCATTCGCCTCAGCCAAGCAGTGTTTCGGTAAACGCCCGATAAAACGGAACCGGTCCCTCACACGATCCTCACAGCTCAGCGCCCGTCGGCGGGGCCGATCCGCAGGTCGCGGCGGGACCCCGGGAGGCTCCCGGAACCGCCGGACCACCGGGCGTGGCCAGGGAGTTGACCGGCCGGGGCCAGACCGCCGCGGTGCGCCGCCCCCGGGGAGGGCGACCACCGCGACCGTCAACACGGCGTGGCGAATTTCACCCCACCGAGGAGTACGCCACCACGCCCCGCAGCAACCCGTCGACCGCCTTGTGGGCGTTGCGCCGCACCGGGCTCCCCTCCGGTGCCGCGTTGCCGATCTGGCCGAGCACGTCGATGAGCTGCTTGCACCAGCGCACGAAGTCGCCGGCGGGCATGTCGGCGTCGGAGAGCACCGTGTCCAGGCCGTGCCCGGACGCCCACCGGTACGCCGGCCAGGCGAAGCCGAGGTCGGGCTCGCGCTGCCCGACCCCCTCGGTCTGGTTGATCCGGTGGTCCTCCTCCAGCGCGTCCAACCGCCCCCAGATCCGCACCATCTCGCCGAGCGCCGCCTTCGCGTTGCCGGTGGGCAGCTTCGGCATCACCGCGTCGTCGGACTGCCGGGACTCGTAGACCAGCGCCGAGGCGCACGCGGCCAGTTCGGCCGGGCCCAGCCCGTCCCACACCCCGTCCCGCAGGCATTCGCTGGCCAGCAGGTCGAGTTCGCCGTAGAGCCGGGCCAGCCGGCGTCCCTCGGGGGTGACGGTGTCGCCCTCCAGGTAGCCCAACTCGTCGAGCACCGAGCACACCCGGTCGAAGGTGCGCGCGATGGTGTTGGTCCGGCCGGCGATCCGCCGCTCCAACTGCTGGGTGTCGCGGCGCAGCCGGTGGTACCGCTCGGCCCACCGGGCGTGGTCCTCGCGGTCGGCGCAGCCGTGGCAGGGGTGCGCGCGGATCTCGGCGCGCAGCCGGGCGATCTCGGTGTCGTCGGCGGCCGCCGAGCGCTGCTTGCGGTGCCGGGCCGGCGCCGCCCAGCCGGCGGTGCCGGCCTTGGTGCGCATCGCCGAGGCGAGGTCGCGCCGGGACTGCGGGCTGCGCGCGTTGAACGACTTGGGGATGCGCATCCGGTCCAACGCCTCGACCGGCACCGGGAAGTCCATCTGGGCCAGCCGCTTGACCTGGCGCTCGGCGGTGAGCACCAGAGGGCGCGGCCCGTCGTGGTACTCCTCGCCGCGCCGGTGGCCGGCGGCCCGGCCGGCGGGCACCCCCGGGTCCAGCACCAGCGCGAGGCCGGCGTACTTCCCGGCCGGCACGTGGATGATGTCGCCCGGCTTCAGCTTCTCCAGCGCGTCCGAGGCGGCCGCGCGGCGCTGCACGGCCCCCTGCCGGGCCAGGTCGGCCTCGCGGTCCTTCAGCTCGCGGCGCAGCCGCATGTAGTCGCCGAAGTCGCCGAGGTGGCAGGTCATCGACTCCTGGTAGCCGTCGAGCCCTTCCTCGTTGCGCTGCACCTGCCGGGAGATGCCGACCACCGAGCGGTCCGCCTGGAACTGCGCGAACGACGTCTCCAGCAGTTCCCGCGAGCGGTGCCGGCCGAACTGGCCGACCAGGTTGACCGCCATGTTGTACGACGGCTTGAACGACGAGCGCAGCGGGTAGGTGCGGGTGCCGGCCAGGCCGGCCACGGCCGCCGGGTCGAAGCCGCGCTGCCACAGCACCACCGCGTGGCCCTCGACGTCGATGCCGCGCCGTCCGGCGCGCCCGGTGAGCTGCGTGTACTCGCCGGGGGTGATGTCGGCGTGGGTCTCGCCGTTCCACTTCACCAGCTTCTCCAGCACCACCGAGCGGGCCGGCATGTTGATGCCGAGCGCCAGCGTCTCGGTGGCGAACACCGCCTTGACCAGGCCCTTGACGAACAGCTCCTCGACCACCTCCTTGAAGGTGGGCAGCATGCCGGCGTGGTGGGCGGCGATGCCGCGCTCCAGGCCCTCCAGCCACTCGAAGTAGCCGAGCACGTGCAGGTCCTCGTCGGGGATGGCGCGGGTGCGCTCCTCCACGATGGACCGCACCCGCAGCCGGGCCTCGTCGTTGTTCAGCCGCAGGCCCGCGTAGAGGCACTGCTGGACGGCCGCCTCGCAGCCGGCCCGGCTGAAGATGAAGGTGATCGCGGGCAGCAGCCCCTCGTTGTCGAGCCGGTCGATCACCTCGGCCCGGCTCGGCGTCCAGATCCGGCTGCGGGCACGCCGCTCGCGCTCCCGGTCGGCCTCCCGGCCGCGCCGGCCGCGCGGGTAGGTGCGCTGGTTCTCCATCCGGGCCAGCCGTTCGAGGTCGGCGTTGACCTCGCGGCGCCCGCCGGGGTCGGCGGGCCCGGACTTCTCCTCGAACAGGTCGTACATCCGCCGCCCGGCCAGGACGTGCTGCCACAGCGGCACCGGCCGGTGCTCGGAGACGATCACCCGGGTGTCGCCGCGCACGGTGTCCAGCCAGTCGCCGAACTCCTCCGCGTTCGAGACCGTCGCGGACAGCGACACCAGCGTCACCGACTGCGGCAGGTGGATGATCACCTCCTCCCACACCGCGCCGCGGAAGCGGTCGGAGAGGTAGTGCACCTCGTCCATCACCACGTACCCGAGGCCGTCGAGCGCGGCGGAACCCGCGTAGAGCATGTTCCGCAGCACCTCGGTGGTCATGACGATGACGGGCGCGTCGCCGTTGACGCTGTTGTCACCGGTGAGCAGGCCGACCTTCTCGGCGCCGTAGCGTTTCGCCAGGTCGTTGTACTTCTGGTTGGACAGGGCCTTGATCGGCGTGGTGTAGAAGCACTTGCGGCCCTCGGCCAGGGCCAGGTGGACGGCGAACTCGCCGACGATGGTCTTCCCGGAGCCGGTGGGCGCGGCGACCAGGACGCCGCTGCCGCCCTCCAGGGCCCGGCAGGCGTCTATCTGGAACGGGTCGAGGCCGAACTCGTACAGCTCGCGGAACTGCGCGAGCGCGGTGGCGTTCTCTTCGGCGCGGCGACGGCTTGCGGCGTAGCGCTCGGCTGGCGACATCTCTTCGGTCATCTCCCGCACGAGCCTACCCGGGGCGGCCGACACCGTGCGTGACCTTTACCGCCCGGCTTCCCTTCCGCCGGCGGTACGGCCCCGGGTCGCGGCCCCGGGGCGGCGTCCGGGGCCGCGCACCGCGGGCGTGGTTCAGACCAGCAGCCGGAGGGCGCCGGGCACGGTGGCGGCGGTCAGCGGGAGCGGGCCGATCGGCTCACCGTCGGCGTACCCGGTGACGCCTTCGGCGCTCAGCCGCACGCGCGCGGCGCGGTGCACGGTGACCACCGGGTGGCCGGGGTGGGTGCCGCGGTAGACCCGGGGGAAGACCCGCAGCAGCGTGGTGCGGCTGCACGGCCCGACCACGCACACGTCGAAGAGCCCGTCGTCCATCCGCGCGTCCGTGCAGATCCGCATCCCGCCGCCGTAGGAGGAGCCGTTGCCGACCGCGACGAGGGTCGCCTCCAGCTCCCGTTCGTCGGTGTCGTCGAAGGCCACGGTGTAGCGGATCGGGCGCAGCGCGGCCAGCTCGGCGAGCATCGCCACGTCGTAGCGGAAGCGGCCGCCCGGGAAGCGCATCCGGTTGCCGCGGTCGTTGACCCGCGAGTCGAAGCCGGAGGCGAGCACGGTGCCGAACCAGCGGGGGGCGCCGGGGCCGCCGGGGCCGCCCTCGACCCGACCGAGGTCGAGCGACCGGGTGCGGCCCGCGGACAGCGCCGCCGCGACCACGGCGCCCGCGGCGGCGGGGTCGCGCACCGGCAGGCCGTTGACCCGGGCGAAGTCGTTGCCGGTGCCGACGGCGACGACGCCGAGCGGGGTGCCGGTGCCGGCGACCGCCTGGAGTGCCAGGGAGACCAGGCCGTCGCCCCCGACGGCCACGAGGGCGCGGGTGCCGCCGGCGACGGCGGCGCGTGCCCCGGCGAGCGCGTCGGCGGCGTCGGCCCCGACCACCTCGCGGACGTCGAAGCCGGCGGCGCGGAGGGCGCCGGCGGCGGGCCCGGCCGCGCGGGCACCCCGTCCGCGGCCGGCGGACGGGTTGACGAACAGGGTGATCTCGCTGGTCACCGGCGTGACGATATCCGCCCCCGGCCGACCAGCGGAAGATCCCCGCCACACCAACGCTTCCGGGTGCCCGCGGCCCGCCTCGTGCGCTGCGGAGGGACGCCTCCCCAGGGGCGCGGGAGGACTGCGCGACCAGCCCACCACCGGGCGGCAGCCGGGAACGCGGCGCGGGCCCTACGGCGGGAAGCGGTGCGACGGGGAAGCGGGATCAGGTCGCGTCGTCGTAGCCGTCGTCGGCGGCGCGGCGCTCCGCCTCCGCGTCGAACGCCTGCGCGTCGACCTGCTCCGGCACGTAGTCGAGGTTCGCCGCCTCGTCCGGGTCCAACCCGAAATCGGGGTCCGCCGCGCGGCGGCGGTCCCTGCGCCGGTCGTTGAAGAAGCAGACCGCCATCGCCAGGAAATACAGCAGCACGATCGGCGCGGCCAGCAGCGACATCGTCAGCGGGTCGCCGGTCGGCGTGGCGACCGCCGCGAAGACGGTGATGCCGACGACCATGCCGCGCCACCACCCCAGCATCCGGCGCCCGGTCACGATCCCGGTGAAGTTCAGCAGCACCAGCACGAGTGGCAGCTCGAACGCGAGGCCGAAGACGACGATCATCCGGGCCACCAGGTCCAGGAAGTCGTCCAGCGGCAGCAGGTTCGTGGTGTCGCTCGGCACGAACCCGATCATGATCCGCGCGGTCTGGGGCAGGATCGCGTAGGCCAGCACCGCGCCGGCCAGGAACAGCGGGACACCGGCGGCCACGAAGCCGAGGGTGTAGCGCTTCTCGTTCTTGTGCAGGCCGGGCGCGAGGAACGCCCAGAGCTGGTAGAGCCACACCGGGGAGGAGACGACCACGCCGGCCATCAGCGAGACCTTCAGCGCGATCGAGAAGCCGCCGAGCAGACCGCTGACGGTCATCTGCGCGCACGCCTCGGTGTGCGTCTTCTGGTCCGCCGAGGGCATCGCGCCGTTCACGCAGCGCACGGTGGACGGGATGCGGTGCTGGAGCAGCTCGATGATGTGCTTGTAGAACACCGCTGCCACGATCGTGACGACGAGGATCGCCAGGACCGACTTGAACAGCCTGTTGCGCAGCTCACGCAGATGGTCCGCGAGGGGCATCCGACCCTCGGGGTCCTTCGTCGCCTGCTTGCGGGCAGTCTTGAGCACCCACGTCCTCGTCTCGTGCGGCAGCCGCCACCGGAGCGACCGGTCCCGGCTTGGTCCTTCACCTGTCGCCGGTCGCCGCGGAGAACGGCCGGGCGCGGTTATCGGTCTCGGATCAGCTCTGGCTGGTGGTGCGCTCCGGCTCGCTCACCGGGCGGGCGCTGGCGGTGTCGCCCGGGGCGGACTGGATGGTGCGGGCCGCGGTCTGCGGCGCGGTGGAACCCTCGGCCGGCGACGCGCCCTCGCTCTTCATCGCCTTGGCCTCGCTCTTGAGGATGCGGGCGGACTTGCCGACCGAGCGCGCCAGGTCGGGAAGCTTCTTCGCACCGAACAACACGACGATGACGGCGACGATGAGGAGGATTTCCAGGGGCTTGAGGTTGCTGAGCATTAAGGTCCACCTTGTCACCTTGGCGGCGTGGTCCGTGCGTCCACGGTACTGAGCCGGGCGGGTGCCCGAAGCCGGTGCCGCGCAGTGATCGTAGCGCGCGACTGCGGACGTCGGAGTGTGCCGCCGTCCACCCGGCTGCGGCCCGAGTCGCGCCAGGTTCGCGGGCCGCCGGGGCAAGAGTACCCTCACCTGCCGGAATCGCGGCAGGCTTCAACGGCGTGAGATCTCCCCGGTCCGCTCGGCCAGCGGGCCGGCGGCCCGGCGCAGCCGCTCGCTCGCCGCGGTCAGCGCGTCGGTGCTCGCCGCGACCTGGTGCGTGAGTGCCTGCACGGCCGCGAAGACCCGGACCGCCAGGACGCCCAGCACCAGCAGGCCGGCGGTCGACAGGCCGACGTAGAGAAAGAGCCACCACATGGGTCGGGAGCCTATCGGTGGACCGCCCGGCCCCGCGCGCCCGGCCCCGGGCCGGAGAGCGGGCGTCCGCCCCGCCGCCGACCCGGCGTCCGGTGTGCGAGGTGCCCGTCCGGCGCCCGGTCAGCGCCCGGTCAGCGCCCGGTCAGCGCCCGGTCAGCGCCCGGTCAGCGCCCGGTCAGCCGGATCGTCGGCACCCCGCCACCGGTGAGCAGCTCCACGATCCGCTCCCCGGCCGGTTTGCGAACGGCCTCGCCGCACTCCGGGCAGGTGAAGGAGTAGAAAGTGGTGCGGGACGAGGCCCCGATGGCCAACCGCAGCGCGCCGGCGTCCAGTTCGAAGCTGCTGCGGCAGTGCGTGCAGTTCGCCCGGAACAGCACCGCGGGCGCCGCCGGGCCGTCCGCGGTGGCGGGGGCGTCCTCCGGCGGGCGGACCACGCGCAGGGTGCCGCCGTCCGTGCCCTCACTCACCGTAGGCGGCCAGGGCCCGCACCGCGGCGTCGCGGGCGCCGTCGGCGAGGTCCGGCGGGGAGACGATCCGGCCGTCGCGGCCCAGCCGCAGCGCCAGCCGGCGCAGCGAACCGGGGTCGGGGGTGCGCAGGGTGATCCGCAGGCCGCCGTCGGGCAGCTCCTCGGCGCTGTCGTGCGGGTAGTACTCGGCGACCCAGCGCCCGCCGGGGCCGACCTCGACCACCACCTCGGGGTCGTCGCCGGCCGGCTGCACCAGTCCCTGCGACAGGTCGCGCGGCTCGATCCGGGGCGGGTCGGCCGGCTCGTCGAGCAGCCGGATCTCGGCGACGCGGTCCAGCCGGAAGGTGCGGCGGTCCTCCGACAGCCGGCACCAGCCCTCGACATAGGTGTGCCCGACGGCGAAGAGCCGGATCGGGTCCACCTCTCGGTCGGTCAGCGTGTCGCGGGCCGGCGAGTAGTAGCGCATCCACAGCCTGCGCCGCTCGGTCAGCGCGCGGTCGACGGTGGCGAACACGCTGCCCTCGGACTCGAAGGTCACCGACAGCCGCCCGCTGGCGCCGGCCGCCTCGCCGGCCGCCGTCTCCAGCTTGGCGGCCGCCCGCTGGAGCGCCTGCCGGTCGCCCTCGCGCAGCCCGGGCAGGTTCGCCACCGCGCGGGCGGCGACCAGCAGCGCGGTCGCCTCGTCGGCGGCCAGCCGCAGCGGCTGCGCCACGTCGTCGGCGGTGCCGGGGTTGTGCCACCAGATCCGCTCGCCGTCGGTGTCGATGTCCAGCAGGTCGCCGCCCCTGAAGCTGGTGCCGCACAGCGGCAGCACGTTCAGGTCGCCGATCAGCTCGGCCTCGCTCACCCCGAAGGCCCGCGCCACCTCGCTCACCCGCGCCCCGGGCCGCTCGCGCAGATACGTCACCAGGGACAGCATCCTGCGGGTCTGGTCGATCGCGTTGCTCATCGGTCACTCCCCCACTGGCTCACAGATCAGCCCTTCGCCACGGCGCGCAGCCGGTCCACCAGTTCCGCGCGCAGCTCCTCGGGGGCCAGCACGACGACGTCGGGGCCGAACTCGGCCAGCCACGCGTCCAGGCCGTGCCCGTAGGGGACCTACAGCTCGTCCCACTCCGCGTCGACCGGGGTGGTGGTGACCGCGCGGGCGCGCAGCGGGTAGCCGCTGTCCCGGCGGAGCCTGATCCGCGCGGTGGCGGCGGTGGCGCCCTCGCCGGCCCAGCGGGCCACCGTCTCGCGCACGTCGATGTGGTCGGGCACCTCGACGGTGAAGGCGCCGCGCACCTTGACCCGGCCGGAGATCCGCGACAGCCGGAAGACCCGCACGTCACCGCGGTCGCGGTCGTGGCCGGCCAGGTACCAGTGGCCGCGCCAGCACTCCAGCGCCCACGGCTCGACCAGCCGGGGCTCGGGGCGGGCGGCGTTGGCCTTGCGGTAGTCGAAGGCGACCGCCTTGCGTTCGCGGGTGGCCACCATCAGCGCCTCGAAGGCCGGCTCCGGCGCCGGGATGCGCGGTTCCAGCGCGCTGGTGGTGTCCTCGTACGGCACCCCGGCCGCACGCAGCTTCTGCAACGCCCCGCTCGCGGCCTCCGCGAGCCGGGCCTGCTGCCAGACCTTCGCGGCCAGGGCGAGGGCGGCGGCCTCCTCGGGGTCCAGGGCGATGTCCGGCAGCCGGTTGCGGTCGCTGCGGGCGAGGTACCCGAAGTCGCCGTCGATGCTCTCCACGGTGTCGATGACCAGGCCCAGTTCGCGCAGGTCGTCCTTGTCGCGCTCGAACATCCGGTTGAACGCCTCGTCCGAGGTGACCTCGTGGTACGCCTCGATCGACGCGCGCAGCTCGCGCTTGCTGACCGGGCGGCGGGTGTTCATCAGGCACAGCGCGAGGTTCATCAGCCGCTCGGCCTTGGCGATCGCCATCAGTACGCCCTCATCCGTCTTCTCTGCCGCCCGGCGCGCCCGCGGGCGTGGCCCCCGCTGAACCGTACCGCTCCGCGGCGCCGCCCCAAAACCGCGGCCCCCGCCGTTCGGGCGGGGGCCGGGTCCACGGGCGGCTCGCCCCGGGTCAACGCTCCCGGAGGCGCCCGAACACGGGGTTCAGACGCCCACCAGGTCGCAGACGAAGATCAGGGTCTCGCCCGGGGCGATGGCGGCGCCGGCGCCGCGGTCGCCGTAGGCGAGGTGCGCGGGGATGGTGAGCTGGCGACGGCCGCCCACCTTCATGCCCTGCACGCCCTGGTCCCATCCGGCGATGACCTGGCCGACGCCGAGCTGGAACTGCAGCGGCGTGCCGCGGTTCCAACTCGCGTCGAACTCCTCGCCGGTGGAGAAGGCCACACCCACGTAGTGGACGGAGACGGTGTCGCCGGACTTCGCGACCGGGCCGTCGCCCTCCCAGATGTCCTTGACCTGCAGGTCGGCCGGCGGCTCGCCGCCCGGGAAGTCGATCTCGGGCTTGTCGATGCTCACTGCGATGCTCCTTGTGCTGTTGCGGGCAACCCGGACAGTCTCGCAGACCTCACAGGACGGCCAGCACGTCGAGCGTGAAGACCAGCGTGGCGTTCTTCGGGATGCCGCTGCCCGAGGGCGGGTTGGCCCCGTAGGCCAGCGAGCCGGGGGTCACCAGCAGGACCCGGCTGCCGGCCTTCTTGCCGACCAGGCCCTGCTGCCAGCCCTGGATGAGCTGGCTCAGTTCGAACGCCGCCAGCTCGCCGCGGCTGTAGCTGGAGTCGAACTCCTTGCCGGTGCTCCAGACCTTGCCCTGGTACTGCGCGAGCACCGAGTCGGTGGACTTGATCACCGGTCCGTCGCCTTCGAGGATGTACGCGGAGACGAGCTTGGTGGGGGCCTTGACGCCCTTCGGGATGGTCAGCGAGGGCATCTTGCCGTCGGTGTTGGTGCCGGACTTGGGCAGTTTCGCGTCGGTCTGCGGCACTACCTTCCCCTTCGACGAGCTCTTGCCGTCGAAGCGCTCCAGCACGTCGATGACGAACACCAGGGTGTCGGTGCCCTTGATGCCGGCCTGCGCGTTGCCGCTGTCGCCGTAGCCGAGCGACGGCGGGATCGCCATCTCCACCCGGCTGTTCGCCTGCTGGCCGATCAGGCCCTGGTCCCAGCCCGGGATGAGCTTGCCCTGGCCGATCACGTTCGTGTACGGGCTCTTGCCGAAGGAGGTGTCGAAGACCTTCCCGGTGTTCCAGATCTGGCCGACGTAGTTCACCTGGACGTAGTCGCCGCCGGCGATCTTCGCCCCGTCGCCCTTGATCACCGTCTTCACGGCGAGCTTGTCGGAGGGGGTGCCGGTGCCCTTGGCGACGGTCGGCTTCTGGTTGAAGCCCGTGCCCGCGGTGATCGCCGGGACCGGGCCGGAGACGATCTCCGCCGACGGTGTCGCCGAACCGGTCGCCGAGTCGGTCGGCGAAGCGGGCGGGGTCGTCGAGGACGACGAACTGGGCGTCGACGAGCTGCCCTTGCTGTCGTCGCCGCAGCCGGCGGCGGTGAGCATGAGCGCGGGGACGGCGAGCAGTACTGAGCGTCGGCGCACGGAATTCCTCGTAACTGTCGTCGGGGCGGGGGGTCGTGCCGGGTGTGGTGCGTGGGGGGAACACGAGTGCAGGCCACACCCTACGGCGTGCGACAGGCCCCGTACGAGATACGCACGGGGCCTGTCGGGGCGGGTGTGGCGGGCGCGGGCGGCCGGGGCGGCAGGCGGGTCGTGGACCGCTTCCCGCCCCGGCGGCGCCGCGCCGGGTCACATGCCGGCGATCAGCTTCTCCACCCTGTCGTCCACCGACCGGAACGGGTCCTTGCACAGCACGGTGCGCTGCGCCTGATCGTTCAGCTTCAGGTGCACCCAGTCGACGGTGAAGTCGCGGCGCTGCTCCTGGGCGCGGCGGATGAAGTCGCCGCGCAGCCGGGCCCGGGTGGTCTGCGGCGGCACCGACTTGGCCTCGAAGATCTTCAGGTCGCTGCAGATCCGCTTGGCCTGCCCCTTGCGCTCCAGCAGGTAGTACAGCCCGCGGCGGCGGTGGATGTCGTGGTACGCGAGGTCTATCTGCGCGACCCGCGGGTGGGACATGGTGATGTTGTCGCGGTTCCGGTACCGCTCGATGAGCTGGTACTTCATCACCCAGTCGATCTCGGTGCCGATCTTCGACAGGTCGCCGCTGCCGATCGACTCCAGGGCCCGGCCCCACAGCTCCAGGACCTGGTCGATGACGCCGCTGCGGATGCCGCGGCGCTCGCAGAACTCGACGGCCTTGGAGTAGTACTCCTGCTGGATGTCGAGCGCGGACGCCTCCCGGCCGGAGGCGAGCCGCACCTTGCGGCGCCCGGTGATGTCGTGGCTGACCTCGCGGATGGCCCGGATCGGGTTCTCCAGCGTCAGGTCGCGCATCACCGTGCCGGCCTCGATCATCCGCAGCACCAGGTCGGTCGCGCCGACCTTGAGCATCATCGTGGTCTCCGACATGTTGGAGTCCCCGACGATGACGTGCAGCCGGCGGTACCGCTCCGCGTCGGCGTGCGGCTCGTCACGGGTGTTGATGATCGGCCGGGACCGGGTGGTCGCCGAGCTGACGCCCTCCCAGATGTGCTCGGCGCGCTGGCTGACGCAGAAGACCGCGCCGCGCGGGGTCTGGAGCACCTTGCCCGCGCCGCACAGAAGCTGGCGGGTGACGAGGAACGGAATGAGGATGTCGGCCAGCCGGGAGAATTCGCCGTGCCGGGCGACCAGGTAATTCTCGTGGCAGCCGTAGGAGTTGCCTGCCGAGTCGGTGTTGTTCTTGAAGAGGTAGACGTCACCCGCGATGCCCTCTTCGTGCAGGCGCCGCTCGGCGTCCACCAGCAGGCCCTCGAGGATGCGTTCACCGGCTTTGTCGTGCGTGACGAGTTCGGTGACGTTGTCGCACTCGGGAGTGGCGTACTCCGGGTGCGAGCCGACGTCGAGATAGAGGCGGGCCCCATTGCGGAGGAAAACATTGCTGCTGCGGCCCCATGACACGACACGGCGGAAGAGGTACCGCGCCACCTCGTCAGGGGACAGACGCCGCTGTCCCCTGAACGTGCATGTGACGCCGTACTCGTTCTCCAGCCCGAAAATGCGGCGGTCCATGTCTGAACATTACGCCTGATGCGACGTGCTGAAACGGGGATCGGGGCCACGGTTTGGATCTTTTTCCGTGACGGCCCGACCGGTTTCGACCTCGCGGACGGTCAGGATTCGCCCCGTCGACAGCAGTACGCCCAGCGCCACGGCCCCGCACACGGCGCAAACACCGAATCCGGCCGGGGTCCCGAGGTGTTGCGCGACCGCCCCGGCGGCCGCGGTGCCCAGCGCCGAGCCGACCCCGATGGCGGTCACCACCC
Source organism: Streptomyces sp. SN-593 (assembly GCF_016756395.1). NCBI lineage: Bacteria > Bacillati > Actinomycetota > Actinomycetes > Kitasatosporales > Streptomycetaceae > Actinacidiphila > Actinacidiphila reveromycinica. Next base: position 1,122,245 of record NZ_AP018365.1, read on the forward strand.
AGGAGAACGCCTCCGTGACCGTTCCCGGCGGGGCGTGCCGGTCGACCACCAGGAACCCGCACGCGAGGGTGGGGGCCAGGAAGAGCCCGGACAGCGCGGCGAGCGGCAGCATCCAGCCCAGCGCCGGCACCAGCATCAGCGGCGGGTAGCAGGCCGCGAGGCCCACCGCGAGCAGGCGCAGCCGCCGCTCGGGGACGCCGGCGAAGGTGCGGCTGCCGTAGAGCAGGCCGCCGGCCAGCGCGCCGGCGCCGTTGGCCGCCAGGACGTAGGACGCGGCCGAACCGCCGCCGTGCGCGTCCCCGTAGGCGACCGCGGCCAGCGAGAAGGCGCCGAGCGCGATGCCGACGAAGAAGCAGGCGCCCAGCAGCGCCAGCAGGCCGGGCGAGCGCAGCGCGCCCAGCCAGTGCGGCTCGCGGGCCTCGGCGCGCCACTGCCGGGAGGGCCCGGAGGTGACGACGACCAGGGTGCCCGCCACGCCGAGCAGCCCGGTCAGGACCAGCGCCGCGGCCTGCGAGGCGGCCGCGACCGTCGCGGTGACCAGCAGCGGGCCGAGCGTGAACAGCACCTCCTGGGCGGCGGCGTCCAGCGCGTAGGCGCGCCGCACCTGCTCCTCGTGGTCCAGCACCGCCGGCCACAGCGCGCGCAGCCCGCCCTCCAGCGGCGGTGTGGCGACGCCGGCGAGCAGCACCGCGGCGACCGCGACGGGCAGCGGGCGCGGGCCGTTCGCCGCGAGCAGCCCGAAGCCGGCCGCGGCCGCCAGCGCCGCCGAGGCCATCACGCGCGGCTGCCCCCTGCGGTCCACCGCCCGGCCGAGGAGCGGCTGCCCGACGGCGACCGCGAGCCCGTAGAGCGCGGACAGGGCGCCGGCCAGGCCGTACCCCTCGCCGTGCGCGCGCACGAACAGCACGACGGCCAGGGCGGACATCGCGTTGGGCAGCCGGCCCAGCAGGGTCCCGCCGAGCAGCCGCGCGGCATGCCTGGTCCGCAGCAGGTCGCCATAGCCGCTCGCCATCGCCCCGCCCCTTTCGTGTTACGTATAACGTCGCCGTCATACGTACCATGACGGCAGCTCACGGGTCCAGGCCGTGGGACGGGTTCCGGAAGGCGGCGGACGAGGTGGCCGGGAGCGATCGACCCACATCGCGCGACGTGGCGCGGGCGGCCGGCGTGTCGCAGGCGACGGTGTCGCTGGTGCTCGGCGGGAAGTGGCGCGGGCGGGTCTCGGAGCGCACCGCGGGCACGGTGCGCTCGGTGGCCGGCGAGCTGGGCTACCGGCCGAACGCGGCCGCGCGCAGCCTGCGGCTGGGCCGGACCAGGACCGCGCTGCTGGTGGTGCCGGCCCTCACCCACGAGTACTTCGCCCGGGTGTACGCGGGAGCGGCCCGGGTGGCCGACGCGCACGGCTTCGGCGTGGTGCTCTACCCGTCACCCGAGGGCATCGGGCCGGCCCGCGACCCGTTCGGACCGGCGCGGGCGGCGATCGACGGGGTGATCGCCTCCTCGATGGCGGCCGACGCGCTCGCCGGGATCGCCGACGGCGGGCTGCCGCTGGTGATGCTGGACAGCGGGCCCGGGGCGCAGGACGGCCCGCCGACCGTGGACCTCGCCGTCGCCGACGGCATCCGGCAGGTGGTGCGGCACCTGGTGGCCCTGGGGCACCGCCGGATCACCCACCTCGCCGCCGACGTGGACACCTGGACCTTCAAGGTGCGCGCGCGGACCGTCGGCGAGGAACTCGCCCGGGTCGCGGGGGCGCGGCCGGCCACCGAGCGGTGCGGGCTGGACGTGGCCTCCGCGCGGGACGCGGCCGTGCGCGCGCTGACCGCCCCCGGCCCCCGGCCGACCGCCCTGCTGTGCGACGGCGACGTGCTGGCCGCGGGTGCCTGCAAGGGCGCGCGCAGCCTCGGGCTGCGGGTGCCCGAGGACGTGTCGGTGTCCGGCTTCGACGACCTGGAGCTGGCGACCGCGCTCGACCCGGAGCTGACCACGGTGCGGCTGCCCGCCGAGGAGGTGGGCGCCCGCGGCATGGCCGCGCTGCTCGCCCTGCTCGACGGCGCGCCCGTCCCGCCGGTGGAGCTCCCGGTGGAACTGGTCGCCCGGGGCTCCACCTCGGCGGCGCCTTGACGGTTCGCGTCCGCGCGGTCGCGTGACCGCGCGGCCGGGGCCCCGGAGGGCAGGGGCGCCGGAGGGCGGGGGCGCCGGAGGGCAGGGGCGCCGGAGGGCGGGGGCGCCCTACTCCTCCTCGTCGGACGGTTCGTCCGTCTTCGTGGTGGCCGCGCTCTCGGTGTCGAGCAGCCGCGAAAGCTGCCGGCCGAGGATGCGCCTGAACTTCCGCTGCTGCGGCCGGGTCCGGTCGAGCACCGCCACTTCGAGCTGCTCGGCGGTGAGCTGGCGGTCGCTGCCGCCGTTCGCGTCGCGCCCGAGCGACTCGACGGCCAGCGCCAGCGCCTCCGCGAGGGTCATCCCGTCGCGGTGCCGCTGGTCGAGGTAGCTGCCGATCTGGTCGGAGTTGCCGCCCACCGCGACCGCGCCGTGCTCGTCCACGATGGAGCCGTCGTGCGGCAGGCGGTAGATCTGGTCGTCCTCGGGGGCGGCGCCCACCTCGGCGACGATCAGCTCCACCTCGTACGGCTTCTCGCCGACGCTGGAGAAGATGGTGCCGAGCGTCTGCGCGTAGACGTTGGCCAGGCCGCGGGCGGTGACGTCGTCGCGGTCGTAGGTGTACCCGCGCAGGTCGGCGTAGCGGACGCCGCCGATCCGCAGGTTCTCGAACTCGTTGTACTTGCCGACGGCGGCGAAGGCGATCCGGTCGTAGATCTCGCTGACCTTGTGGAGCGCGCGGGAGGGGTTCTCGGCGACGAAGACGATGCCGTCGGTGTACTGGAGCACCACGACGCTGCGGCCGCGCGCGATGCCCTTGCGGGCGTACTCCGCGCGGTCCGCCATGGCCTGCTGGGGCGAAACGTAAAAGGGCGTGGACACCGGCTCAACCGTGCCTTTCTGCTGTCGTCGGCGCTGCTGCGTGAGTCAGGGGCCGCGGCGGGCGCGGCGGGTGAACGGGCGTCACAGCACCTCGGCCTGCGGGCCGTCGGGGTGTTCGAGCCGGCCGTCGAGCACCGAGCGGGCGATCGCGGCGACCTCGGACTCGTCGAGCCTGCGGAAGCCGTCCTCGGTGATGACGGTGACGATCGGGAAGATCTGCCGGGTCAGGTCGGGGCCGCCGGTGGCCGAGTCGTCGTCGGCCGCGTCGTAGAGCGCCTGGATGACGGCGGTGACGGTCTGCCGCTCGGTCTGGCCACTGCGGTGGAGCTTCTTCAGCGAGCCACGGGCGAAGACCGAACCGGAGCCGGTGGAGGCGAAGTTGACCTCCTCGGTGCGGCCGCCGGTGACGTCGTAGGAGAAGATCCGGCCCTTGGCGCGGTCCGTGTCGTACCCCGCGAAGAGCGGGACCACGGCGAGTCCCTGCATGGCCATCGCCAGGTTGCCGCGGATCATCGTGGACAGCCGGTTGGCCTTGCCCTCCAGCGAGAGGGTGGCGCCCTCGATCTTCTCGTAGTGCTCCAGCTCGAGCTGGAAGAGCTTGACCATCTCCACCGCGAGGCCGGCGGTGCCGGCGATGCCGACCGCGGAGTACTCGTCGGCCGGGAAGACCTTCTCGATGTCGCGCTGGGCGATCACGTTGCCCATGGTGGCGCGGCGGTCGCCGGCCAGCACGACGCCGGAGTCGAAGACCGCGGCCACGATGGTGGTGCCGTGCGGGAGCTCCACCGCGCCCTTGACCGCGGGCAGCGCGCGGTTGCCCGGCAGCAGCTCCGGCGAGTGCTCGCCGAGGAAGTCGAGGAACGACGACGAGCCGGGCGTCAGGAAGGCAGCCGGCAGATGCCCGGGCTTACGAGTGTTGGCTTCCACGCGATTCCTTCCACACGATCATGGTGTTTTCTACGGACCCTACCCATGGGCCCCGCATCCATCCGCCCCGCGGTCCACGGACCGCGGGGCGGAGAGACGGGCGAGCGGCTACTCGCCGCCCTTCTGGACGAAGGAACGCACGAAGTCCTCGGCGTTCTCCTCCAGGACGTCGTCGATCTCGTCGAGAACCGAGTCCACGTCGTCCGAGAGCTTCTCGTGGCGTTCCTTGAGGTCCTCGGCGGCCTTGGCGTCCTCCTGGACCTCCTCGACCTCGTCCGTGGAACGCGTAGCCCGCTGCTGTCCGCCGTCGGTGTCCTTGGTAGCCATGTCCCTCACCCCGCTCGGTTGCGTGCGTACAAGATCAGACCCTACAAGGAGGGTCCGACTACGGCCCTCGAATACGACAACGTCCGAGTGCTAGGAACTTGATTCCCGGTTCCGGACCGTTTCAGCCGCGGATCAGCCGCCGGACAGGATGCGGACCAGCTCGTCGGCGGTGCGGCAGCGGTCCAGCAGTTCCTTCACGTGCTGCCGGGTGCCGCGCAGCGGCTCCAGGGTGGGAACGCGCTGGAGGGAGTCGTGGCCGGGCAGGTCGAAGATCACCGAGTCCCAGGACGCGGCCGCCACGTCGTCCGCGTACTGCTCCAGGCAGCGGCCGCGGAAGTAGGCCCTGGTGTCCTCCGGAGGGTGCTGCACGGCCCGCGCGACCTCGTCCTCGGCCAGGAGCCTCTTGATCCGGCCGCGGGCCGCCAGGCGGTTGTACAGGCCCTTGTCGGGGCGCACGTCGGCGTACTGCAGGTCGACCAGGTGCAGGCGGGCGGCGTCCCAGTCCAGGCCGTCACGGCGCCGGTAGCCCTCCAGCAGCTCCAGCTTGGCCACCCAGTCCAGCTCGCCGGACAGGCTCATCGGGTCGCTCTCCAGCCGCCCCAGCACGTCCTCCCAGCGGGCCAGCACGTCCCTGGTCTGCTCGTCGGCGTCGGCGCCGTACCGCTCCTCGACGTACTTGCGGGCGAGGTCGAAGTACTCCATCTGGAGCTGCACGGCCGTCAGCTTCCGGCCGTTGCGGAGGGTGACGAGGCGTCGCAGTCCGGGGTCGTGCGAGACCTCGTGCAGGGTGCGCACCGGCTGGTCCACCGCGAGGTCCACCTTGATGAACCCCTCCTCGATCATGGACAGCACCAGGGAGGTGGTGCCCAGCTTGAGGTAGGTGGAGATCTCCGACAGGTTGGCGTCGCCGATGATGACGTGCAGCCGGCGGTACTTCTCGGCGTCGGAGTGCGGCTCGTCCCGGGTGTTGATGATCGGGCGCTTGAGGGTGGTCTCCAGGCCGACCTCGACCTCGAAGTAGTCCGCGCGCTGGCTGAGCTGGAAGCCGTCCTCGTGGCCGTCCTGGCCGACGCCGACCCGGCCGGCGCCGGTGACCACCTGCCGGGAGACGAAGAACGGCGTCAGGTGCCGGACGATGTCCGAGAACGGCGTCTCCCGGCGCATCAGGTAGTTCTCGTGGGTGCCGTAGGAAGCGCCCTTGTTGTCCGTGTTGTTCTTGTACAGCAGGATCTGCCGGGCGCCGGGAAGCTGCGCCGCGCGCACCGCCGCCTCGGCCATGATCCGCTCGCCGGCCTTGTCCCACAGCACCGCGTCGCGCGGGTTGGTGATCTCCGGCGAGGAGTACTCAGGGTGGGCGTGGTCGACGTAGAGCCGCGCGCCGTTGGTCAGGATCACGTTGGCGAGGCCGATGTCCTCGTCGGTGAGCTGGGTGGAGTCGGCCGCCTCCCGGGCGAGGTCGAAGCCGCGGGCGTCCCGCAGCGGGTTCTCCTCCTCGAAGTCCCAGCGTGCGCGCCGCGCCCGGTGCATCGCCGCCGCGTAGGCGTTGACGATCTGGGACGAGGTGAGCATGGCATTGGCATTGGGGTGGCCGGGGACGGAGATGCCGTACTCCGTCTCGATGCCCATTACTCGCCGTACGGTCATGCGGCCCTCCTTGCCCGGCTCCGGCCCGTCCGGGTCGGAAACACACCGGCTGCGGGTACCCGCTGGTCGGGACCCGCAGCCGGAGGGTAGTGCTTACAGATACTGTCCGGTGTTCGCCACGGTGTCGATGGAGCGTCCGGTGTCCGCTCCCTGCTTTCCGGTCACCAGGGTGCGGATGAAGACGATCCGCTCGCCCTTCTTGCCGGAGATCCGCGCCCAGTCGTCGGGGTTGGTGGTGTTCGGCAGGTCCTCGTTCTCCTTGAACTCGTCCACGCAGGCGGCGAGCAGGTGGTTCACGCGCAGCCCGCGCTGGTCGTGGTCGAGGAAGTCCTTGATCGCCATCTTCTTCGCCCGGTCCACGATGTTCTGGATCATCGCTCCGGAGTTGAAGTCCTTGAAGAACAGGACCTCCTTGTCACCGTTGGCGTAGGTGACCTCCAGGAAGCGGTTCTCCTCGCTCTCGGAGTACATCCGCTCGACCACCGACTGGATCATGGCGTCCACGGTGCCCGCCCGGGACTGGCCGTGCTCGGCCAGGTCGTCGGAGTGCAGCGGGAGGGTGTCGACGAGGTACTTCGAGAAGATGTCCTTGGCCGCCTCGGCGTCCGGACGCTCGATCTTGATCTTCACGTCGAGACGGCCGGGGCGCAGGATGGCCGGGTCGATCATGTCCTCGCGGTTGGACGCGCCGATCACGATGACGTTCTCCAGGCCCTCGACGCCGTCGATCTCGGCGAGGAGCTGGGGGACGATGGTGTTCTCCACGTCGGAGCTGACGCCGGAGCCGCGGGTGCGGAAGAGGGACTCCATCTCGTCGAAGAAGACGATGACGGGCGTGCCCTCGGACGCCTTCTCCCGGGCCCGCTGGAAGACCAGGCGGATCTGCCGCTCGGTCTCGCCGACGTACTTGTTGAGCAGCTCGGGGCCCTTGATGTTCAGGAAGTAGCTCTTGCCCTGCGGCCGCCCGGTGACCTCGGCGACCTTCTTGGCCAGCGAGTTGGCGACCGCCTTGGCGATGAGCGTCTTGCCGCAGCCGGGCGGGCCGTACAGCAGGACGCCCTTGGGCGGGCGCAGTTCGTACTCCTTGAAGAGGTCGGCGTGCAGGTAGGGCAGCTCGACCGCGTCGCGGATCTGCTCGATCTGGTTGCCGAGGCCGCCGATCTGCCGGTAGTCGATGTCGGGGACCTCTTCGAGGACCAGCTCCTCGACCTCGCTCTTGGGCACGCGTTCGTACACGTATCCCGAGCGGGGTTCGAGCAGCAGCGCGTCGCCGGTGCGCAGGGTGCCGTCGAGCAGCGGCTCGGCGAGCCGGACCACGCGCTCCTCGTCGGTGTGCCCGATCACCAGGGCCCGCTCGCCGTCCTCCAGGATCTCCTTGAGGGTGACGATGTCGCCGACCAGCTCGAACTCCATCGCCTCCACGACGTTCAGCGCCTCGTTGAGCATCAGCTCCTGGCCGCGCTTGACGTCGTCGAGTTCGACGGACGGGCTGACGTTGACCCGCAGTTTGCGTCCGCCGGTGAAGATGTCGGCGGTGCCGTCCTCGTTGGCCTGTAGGAACACGCCGAAGCCGGCCGGCGGCTGCGCGAGCCGGTCGACCTCCTCCTTGAGGGCCACGATCTGGTCGCGGGCCTCGCGGAGCGTGTTCGCGAGCCGTTCGTTCTGTGCGGAGACACCCGCCAGATTGGTCTGCAGCTCGACGATCCGCTCCTCGAGAATCCTCGTGTGCCGCGGAGAGTCGGCGAGCTTGCGTCGCAGGACGGCGATCTCCTGCTCAAGAAAGGCGACCTGGCTCATGGGATCTTCCGAACCACGAGCGGGTCGGCCGCCACGGTTGAATTCGTCGTCGTGGGCCGCCACGGTCCTCACCTCCTCCAAGGGGAGCTGGACGTTCCCAGACCCTACCTGGGCTGGTAGGGGTTGAAACCCCTAGATCACAAAGACGATCGCGGTGTGTCCGATCTTCACCCTTGCGCACGTCCCTCCGCCACTGGGATACCCGCCGATCTCCATCCGAATGCCGCCGGTTGTATCGTCGTTTGGGTCAACAGCCGCCGGGGGCTGTTGCTTCCCCGGTGATACCGGAACGACGAACGGCAGGGATGGGTTCCGCGTGAGCGACAGCCAGGGCCAGAGCACAGCCGAGGCACTCGAGGTCTGGATCGACCAGGACCTGTGCACGGGCGACGGAATCTGCGTGCAGTACGCGCCCGAGGTGTTCGAGTTGGACATCGACGGCCTGGCGTATGTCAAGGACTCCGACGACGAGCTGCGCCAGTCCCCCGGCGCCACCGTGCGGGTGCCGCTGCCGCTGCTCACCGACGTGGCGGACTCGGCCAAGGAGTGCCCGGGCGAGTGCATCCACGTGCGGCGGGTCTCGGACCAGGTCGAGGTGTACGGCCCGGCCGCGGACTGAGCCGGGGCGGACGGCCCCGGCGGCGACCGGGCGTCCGTCCCCTGCCCGGCACGGGTCCGGCGCGGGCAGGGGGCGGACGAGCGGTCAGACGGCGCCCGCGGCCGGGCCGGGCAGCGCCACGTACCGGTCGCCGCGCCACTCCCAGGTGTAGGTGCGCTTCATGTCGGGGCAGCAGCGGGCCACGTCGTCGCTGGAGAAGCCGAGCACGGTGGCCTTGACGGTGTCGCCGTCGAGCCGGAAGTCGGAGATCTGCCGGTCGTCCTTCGGGTCGACCAGGGTGACCGCGATCTTCGGGGCGCCGCCCGGGTGGGCGGGCGCGGACAACACGTACACGCCGCTGGGCGGGGTGCCGGTCTCGGAGTCGCAGCGGACCACGACGGCGGTCTCGGGCCGCCCGTCGCCGTCGAGGTCGGCCGAGACGTGCGAGACCACGTCGACCTTGACGCCGGGGGCGCAGGTCAGCGGGTAGTGCGCGGCGTTCGCGTTCGGCGCGGCCACCGGCGGCCCGGAGGGCGTCGCGGGTCTGGCGGCGGCCTTGGGGGTGGCGTCCGCGGGCTGCACCAGGGCCGTGGCCCCGACCAGCGCGGCCACGGCCAGGGCCGTGGTGATCCAGTGCACGGCGCGGCTGTGCGTGTGCGGGAGGGCCGGACCTGCGGAGGGCTGCACTCGCCTGACTCCTGGGGGGTTCTGGTCTGCGGGGGTGGCCAGCATGGTGCCACACGTCACACGGGCGCGGAACGGCGGGGCCCGGCCCCGGGGCGGACCGGGCGGGTCCGGGCGAAGGGCTCCCACGGACGCGCCGCCGCCGGTGTCCGGGCGGACAAACCGGCGGCGGCGCGGTGAAGTTGGCCGGAAAGGGACCTCAGTGGTCGGGTCCGCTGCCGCCGCTCCCGCTGCCCGGGCCGGCGTAGTCCTCGCCGTAGGCGCCCTTGGCGGGGCGGCGGCGGCGCAGGGGCGGCTCGACGCCGTCGGCGAGCCGGCGGGCGGTCAGCAGGAAGCCGGTGTGGCCGATCATCCGGTGGTCCGGCCGCACCGCGAGCCCCTCGACGTGCCAGGTGCGCACCATGGACTCCCAGGCGGCCGGCTCGTTGAAGGTGCCGTGCTCGCGGATCGCCTCCACGGTGCGGGCGAGCTGGGTGGTGGTGGCCACGTAGGCGCACAGGATGCCGCCGGGCACCAGGGCCTTGGCGACCGGCTCCAGGCACTCCCAGGGGGCGAGCATGTCCAGCACGACGCGGTCCACGTCGGTGTCGGACAGGTGGTCCTGGAGGTCGCCCACGGTGAGCTGCCAGGCCGGGTGCGGGCCGCCGAAGTAGCGCTCGACGTTCTGGGTGGCGATCTCGGCGAAGTCCGCCCGGCGCTCGTAGCTGTGCAGCATGCCGTGGTCGCCGATCGCGCGCAGCAGGAAGCTGCTCAGCGAGCCGGAGCCGACGCCTGCCTCGACCACCCGGGCCCCGGGGAAGATGTCGGCCATCGCCAGGATCTGCCCCGCGTCCTTGGGGTAGACCACGGCGGCGCCGCGGGGCATGGACAGGACGTAGTCGGGGAGCAGGGGGCGCAGCGCGAGGTAGGCGACGTTTCCCGTGGTCCGCACCACGCTGCCCTCGGGGGCGCCGATCAGCTCGTCGTGCGGGAAAGCGCCCTTGTGGGTGTGGAACTGCTTTCCGGCTTCGAGCGTGAACGTGTAGTGGCGTCCCTTGGGGTCGGTGAGCTGGACCTGGTCCCCGACTCTGAAAGGCCCGCGCCTGCGGGCTGCACCAGTCGGTTCGGACATAGGGACACCTTAGTGGCTCGGTGGGGCCGCTCCCGACCGCGCCCGCGGGGCCGCGCCCGAGCGCGTCCGCGCCGCGGTCAGGCGGCCCGGGACATCGCGGCGACGAAGGCCCGCTCGACGTCCGCGGTGGACAGCACCCCGTAGATCTCCCCGGTGGGCTCGACCACGAGGTACTCCGTGGAGGGGGTGGCGCGCAGGGTGTCGAGGAGGTCCTCGCCGGTGAGGTCGGCCGAGACCCGCATCCCGGGGCGCAGGTCGTGCGACAGGCCGCTGACCGCGACCCAGGGGCGGCGGTGCTCGGGGACCGAGATGATCGCCGACTCGCGGACCAGGGCCGTCGGGTCGCCCTTGCCGTCCACGACGACCAGGGCGCGGGCGCCCGCCTCGTTGGCCCGGCGCAGCGCCTCGGACAGCGGGGTGTCGGAGGAGACCGGGACGGCCCGCCGGGTCAGGGTGCGGGCCCGCAGGTCCGGCAGGCGCTCGCGCAGCCGGGCCATCCGCAGCCCGTTGCCGGCGCCGGTCCACATGATCGCGGCGAGGACCGCGGCGAGCAGGGCGTCGGTGAGGGAGTCCGCGCCGCTCTCGCCGTTGCCGCGGAGGTAGGAGAGCATCGGCATGCCGATCAGGACGGCGAGGGCGAGCACCCGCCCGGCCCACGCCGCCGCGACGGTGCCCTTCATCGGGTCGCCGCTGGCCTTCCAGACCACCGCCCGCAGCATGCGGCCGCCGTCCAGCGGCAGTCCGGGCAGGAAGTTGAAGATCGCCACGATCAGGTTGCTGACCATCAGCCCCGCGAGCAGCACCCCGGGGACGGTGCCGCGGTCCACGAGCTGCATCCCGCCGAAGAAGGCGCCGGACAGCAGCAGCGACAGCAGCGGCCCGACGAAGGCGAGCACGAACTCCCGGCCGGGGGTGTCGGAGTCCTTCTCGATCTCCGACACGCCGCCGAAGAACTGGAGCTGGATGCGGCGCACCGGCAGGTCGAACCGGATCGCGGCCACCGTGTGGGCCAGCTCGTGGACGAGCACGGAGGCGTAGAAGGCGACCGCGAAGAAGAGCGACACCAGGTAGCGGGCGCGGCCGAGTTCGGGCAGCACCGTGTCGAGCTGCCCGCCGAACACCCAGGTGATCAGCGCGGCGACCAGGAACCAGCTCGGGGCGACGTAGATCGGCACGCCGAGGAACCGGCCCATCAGGATGCCGCCGCCGGGCTCCCTGGGCTGCTTGTCGGTGCCGTCGCCGCCGCCTCGGCCCGGCGCGCGGGTGCTCCGGGACGGCGGACCGCCGCTCTCGCTCACTGGTTCCCCTTCTGAAAACAGACCCCCGTGCCGATCATGCGGCACGAGGGGCATCACACCCATGATATTGCCCCGTCGCACGGCACACACCGGCGCGTGTCCGTGTCGGTGCCAGGCCGTAAGGTCGTCTGCCATGGGGACCCCCACCGACAGCACCCGCCCGGGCGGCAGCGCGCCGTCCGATCCCGCGCGGCCGGCCGCCGCGCCGACCACCGCCGCAGACCCCGCGCCGACCACCGCGACCGGCCCCGCGCCGGTCCCGCCCGGCCGCACCTCCCCCGAGCACGGCGCCCCCGAGCACGGCGCCCCCGAGGCCGGCGGCCCCCGCGGCGGGCTGCCGCCCCGCCCGCCGGCGTCCCTGTCGCCGTCGCGCGCGGCGGACTTCATGCGCTGCCCGCTGCTGTACCGGCTGCGGGTGATCGACCGGCTGCCGGAGAAGCCGAGCGAGGCGGCCACCCGCGGCACCGTCGTGCACGCGGTGCTGGAGCGGCTGTTCGACGCCCCCGCGGCCGAGCGCACCGCCGAGCGGGCCCGGGCGCTGGTGCCCGGTGAGTGGCAGCGGCTGCTGGCGGCCCGCCCGGAGCTGGCCGGGCTGTTCACCGCGGCCGAGGGCGCGCTCGACGACGCGGCGCTGTCGGCCTGGCTGGCCAGCGCCGAGCGGCTGGTGGAACGCTGGTTCACGCTGGAGGACCCGACCCGCCTGGAGCCCGCCGAGCGCGAGCTGTACGTGGAGACGGTGCTGGAGTCCGGCCTGACGCTGCGCGGCTACGTCGACCGGCTGGACGTGGCCCCGGCCACCGGGGACCTGCGGGTGGTGGACTACAAGACCGGCAAGGCGCCCCGCCCGGAGTACGCCGACGAGCCGCTGTTCCAGATGCGCTTCTACGCCCTGGTGCTGTGGCGCTTGCGCGGGGTGGTGCCGCGCCGGCTCCAACTGGTCTACCTCGGCAGCGGCGACGTGCGGACCTACGACCCGTCGCCGGAGGACCTGCTGCGCACCGAGCGGCGGCTGCTGGCGCTGTGGGAGGCGATCCGGCAGGCGACGGCCAGCGGTGACTGGCGGCCGCGGCGCACCCCGCTGTGCGGCTGGTGCGACCACCAGGCGCTGTGCCCGGAGTTCGGGGGCACTCCCCCGCCCTACCCGCTGGCGCGCGCCGGTGGCGCGTGACGGTGGCGCGTGACGGCCTGCCGGGCGGGGGGCCGTGGGCGAGAATGGTCCGGTCGAGCGAAGAGGAGTACCCGTGGCGATCCGCGTCCTGCTGGTGGACGATCAGCCCCTGTTGCGCACCGGCTTCCGGATGATCCTGGAGGCGGAGCCGGACCTGGCCGTGGTCGGCGAGGCCGGTGACGGGCAGCAGGCCCTGGACCAGGTGCGGGCGTTGCAGCCCGACGTGGTGCTGATGGACATCCGCATGCCCCGGATGGACGGCGTCGAGGCGACCCGGCAGATCACCGGCCCGGACCGGTCGGGCCCGGCGAAGGTGCTGGTGCTGACCACCTTCGACCTGGACGAGTACGTCGTGGAGGCGCTGCGCGCCGGCGCCAGCGGCTTCCTGCTCAAGGACGCGCCGGCCGCGGAACTGGTGCAGGCGATCCGGGTGGTGGCGGCCGGCGAGGCGATGCTCGCGCCGAGCATCACCCGGCGGCTGCTGGACAAGTACGCGGGCCGGCTGCCGTCGGGCGAGGAGTCGGTGCCGCAGCCGCTGCACGCGCTGACCGAGCGCGAGGTCGAGGTGCTGAAGCTGGTCGCGCGCGGCCTGTCGAACGCCGAGGTCGCCGCCGAGCTGTTCGTCAGCGAGACCACGGTGAAGACGCACGTCGGCCATGTGCTGACCAAGCTCGGCCTGCGCGACCGGGTCCAGGCGGCGGTGTACGCCTACGAGAGCGGTCTGGTGCGGCCCGGGTCGAGCTGAACTGCCCGGGCTCCCCGCCGTCACGCGGACGCCCCCCGCACCGGGCCCGGAAGGGCCGGTACGGGGGGCGTCCGCGTGACGCGTGCGGGAGGTCAGCCGGAGGCGCCCCGGCCCAGCTCCCAGAACTGCGTGGTGGTCGAGGCGTTGAGCGCCCACTCCGCGCCGGTGATGTCGTTGCGGGCGGCGATGTACTGGTTGGCCTGCCACAGCGGGAGCATCGGCACCTGGTCCGCGACGAGCTTCTGCGCCTCGCCGAAGGCGTCCGTGGTGGCGCTGCGCTCGGCCTGGCGGCGGGTCTCCGGCAGGATCGTGTCGCGGATCTGCGTCAGGTCGAAGGGCAGCGGGATGAACGTCTCCTTGTCGAAGAACGGCGCGATGTAGTTGTCCGGGTCCGGGAAGTCGGGCAGCCAGCTCAGCGCGAAGACCTGGTACTGGCCCTCGCCGGCCGCCTTGAGGAAGGCGTTCCACTGCTCGCTCTTCACCTTGACGTCGAAGAGCCCCGAGGCGTTGAGCTGCTTGGCGATCGTCTCGGCCTCGGCCTGGTTCATCGTGCCGCCGTTGTCGCGGCGGAAGTTGATGGTCAGCGGCACCTTCTCGGTGATGCCGGCGTTCTTCAGCGTCTTCTCCGCGTTCTTGACGCTGGGCTCGCCGTAGGTGTCGTAGAACGAGTTGACGTGCGTGGTGATGCCCTGCGGGACGACCGAGTACAGCGGCACCGCGGTGCGCTGGTAGACGTCGCGGGTGATCGCCTGGCGGTCGATGATCTGGGCCATCGCCTGGCGGACCGCGACCTTCTTCAGCGACGGCGCGTCGGTGTTGAGGAACAGGTAGCGGGCCTCGCCGCCGGAGGACTCGGTGAGCTTGAAGTCCGGGTCGGGGTCGCTCTCCAGCTTCTGGATCTGGTCCGGCGAGATCTGGCGGCTCATGACGTCCAGGTCGCCGGCCTTCAGCGCGTCCTCCATCTTGTTGGAGTCGGCGTACATCTTGAGCGTGACGGCGCTGTTGTGCATCTTCAGGGTGCCGTCGTAGTGGCTGTTCTTGGTGAACACCGCCTGCTTGCCGGCGGTCCAGGAGTCCAGCTTGTACGGGCCGGAGCCGACCAGCCGCCAGCCGGTGTACGGCTTCGTCGCCGGGTACACGCTGCTGTCCACGATCGCGGCGGCGGGGGTGGCGAGCTTCGCGGGGAAGGTCGCGTCGGGCTGCTTGAGGTGGAAGACCACGGTCTGCGCGTCGGGCGCGTCCACGCTCTTGACGTCGGATATGAGCGAGGACGGGCCGTCGGCCCAGTGGATCTTCTGCATCCGGTCGATGGAGAACTTCACGTCCGTGGAGGTGAGGCTGCGGCCGGTGGAGAACTTCTCGCCGTCCCGCATCGTGCACTGGTACGTCAGGCCCGAGGTGCCGTCGTAGTGGCACTCCTTGGCGGCGTCGGGCGTCGGTGTGGTGCTGCCGCGCTGGTAGGTCAGCAGCATCTGGAAGGTGTTGTAGAAGACGTTCCAGGTGGCACTGTCGTAGGACGTGGCCGGGTCGAGCGGCGCCGGGTTGTCCTTGGTCAGCTCGATGCTGTCGGTGGTACCGACGACGATGGGTTTGCCACTGCCGCCGCTGCCGCCGGAACTGCCGCACCCGGAGATCGCGGGTGCCAACGCGCCGAGCAGGGCCGGCAGCACCAGAAGCTTGCGGTTCATCGTTGCTCGTTCTCCTCTTGCGCAAGTGCCGGGGGGCTCATGACGCGCCCGGAAGGCCCAACAGAGCCGCCCGCTCACCCGGGTCACGGGCGTCGGGCGGGAGGCGGCGCGGGGCACGCTGGGGCGACGATACCCAGGTCTCCCGTGATCAGCACCAACGGGTGGGCCTAAAGTCAGCAGTCTGCACAAGCGGAGCGGGCCGGTCGCACACTCAGTGAAGAGCCGTGCGCAGGGAGCGCAGAAAAGGGACGTCGAGGTCCTCCAGGGAGCGCACGACGGTGCGCCCCGGCCCCGGCGGGATCGGCACCACCGAGGGCACCGCCACGACCTGGCAGCCGGCCGCCTCCGCGGAGGCGACGCCGGTGAGGGTGTCCTCGACGACCACGCAGTGCGCGGGGTCCGTGCCGAGGCGCGCGGCGGCGGCCAGGTACGGGTCCGGGTGCGGCTTGGTGCGGCCGATCTCGTCGCCGGCCAGGGTGAAGGAGAAGTGCTCGGGACCGAGCGAGCGCAGCATGACGTCGATGGTGCGGCGGTGCGAGGCGGACACCAGCGCGGTGGGCACGGTGTGCGCGGCCAGTTCGGTGAGCAGCCGCCGGGCGCCGGGCATCAGCGGCGCGCCGCGGGCGACCAGGTGCTCGAAACGGCCGTTGATGGCGGTCATCAGCTCGGCCGCCGGCACCCGGATGCCGGTGACGTCGATCAGGTGGCCCACGCTGCGGGACATCGGGCCGCCCACCACCACGGAGCGGTGCACCTCGTCCAGCACGTGCCCGAGGTCGGCGAAGACCTCGGACTCGGCCGCCCACCACAGCCCCTCGGTGTCGACCAGGGTGCCGTCCAGGTCCAGGAGCACGGCCCAGGGCCCGTCGTCGGGCCCGTCGTCCGCGCGGGTGGCGGCGACCGGGATGCTGCTCGTCATAGGCCCCACTCCTCGGGTCCGGAGGACACGAAGGCCGGTCGCCGCACCCCGCGACACGCGCGGGGAGGCGACCGGCCCCTGCCGGACCGTCCAGTGTACGTCGGGGCCCTTCGGCCCGCTGGACAACGGATGAACCGCTGGTCAACGGGCGTTGAAGTACTTCGCCTCCGGGTGGTGGATGATGATCGCGTCGGTGGACTGCTCGGGGTGGAGCTGGAACTCCTCGGAGAGCTTGACCCCGATCCGCTCCGGCTCCAGCAGGCCGGCGATCTTGGCCCGGTCCTCCAGGTCGGGGCAGGCCCCGTAGCCCAGGGAGAAGCGGGCGCCGCGGTACTTCAGGTCGAACATGTCCACCACGTCCGCCGGGTCCTCGCCGGCGTAGCCCAGCTCGGCCCTGACCCGGGCGTGCCAGTACTCGGCCAGCGCCTCGGCGAGCTGGACGGACAGGCCGTGCAGCTCCAGGTAGTCGCGGTAGGAGTCGGCGGCGAACAGCTCGTTGGCCGCCTCGGAGACCCGGTTGCCGACGGTGACCACCTGGAAGCCGACCACGTCGGTCTCGCCGGAGTCCTCGGGGCGGAAGAAGTCCGCCAGGCACAGCCGCCGGCCGCGCCGCTGCCGCGGGAAGGTGAACCGGGTGCGCTCGGTGCCGTCCTCGTGCAGCACGATCAGGTCGTCGCCCTTGGAGACGCACGGGAAGTAGCCGTAGGTGACGGCCGCCTCCAGCAGGTGCTCGGACTGGAGCTTGGTCAGCAGCCCGCGCAGCCGGGGCCGCCCCTCGGTCTCCACCAGTTCCTCGTAGCCGGGTCCGTCGGCGCGCGACTGCTTCAGGCCCCACTGGCCCTTGAAGAGCGCGCCCTCGTCCAGCCAGGAGGCGTAGTCGGCGAGCTGGATGCCCTTGACCACCCGGCTGCCCCAGAACGGCGGGGCCGGCACGGGGTTGTCCACCGCGACGTCGGAGCGGACCTGGCCGAGGTTCGGCTCCTGCGGCTCCTCCGGCTGCTCCCGCTTCGGCACCCGGCGGGCCTTCAGCTCCGGCAGCGCCGCGCCGGGCACGCCGCGCTTCACGCCGATCAGCGCGTCCATCAGCCGCAGCCCCTCGAAGGCGTCGCGGGCGTAGCGCACCTCGCCGGCGTAGATCTCGTGCAGGTCCTGCTCGACGTAGGCGCGGGTGAGGGCGGCGCCGCCCAGGATCACCGGGTAGGTGGCGGCCAGGCCGCGCTGGTTCAGCTCCTCCAGGTTCTCCTTCATGATCACCGTGGACTTCACCAGCAGCCCGGACATGCCGATCACGTCGGCGCGGTTCTCCTGGGCGGCCTCCAGGATCGAGGAGACCGGCTGCTTGATGCCCAGGTTGACGACGTTGTAGCCGTTGTTGGACAGGATGATGTCGACCAGGTTCTTGCCGATGTCGTGCACGTCGCCGCGCACGGTGGCGAGCACGATCGTGCCCTTGCCGGCCTCCTCGCCGTCGGCCACCTTCTCCATGTGCGGCTCCAGGTAGGCCACCGCGGTCTTCATCACCTCGGCGGACTGGAGCACGAACGGCAGTTGCATCTGGCCGGAGCCGAACAGCTCGCCGACCACCTTCATGCCGGCCAGCAGCGTGTCGTTGACGATGTCCAGGGCGGAGCGCTCGGTCAGCGCCTCGTCCAGGTCCGCGGCCAGGCCGTTCTTCTCGCCGTCGATGATCCGGCGCTGGAGGCGCTCCTCCAGCGGCAGCGCCATCAGCTCCTCGGCGCGGCCGGCCTTCAGCGACTTGGAGTCGACGCCCTCGAAGAGCTGCATCAGCTTCTGCAGCGGGTCGTACCCCTCGGCGCGCTTGTCGTAGACGAGGTCGTACGCGGTCCGGCGCTGCTCCTCGGGGATGCGGGCGATCGGCAGGATCTTGGCGGCGTGCACGATCGCGGAGTCCAGCCCGGCCTTGACGCACTCGTCGAGGAAGACCGAGTTGAGCACGGTGCGGGCGGCCGGGTTGAGGCCGAAGGAGATGTTGGACAGGCCCAGCGTGGTCTGCACGTCGGGGTGGCGGCGCTTGAGCTCGCGGATCGCCTCGATGGTGGCGACGCCGTCCTTGCGGGACTCCTCCTGGCCGGTGCAGATGGTGAAGGTCAGGCAGTCGATGAGGATGTCGGACTCGCGGATGCCCCAGTTGCCGGTGAGGTCGGCGATCAGCCGCTCGGCGATCTCGACCTTCTTCTCCGCGGTCCGCGCCTGCCCCTCCTCGTCGATGGTCAGGGCGATCAGGGCCGCGCCGTGCTCGGCGGCCAGCGCGGTGACGCGGGCGAAGCGGGACTCGGGGCCGTCGCCGTCCTCGTAGTTGACGGAGTTGAGCACCGCGCGGCCGCCGAGCTTCTCCAGCCCCGCCTTCAGCACGTCCACCTCGGTGGAGTCCAGCACGATCGGCAGGGTGGAGGCGGTGGCGAAGCGGCCGGCGATCTCGGACATGTCGGCGACGCCGTCCCGGCCGACGTAGTCCACGCACACGTCGAGCAGGTGGGCGCCCTCGCGGATCTGGTCGCGGGCCATCTCCACGCAGTCCTCCCAGCGGCCCTCCAGCATCGCCTCGCGGAACTTCTTCGAGCCGTTGGCGTTGGTCCGCTCGCCGATGGCCAGGTAGGACGTGTCCTGGCGGAACGGCACGGTCTGGTAGAGGGAGGAGGCGCCGGGCTCCGGACGCGGGTCGCGCGGCGCGATGTCGTGGCCGCCGATCCGGTCCACCAGCTCGCGCAGGTGCTCGGGGGTGGTGCCGCAGCAGCCGCCGACCAGGGACAGGCCGTACTCCTGGGCGAACGTCTCGTGCGCGTCGGCGAGTTCGGAGGGGGACAGCGGGTAGTGCGCGCCGTCCTTGGTGAGCACCGGCAGGCCGGCGTTGGGCATGCAGGTCAGCGGGATGCGGGAGTGGCGGGCGAGGTAGCGCAGGTGCTCGCTCATCTCGGCGGGGCCGGTGGAGCAGTTCAGGCCGATCAGGTCGATGCCGAGCGGTTCCAGCGCGGTCAGCGCGGCGCCGATCTCGGAGCCGAGCAGCATGGTGCCGGTGGTCTCCACGGCGACCGAGCAGATCAGCGGGAGGTTGACGCCGGCGGCGGCCATCGCCCGGCGCGAGCCGACCAGGGCGGCCTTGACCTGGAGCAGGTCCTGCATGGTCTCCACGACCAGCGCGTCGGCGCCGCCGGTGATCAGCCCGGCCGCGTTGGCCTGGTAGCCGTCGCGCAGCGTCGAGTAGTCGATGTGGCCGAGGGTCGGCAGCTTGGTGCCGGGGCCGATCGAGCCGAGCACGAAGCGGCGGCGGCCGTCGGCGGCGAAGCCGTCGGCGACCTCGCGGGCCAGCCGGGCGCCGGCCGCGGACAGCTCCTCGATCCGCTCGGGGATGTCGTACTCGCTCATCGCCGCGTGGTTGGCGCCGAAGGTGTTGGTCTCGACGCAGTCGACGCCGGCCTGGAAGTACGCCTCGTGCACGGAGCGGACGATGTCCGGGCGGGTGACGTTGAGGATCTCGTTGCAGCCCTCGAGCTGCTGGAAGTCGTCGAGCGTCGGGTCCTGCGCCTGGAGCATGGTGCCCATCGCGCCGTCGGCGACGACGATGCGGGAGGCCAGTGCCTCCCGGAACGCGGTGACCCTCGCCGCGTCGTGCGCGGACGCGGCGGGACTGGACGAGGGGGACGGCAAAGCCATGGGTGCTCCCTGGAGTGCGACGGCTGTCGGCTATGCGCCGCCGAGCCCCGGGGGCACGGCACGCACCACGCCAGCGTAGCGGGCGCGGCCGGAAAGGCTCAGGCGATTCCAGGTGGCGGACGGGTGGCACGGGTGGGGTGCGCTCCCTGGTCTGCCATGATGAAGAATGACGAAGGTCGACATTGTCGACCCGGGGCATCGCCGACCGCCCTCGTTCCGGCCACACCGGCCGGAATCCGCGGCGGCCGGCGACCCGCACCGTCCCGCACTTCTTGGAGCGCCGCCATGCCAGGTCCCATCCAGTCACTGGAACGCGCCGCGGCGATCCTGCGGCTGCTGGCGGGCGGCGAGCGGCGGCTGGGGCTGTCGGACGTGGCGTCCTCGCTCGGCCTGGCCAAGGGCACCGCGCACGGCATCCTGCGCACCCTCCAGCAGGAGGGCTTCGTCGAGCAGGACCCGGTGTCGGGGAAGTACCAGCTCGGCGCCGAGCTTCTGCGGCTGGGCAACAGCTTCCTGGACGTGCACGAACTGCGGGCCCGCGCCCTGGTGTGGACCGACGACCTGGCCAGGTCCAGCGGCGAGGCCGCCTACCTGGGGGTGCTGCACCAGCAGGGCGTGCTGGTCGTGCACCACGTCTTCCGGCCGGACGACAGCCGGCAGGTGCTGGAGGTCGGCGCCATGCAGCCGCTGCACAGCACCGCGCTCGGCAAGGTGCTCGCGGCCTACGACCCGGTCGCCCACAGCGAGGCGGCCGAGGGCGAGCGGGCCGCGCTGACCGGGCGGACGGTGACGGCGGCCGAGGACTTCGAGGCGGTGCTCGACCTGACCCGGGCCCGCGGGTGGGCCGCCGACCTGGAGGAGACCTGGGAGGGCGTGGCGTCGGTCGCGGCCCCCGTCCACGACCGGCGGCGGATGCCGGTCGGCGCGGTGGGCGTCACCGGCGCGGTGGAGCGGGTCTGCGACGGCGACGGGATCAGGCCGCAGCTTGTCGCGGCGGTGCGGGACTGCGCGCGGGCGGTCTCGCGCGACCTGGGCGCCGGCCGGTTCTGAGGCGCCCGCGGGCGGCCGGGGGCGGCCCGCCGGGCGGTCTCCCGGGCGGCCCGCGCGCGGCGCGCCCGGACGGCCGGGCGGCAGGTGGTGCGTCTGGTCCGTCACACGGCTATTGACCTGGTCATCGCGGGGGGCGAGACTTTCGACCTGCGGTCGACAATGTCGAACAACGGACGGATGCCGACCGCGGCTCAGGGACTGGGACAAAGGAGTCGACGTGTCCAACGGCCACATAGTCATCGGCGAGCTCTTCGGTACCGCCGTTCTAATCCTGCTCGGCGGCGGCGTGTGCGCCGCGGTGACCCTCAAACGATCCAAGGCCAAGGACGCCGGCTGGGTGGCGATCTCCTTCGGCTGGGGACTGGCGGTGCTGGGAGGCGCCTACATCGCGAACGGCTACTCGGGCGGCCAGCTCAACCCGGCCGTCACCTTGGGCGTCGCCATCAAGACCGGCGACTGGAGCACCATGCCGTACTACCTGATCGGGGAGTTCGGCGGTGCCCTCATCGGCGCGGTGCTGGTGTGGGCGGCCTACCTCGGCCAGTTCCACGCGCACCTGACCGACCCCGCCGTGGTGGGCCCGGCGGCCGGCACCGCGCCGGACGGCGACACGTCCGGTACCGCGCCCGGCACGGCGGCCACCGCCGCGGCCGACGGGGCCGGCTCCGCGCCGAAGCCGGACCCGGCCGGTCCGACCACCGGCCTCCCCGCGGCGCAGCCCGGCGGCCCGGTGCTCGGGATCTTCTCCACCGGCCCGGAGATCCGCAACCCGGTGCAGAACCTGCTCACCGAGATCATCGCCACCGCGGTGCTGGTGCTGTTCATCCTCACCCAGGGCATGACCAAGGGCCTGGCGCTCAACGGCACGGGCATCCTGCTGACCTCGCTGCTCGTCGTCGGCATCGGCCTCTCGCTCGGCGGGCCCACCGGCTACGCGATCAACCCCGCGCGCGACCTCGGCCCGCGGATCGTGCACGCGCTGCTCCCGCTGCCCAACAAGGGCGGCTCCGACTGGGGATACGCGTGGATTCCGGTGGTCGGCCCGCTTGTCGGCGCCGCGATCGCCGGCGGGCTGTACAGGCTGGCCTTCATGTAGCGCACGCGGCGCGCGCGACCCCTCGCGCGCCGCGGCCGCCCGTACCGACCACCGCCGCCCGCGCACCGCGCACCGCGCACCGCGCACCGCGCACCGCGCACCGGCCGAGCCCACCGCCCACCGACCCGCCCGCACAGGACGCCAGACCCAGCAGGAGCACACCGTGACCGACACCCCGAACGAGACCGGCACCGCCGCCACCGGCACCGCCACCGACTCCGCCCCCCGGAGCGACGGCGGCTGCCACGGCACCGGCCCGTTCATCGCCGCCATCGACCAGGGCACCACGTCCAGCCGCTGCATCGTCTTCGACCGGGACGGCCGGATCGTGGCGGTGGACCAGAAGGAGCACGAACAGATCTTCCCCAAGCCCGGCTGGGTGGAGCACGACGCCGCCGAGATCTGGACCAACGTCCAGGAGGTGGTGGCCGGCGCCGTCCGCAAGGCCGCCCAGGACGTCCCCGGCTTCCAGCCGTCCGACGTCAAGGCGATCGGCATCACCAACCAGCGCGAGACCACCCTGCTGTGGGACCGCCACACCGGCGAGCCGGTGCACAACGCGCTGGTCTGGCAGGACACCCGCACCGACGCGCTCTGCCGCGAGCTGGGCCGCGACGAGGGCCAGGACCGGTTCCGCGCCACCACCGGGCTGCCGCTCGCGTCGTACTTCGCCGGCCCGAAGATCCGCTGGCTGCTGGACAACGTGGCGGGCCTGCGCGAGCGCGCCGAGGCCGGCGACATCCTCTTCGGCACCATGGACTCCTGGGTGATCTGGAACCTCACCGGCGGGGCGGACGGCGGCGTGCACGTCACGGACGTCACCAACGCCTCCCGCACCCTGCTGATGGACCTGCGCACCCTCGACTGGGACCAGGACATCCTCGACGCGATCGGCGTGCCGGCCGCGGTGCTGCCGCGCATCGGCTCCTCCTCGGAGGTCTACGGCACCACGGACGTCGGCGGCCTGTCGGGGGTCCCGGTGGCGTCCGCGCTCGGCGACCAGCAGGCCGCGCTCTTCGGCCAGACCTGCTTCTCCCCGGGCGAGGCCAAGTCCACCTACGGCACCGGCACGTTCATGCTGCTCAACACCGGCGAGACCCCGGTGGACTCCCGCAACGGCCTGATCACCACGGTCGGCTACCGGATCGGCGAGGCCGCCCCCGTCTACGCCCTGGAGGGGTCGATCGCCGTCACCGGCGCCCTGGTGCAGTGGATGCGCGACCAGATGGGCCTGATCAGCACGGCCGCCGAGATCGAGACGCTGGCCCTGACCGTCGAGGACAACGGCGGCGCCTACTTCGTCCCCGCCTTCTCCGGGCTGTTCGCGCCCTACTGGCAGGACGACGCCCGCGGCGTGATCGCGGGGCTCACCCGCTACGTCACCAAGGCGCACATCGCCCGCGCCGTCCTGGAGGCGACCGCCTGGCAGACCCGGGAGATCGCCGACGCGATGACCAAGGACTCCGGGGTCGAGCTGGCCGCCCTGAAGGTCGACGGCGGCATGACCTCCAACAACCTGCTCATGCAGACCCTCGCCGACGTGCTGGCCGCACCCGTGGTGCGCCCCATGGTCGCCGAGACCACCTGCCTGGGCGCGGCCTACGCCGCCGGACTCGCGGTGGGCTTCTGGCCGGACACCGACGCGCTGCGCGCCAACTGGAAGCGCGCGGCGGAATGGACGCCCCGGATGGCCGACGCCGACCGGGAGCGCGAGTACCACAACTGGCGCAAGGCCGTGACCCGGACCATGGGCTGGATCGAAGACGAGGAGCACTGAGAACGCCATGACCACCCTGCAACGCGTCCCCGCGCTGGGGACGCACCCGACCGCCGGCACGAACCCCGGGCGGGCCGAGACCCGCGCCCTGCTCGGGCACGCCACGTACGACCTGCTGGTGATCGGCGGCGGCATCCTCGGCATCACCACCGCCTGGCACGCCGCCCAGTCGGGACTGCGGGTGGCGATGGTGGACGCCGGCGACTTCGCCGGCGCCACCTCCTCGGCCTCCTCCAAGCTGCTGCACGGCGGCCTGCGCTACCTCCAGACCGGAGCGGTGCGGCTGGTCGCCGAGAACCACCTGGAGCGGCGCGCGGTCTCCCACGACGTCGCGCCGCACCTGGCCAACCCGCTCACCTTCTACCTGCCGGTCTACAAGGGCGGCCCGCACGGCGCGGCCAAGCTCGGCGCGGGCGTGTTCGCGTACTCGGCGCTGTCCGCCTTCCGCGACGGCGTCGGCCACGTGATCAGCCCCGCCCGGGCCGCCCGCGACGTGCCCGAGCTGCGCACCGACGACCTGCGCGCGGTCGCGGTCTACGAGGACGGGCAGATGAACGACGCGCGGATGGCGCTGATGACGGTGCGCGCGGCCGTCGAGGCCGGCGCGACCGTGCTCAACCACGCCGAGGTCACCGGGCTGCGCTTCACCCGCGGCCGGGTGACCGGTGCGGACCTGCGGGACCGTACCGACGGCACCGAGTTCGGCGTGGACGCCCGGCTGGTGCTCAACGCCACCGGCCCGTGGGTGGACCACCTGCGGCGGATGGAGGACCCGACGGCGGTGCCGTCGATCCGGCTGTCCAAGGGCGCGCACCTGGTGCTGAAGCGGACCGCGCCGTGGCGCGCGGCGCTGGCCACGCCGATCGACAGGTACCGGATCACCTTCGCCCTGCCGTGGGAGGACATGCTGCTGCTCGGCACCACCGACGAGGCGTACGAGGGCGACCCCGGCGACGTGGCGGTCACCGAGGCGGACACCGCCCAGATCCTGGACGAGGCGGCCTTGTCGGTGCGCGACCACCAGCTCACCCGGGACCTGATCACCTACTCCTTCGCCGGACTGCGGGTGCTGCCCGGCGGGCCCGGCGACACCGCGAAGGCGAAGCGGGAGACGGTGGTCACCGAGGGCCGCGGCGGCATGCTGTCGGTCGCGGGCGGCAAGTGGACCACCTTCCGGCACATCGGCCGCACCGTGATGGCGAAGCTCGCCGAGCTGCCCGGACATCCGCTCGCCGACGACATGGAGCCGCTGTCCCGGCTGCCCAAGCGCGCCCCGCTGCCCGGTTTCGCCAGCCGGGAGGCGGTCGCGCACCGCCTGGTGGTCGACGGCGCCGCGCCCGGCCCGCGAATGGCCGCGGACACCGCGGGACACCTCGCCGGGCACTACGGCTCGCTCGCCTTCGACATCGCCCGTCTGGCCAACGAGGACCCGGCGCTCGCCGAGCGCGTCCACCCGGACGCCCCGGAGATCTGGGCGCAGGTGGTCTACGCCCGCGACCGCGAATGGGCGTACGACGTGGACGACGTGCTGCGGCGGCGCACCACGCTCACCATCCGCGGGCTGGACACGCCGGAGGTGCGGGAGGGCGTGGAGCGCGTCCTGAAGGCGCGCCGGGACTGAGCGGGGCCGGGGCCGGCCGCCGCGGCGGAGGCCCGCCCGGGTCGGCCGGCGGCTCCCGGCGGGGTTGCCGGACGGCTGCTCGCGGCTGGTCGGCACGGCGCAGGGCCGCGGGCGGTCGGCACGGCGCAGGGCCGCGGGCGGTCGGCACGGCTCAGGGCCGGCCGGGGGCCAGCAGCGCGTCGAGTTCCGCGAGGAGCGCGGCGGGGTGCTCGCGTCCGATCCGGTCCAGCAGGGCCAGCCAGCGGCACCGGCCCTCCCGCCACAGGCCGGCGGGCGTCCCCGCGGCGACCGCCTCGACCGTGGCGCGCGGCAGTTCGGCCTCCGCGGCGCGGGACGGCGTCAGCCAGTGCGCGGTGCTCCCCTCGGCCAGGCGGGCCATCCACAGCAGGTGGCGGGCCGCGTGCGCCAGGGCGTCCTGGGCGCGCAGGTGCTCGCCGCGGGCGGTGACATGGGCGGCGAGCACCATCCAGTTCACGAACCGCCCGCACAGGTCGGCGACCTCCTCGGCGGTGCCGGGGAGCGCGGGCCGCTCGGGCAGCGCGGCCAGCACCGGGGCGAGCGCGCCGTCGCGGTCCACCACGACCATCGCGCCGACGGCCGCGCCCCGGGCCGGCCACTCCCCCACCGACGCGATGTCCGCCGTGGTGGCGAAGTGGAACTCGCCGCGGACGGGACCGGGGAAGAGCGCCACATGGGTGCCGAACTCGTTGCGCAGCACCAGGTGGACCGGGGCGACCTCGGCGCACCACGCCGCCGGGTCGAGGGCCGCGCGCGCCTTGGGGTCGAGAAAGAGCCAGAACTCCACGTCGCTGTGCGCGTCGCCCTCGCCCGCCGCGAAGGAGCCGTACATCAGGGCCGCGCGGACGGTCTCGTCGGCGCGGCACAACGCCCGCACCCGGTCGATCAGTTCGTACTGGAGCACGCGGGCCAGTATGGGCGCGCGGCCGGGCCGGCTCCAGCGGTTTCCGGTGCGGTGGCGGCCGCGCGGGGCCGGCGGTGGGACAGGGCGCGGCGCTGACCCCATAATGGGAGACATCGGAGGTCTGGCCCAGCGTGGCGCCGACGGATGGACAACGGGGAGGGCCTGATGGCGGTCACGGACGAGGCGATCGAGAAGATCAAGGACATGATCGTCTCGGGAGCGCTGCGGCCGGGCGACCGGTTGCCCAAGGAGAGCGAGCTGGCGGCCGAGCTGGGGCTGTCCCGCAACTCGCTGCGCGAGGCGGTGCGCGCGCTGTCGCTGATCCGCATCCTGGACGTGCGGCAGGGCGACGGCACCTACGTCACCAGCCTCGACCCCCAGTTGCTGCTGGAGGCGCTGAGCTTCGTGGTGGACTTCCACCGCGACGACACGGTGCTGGAGTTCCTGGCGGTGCGGCGCATCCTCGAACCGGCGGCCACCGCCATGGCGGCGGTCCGGCTCACCCCGGCCGAACTCGACGCGCTGGAGGGCCGGCTGGACGCCCTCGGCACGGCCCCCTCGGTGGAGCAACTGGTCGCCTCCGACCTGGACTTCCACCGCGGCATCGTGCAGGGCTCGGGCAACTCCGTGCTCTGCTCGCTCCTCGACGGCCTGTCCGGCCCCACCACCCGCGCCCGCATCTGGCGCGGGGTCACCCAGGAGGACGCCATCGCCCGCACCCTCCACGAGCACCGGGCGATCCTCACCGCGCTGCGCGACCGCGACCCCGACGCAGCCCGCGCCTGGGCGACGGTCCACGTCGCGAGCGTCGAGCAGTGGCTGCGCTCCACCCTCTGAGGGCGGACCGCGGTCCCCGGCGGACCAGCCCTCAGGACGACGACGCGGCCGCGGGGTCCGGCCCGGCCGGCGGCGCCCGGCGCGCCGCGGTCAAATGGTCACCGGTCCGGGCGGTCTCCCGGAGCCTCGTCCCGGCGGGCCGCGCGGGTCGCCCGGCCGGTCACTCGGTCGCCTGGTCGCTCACCCGCTCGCCCGGTCCGGCCAGGCTGTAGACGCGGAAGGCGTTGCCCCCGAGCACCGCGTCCCGTTCGTCCGGCGTGAGGGCGGCCGTGGCCTGTTCGGCGAGGGCGAACGCGTCGGCGTAGCGGCCGGCGAGCGTGCAGACCGGCCAGTCGGAGCCGAACAGGACCCGGTCGGCCCCGAAGGAGGCGAGCACGTGGCGGGCGTAGGGCAGGACGTCCGCCGGCCGCCAGGACTCGTGGTCCGCCTCGGTCAGCAGCCCGGACAGCTTGCACACCGCGTTCGGGTGGTCGGCGATCCCGGCGACCTGCTCGGCCCACGGCTCCCACCGGCCGGCCGCGATCGGCGGCTTGCCCGCGTGGTCCAGCACGAACCGCACCTCGGGCAGCTCCTCGACCGCGGCGAGCGCCGCGGGCAGCTCCCGCGGGGTGACGAGCAGGTCGTACGCCAGCCCGGCGGCCCCCACCGCGCGCAGCCCGGCGCGCACGTCGGGCCGGTCCAGCCACTGCGGGTCGGCCTCGTCCTGGACCTGGTGCCGGACGCCGACCAGCGGTCCGGCCTCGGCGAGTTCGGCGAGTACGCCGGGCAGCCGGTCGGGGTCGGTGAGGTCGGCCCAGCCGACCACGCCGGCGATCCGGCCGTGCGAGGCGCGGGCGGTGGCGAGCAGGTCCCGGGTCTCGTCGAGCGAGGCGCTGGACTGCACGACGACGGTGGTGTCGATGCCGTGGGCGTCCAGCAGCGGCAGCAGTTCCGGCAGCGCGAAGGTGCGGCGGAGCGGTTCGAGCGCGTCACCCCGCAGCCAGGGCTGCGGGCGGCGGTCGAGGTCCCACAGGTGGTGGTGCGCGTCGATCCTCATCCGGCCGCTCACCTTCCCGCCGCCGGTCGCGCGGACGGCTCGGCCGGCGGTGCCGTGGGCAGCGGCACGTCCGGGTCGAGCAGCCCCCGCTCGACGAGCGCGTGCCACAGGTCGTCGGGGATCTCGCGGTCGAAGAGCGCCGCGTTGTCGCGGGCCTCGGCCTCGTTGGCGGCGCCGACCACCGCGCAGTCCACCGAGGGGTGCGCGAAGGGGTAGCGCAGCGCGGCCGCCCGCAGCGGCACCCCGAACTCGGCGCAGACCCGTTCCAGGCGCCGGGCCCGCTCCACCAGGTGGGCGGGCGCGGCCCGGTAGTCGTAGCGGGCGCCGGGCCGGGGGTCGGCGAGCAGCCCGGAGTTGTAGACGCCGCCGACCACCACCCGCGTGCCCCGCCGCGCGCAGACCGGCAGCAGGTCGTCGTAGGCGGTGCGCTCCAGCAGCGTCCAGCGGCCCGCGCACAGCACCACGTCGACGTCGAGGTCGGCGACGAGGTCGGCCGTCACCCCGCTGTGGTTCATGCCGAAGCCGATCGCCCGCACCACGCCCTGGTCGCGCAGGGCGGCCAGCGCCGGGAAGCCGCTGGCGCGGACCTCCCGCAGGTGGTCCTCGACGTCGTGCAGGAAGACGATGTCCACGCTGTCCACGCCCAGCCGGCGCAGCGAGCCCTCCAAGGTGGCCTCGATCCCGTCGGCGGTGAAGTCCCAGACCCGGGCCCGGGCCGGGTTGTCCACGTATCCCTGGCCGTCCGGGGTCTCGCCGGGGCGCAGGTCGCGCAGCCGCCGGCCGACCTTGGTCGACAGCACGTACGACGCCCGGTCCCGGCCGGCCAGCGCCCGGCCGAGCCGTTCCTCGGCGCGGCCCAGGCCGTAGTGCGGGGCGGTGTCGAGGTACGTCACCTCGCCGGGGAAGGCGTCGAACGCGGCCGCGACCGTGGCCTCGGCCTGCTCGTCGGAGATCGCGGTGTAGAGGTTTCCGAGCGGGGCGCAGCCGAGGCCGAGCCGGGGCAGTGCCGGTACGGGCATGCGGGGGTCTCTCCTTGCGCTGGACGTCAGGGGTGGGCCGCTGCGCGCGGGCGCGGCGGGCCGGCCCCCGGAGGCGGACCGGGTACGGCTGCGGCCGGCCCCGGGGAGCCGGTCCGGCGGATCGTGCCGGTCTCGCGGCGTCCGGCACCGCGCCTCCCGGACGCCGAACCGCCGACGGACGACCCGGTACGAGGACGGTTGTCCGCCGTGCGATCCACGGCCCCGGGCGCCGCGGGCCCGACCGGCGGGATCCGCCGGACCGATCCTAAGGGCTGTCCCGCAGTCCCCGGCGGATCAGCGTGCGGCGTCCGATGCGGTGGATCGCACGGCGGAGGGTCGTCCTCATACCGGATCGTCTGTGGATGAGCCCGGCAACGAAGCGAGGCGCCGTAGCCGTCGTCGCACGCCCGCCGGGGATTGCGGGACAGCCTTAGTCGGCCGCCGGGCGCAGCCGCAGCCCCTGCATGCCGCCGTCCACGGCGAGGGCGGCTCCGGTGACGCTCGCGGCCGCGGGGCTCGCCAGGTAGACGATGGCGGCGGCGACCTCGTCGGCGCTGACCAGGCGGCCCATCGGCTGCCGGGCGGCGAGCGCGGCCCGCTCGGCGGCCGGGTCGTCGGCCTGGTCGAGCAGCCTTCCGACCCACGGCGTGTCGGCGGTCCCGGGGTTGACGCAGTTCACCCGGACGCCCTCGCGCACGTGGTCGGCGGCCATCGCCAGCGTCAGGGAGAGCACGGCGCCCTTGCTGGCGCTGTACAGGGCCCGTTGGGGCAGGCCGGCGGTGGCGGCGATGGAGCAGGTGTGGGTGATCGAGGCGCTGCCGGGCCGGGCGGCCGCGGCCTCGCGCAGGTGCGGCAGGGCGGCGCGCGCGGCCCGGACCAGGCCCAGGACGTTGATGTCCAGCACCCGCCGCCACTCGTCGTCGGCGTTGTCCTCCACGGTGCCGACGGCGCCGATCCCGGCGTTGCCGACGAGGATGTGCAGGCCGCCCAGCTCGGCCGCCGCCTCGGCGACGCCGGCCCGGACCTCCTGGTCGGAGGTCACGTCGGCCCGCACGGGGAGGGTGCCCGCGGGCGCACCGGCGGGGTCGCGGTCCAGGACGGCGACGCGCGCGCCCCGGGCGGCCAGCAGCCGGGCGGTGGCGGCGCCGATCCCGGAGGCGCCACCGGTGACCAGGGCGGACAGCCCGGCGAGGTCCTGGGGGTGGCCGGCGGGAACCCGGGAGGCGGCGGTGGCGGGGGCGGGGAGGTCGGCGGGGGTGTGCGGGGCGTCGGTCATCGGGTCGGCTCCTGTCGGGCCACCCAGACCGGACCGTCCGGGTAGCGGTAGTCGGTGAGGGTGGCGGGCAGCATGCGGGCGGAGAACCCGGGGGAGGCGGGCGCCCGGTAGCGGCCGCCCTCCACCACCGCGGGGTCGGTGAAGTGCTCGTGCAGGTGCGGGACGTACTCGATCACGCGGTCCTCCAAGCTGCCGGAGACGGCCACGTAGTCGAACATCGAGAGGTGCTGGACGAGTTCGCACAGGCCGACCCCGCCCGCGTGCGGGCAGACGGGCACCCCGTACTTGGCGGCGAGCAGCAGGATCGCCACGTTCTCGTTGACGCCGGCCACCCGGGCCGCGTCGATCTGCACGAAGTCCACGGCACCGGCCTGGAGGAGCTGTTTGAACACCACACGGTTGGCGACGTGCTCGCCGGTGGCGACCGGGACCGGCTGCCCGGCCCGCACCGCGGCGTGTCCGAGGATGTCGTCGGGGCTGGTCGGCTCCTCGATCCAGTACGGGTCGTACGGCGCGAGCGCGCGCATCCAGGCGACCGCCTCGGCCACCTCCCAGCGCTGGTTGGCGTCGACCGCGATCCGGATGTCCGGGCCGACCGCCTCCCGGGCCAGCCGCATCCGCCGCAGGTCGTCGCCGAGGTCGGCGCCGACCTTCAGCTTGATCTGGGTGAAGCCGGCCGCGACCGCCTCCCCGGCCAGCCGGGTCAGCTTCTCGTCGCTGTAGCCCAGCCAGCCGGGCTCGGTGGTGTAGGCGGGGTAGCCCTCGCGGCGCAGCAGTTCGGCCCGCGCGGCGCGGCCGGGCTCGGCGCGGCGCAGGATCTCCAGGGCGTCGTCCGCGGTGAGCGCGTCGCCAAGGTAGCGGAAGTCGACGAGGTCGACGAGCTGCTCCGGGGTCATGCCGGCCAGCAGCTCCCACACCGGGCGGCCGGCCTGACGGGCGGCCAGGTCCCAGGCGGCGTTGACGACGGCGCCGGCCGCCATGTGCACCACGCCCTTCTCCGGTCCGAGCCAGCGCAGTTGCGAGTCGTGGGTGAGCAGCCGGTGGAAGCCGCCGAGGTCGCCCGTGACGCCGGCCACGGTGCGGCCCACCACGAAGGGGCGCAGGGCGGCGATCGCGGCGGCGACGACGTCGTTGCCGCGTCCGATCGTGAAGCACAGCCCGTGTCCCGCGAGTCCGTCGGGCGCGTCGGTGCGCAGCACCACGTAGGCG
Organism: Streptomyces sp. SN-593; assembly: GCF_016756395.1. Classification (NCBI taxonomy): domain Bacteria; kingdom Bacillati; phylum Actinomycetota; class Actinomycetes; order Kitasatosporales; family Streptomycetaceae; genus Actinacidiphila; species Actinacidiphila reveromycinica. The sequence goes on from NZ_AP018365.1 coordinate 1,153,648, forward strand.
GCGGAGTAGTCGGGGTCGGGGTTCATGGCGTCCGAGCCGTCGAGCTGCTCCGAGGTCGGAAAGCGGATGTCGTGCACCTCGACCCCGGTGATGGTCGGACTCATGCCCACTCCCGTCGCAAGACATCGGATCTCTCTCGGTGATCCGATGTATAGCCGCGAACGGTGCCGCCCGTCCAGGGGCCGGCCCGCAACGGCCGACGACAGATCGGACGTATGGACGCCGTGGCCGGCCGGGAGCCGCATCGCGTCGGCCGGCGCGCCGCACGGCGGGCGCGGTCCGCGGCGCGGACTGCGGTGCACCGCCCCCGACGCCGTAGGCTGGTTCCCGCACGTGGAAGTGCGCCGGTGAACGCCCGAGACGGCGGGAATCGGCGCGGTACGGCGGGAAGCGCCGGAGGACGTCGAAGGACGCCGAGGGCGCCGCGCGAACAGCAAGCCGGTACGGGGACGGGCCAGCCGCCCCCGCCGGCCGGAAGGAGGAGCTGGGTGATCGAGCTGGAGGGTGTTCCCGAGCTGATCGACCCGGTCATGGTGGCCGCGTTCGAGGGCTGGAACGACGCCGGGGACGCAGCCTCCACCGCGGTCGACCACCTCGACCGGGAGTTCAAGGGCGAGGTCTTCGCGGCGCTCGACGCGGAGGACTACTACGACTTCCAGGTCAACCGGCCCACGGTGTGGATGGACGGCGGCACCCGGAAGATCACCTGGCCCACCACCCGGCTGTCGGTGGTCCGCATCCAGTCGCCCAAGCCGCGCGACCTGGTGCTCGTGCGCGGCATCGAGCCGAGCATGCGGTGGCGCTCGTTCTGCAACGAGATCCTGGGATTCGCCCACGAGTTGGGCGTCGAGATGGTCGTCATCCTCGGCGCGCTGCTCGGCGACACCCCGCACACGCGGCCGGTCCCGGTCTCCGGCGTCACCTCCGACGCGGACCTGGCCGCCACCATGAACCTGGAGGAGTCCCGGTACGAGGGCCCCACCGGCATCGTGGGCATCCTCCAGGAGGCGTGCACGCACGCGGGCATCCCCGCGGTGAGCCTGTGGGCCGCGGTGCCGCACTACGTCTCGCAACCGCCCAACCCCAAGGCCACGTTGGCCCTCCTCAACCGCCTGGAGGACCTGCTCGACCTGCGCGTCCCGCAGGGCGAGCTGCCCGAGGACGCCCGCGCCTGGCAGGTCGGCGTGGACCAGCTCGCCGCGGAGGACAGCGAGGTCGCGGAGTACGTCCAGACACTGGAGGAGGCCCGCGACACCGCGGAGCTGCCGGAGGCGTCCGGCGAGGCCATCGCCAAGGAGTTCGAGCGGTACCTCAGGCGGCGCGACCCCGGGGACTACGCGACCAGCGAGGGGACCGACGGGGTGCCCAACTTCCGCGGCAGGCCCGAGCCCCGGGAGGACCCGGCGCCCGCTCCCGGCGAGGACGACGACGAGGACGACGACCCCGACGGCGGCGCGTAGCCCCTCACCGGGCGGTGGACCGGACCCGCGCCGCGGGGGCCGGACCAGGCGCCCGCGCCCCCGGCCTCGCGGCCGGGCGCGCGGGTCCCCGCACCCCGTGGAGCGCCCTGCCTACAGGGCGACGCCCAGCAGCGCGTCCACCGTGCGGGAGACGAGCCCGGGCGCACCGGTGTCCGTACCGCCCCCGGCGGCCTGCTCGGCCGCCCAGGCGTCGACGGCCGCGAGCGCGCGGGGCGCGTCGAGGTCGTCCGCGAGCGCGGCGCGCACGTCGTCGAGCAGCGCGTCGGCGGACGGACCGTCGGGCCGGGAGACCGCTTCGCGCCAGCGCCCCAGCCGGGCGACGGCGTCGGCGAGGACGTCGTCGGTCCACTCCCAGTCGGAGCGGTAGTGGTGCGCGAGGAGCGCCAGCCGGATCGCGGCCGGGTCGACGCCGGCCCGGCGCAGCGTGGAGACGAAGACGAGGTTGCCCTTGGACTTGGACATCTTCTCGCCGTCGAGGGCCACCATGCCGGCGTGGACGTACGCCTTGGCGAACGGGTACTCGCCGGTGAGCACCTGGGCGTGCGAGGCGCCCATCTCGTGGTGCGGGAAGGCGAGGTCGGAGCCGCCGCCCTGGACGTCGAATCCCATGCCGAGGTGGTCCAGGGCGATCGCCACGCACTCGATGTGCCAGCCGGGCCGCCCGCGCCCGAGCGACGCGCCGTCCCAGCTCGGCTCGCCGTCCCGCTCGGCGCGCCACAGCATCGGGTCGAGCGGGTTCTTCTTGCCGGGCCGCTCCGGGTCGCCGCCGCGCTCCGCGGCCAGTACCCGCATCGCGGCGTCGTCCAGCCCGGACACCGAGCCGAAGTGCGGGTCGCACGCGACCGAGAAGTACACGTCGCCGTCCACGTCGTAGGCGGCGCCGCTCTCCCGCAGCCGCTCGATCAGCGGCACGATGCCGGGTATGGCCTCGACCGCGCCGATGTAGTGGGCCGGCGGCAGCAGCCGCAGCGCCGTCATGTCCTCGCGGAACAGCGCGGTCTCGCGCTCGGCGAGCGCGGTCCAGTCGTCGCCGGTGTCCGCGGCGCGCTCCAGCAGCGGGTCGTCCACGTCCGTGACGTTCTGCACGTACTCGACCTGGCGCTTCGTGTCGAGCCACACCCGCTGCACGAGGTCGAACGCGTTGTAGGTCGCCGCGTGCCCCATGTGGGTGGCGTCGTACGGCGTGATGCCGCAGACGTACAGGCGGGCGACCGGACCGGGCTCGACGGACACGAGTCCCCCGGTCGACGTGTCGTGCAGACGGAGAGGGCGTCCGGTGCCCGGAAGGGCGGGGACGTCGGAAGCTGGCCAGGCATGCATGAGACGAGGGTAACCGGGAGGGCGGCCGGCCCTCTCCCGCGGGCTGGCCGCCAGCGGAGGGCGGCCGGCCCCGGGGACAGCCCTCAGACCGGGGGCCAGGGGATGGCGGGCCATTCGCCGGAGGGCGAGGGGTGGACGCCGGTGTCCAGGAGCCGGTCCACGCGGGCGCGCAGCGCGGCCGTCTCCGCAGGTGTGAGGAGCTCGCCCAGCCGGTCGCCGAGCGGGCCCGACAGGTCGCCGGCGAGCCGCCCGAGCACGTCGGTGGCCTCGGCGGGCAGCGGCTCCCCCGCCCATCCCCACAGCAGCGTCCGCAACTTGTCGTCGGTGTGGAAGGTCACGCCGTGGTCGATGCCGTGGAGCCGCCCGTCGGCGGACACCAGCAGGTGGCCGCCCTTGCGGTCGGCGTTGTTCACGACGGCGTCCAGGACGGCCAGGCGGCGCAGCCGCGGGTCGTCGGCGTGCACGAGCAGCGCGGTGCCGCCCCCTTCGAGTTCGGCCCGCACGACCGCCTTCCAGCCCGGTGCCGGCTCGGTGTCCTCGGTCAGCGCGAGCAGCGCGCCCGCCCCGCCGGCCGCGAGGTCCCCGTCGTCGCCCTCCGCGTCGTCCGCGGACCCGCCGCCGTCCCCGTCCCCGTCCTCGCTGTCCCCGTTCTCGGCGTCCTCGCCGTCCCCGTCCTCGTCCGCGGACTCGATCCAGAGCTGCACCATGCCCTCGCCGTACGGGCCGTCGCGCAGGACGGTGGGCGGCACCAGGCCCCAGCCGGTGGCCTCGGAGACGAGGTACGCGGCGACCTCGCGCTGGGCCAGGGTCCCGTCCGGGAAGTCCCACAGCGGCCGCTCGCCGCGCACCGGCTTGTAGACGCACACGACGGTGTGGCCCTGGTGCGTGCTCTCGCACAGCAGCACGGCGTTGGACGCGTCGCGGATCTGGCCGCGGACGGTCAGCTCACCGTGGCGCAGCGCCGCCAGGTCCCGGGGGTCGGCGGCGGGCGTGCCGGAGCCCCCCGCCGGGTCCGTGCGCAGGCCGACCGCCGGTCGGGCCGCGCCGGCCGTCCCCGCAGTCCCCGCCGGACCCGCGGTGCCGGTCCGCGGGTCCGTGCCGGTGCTCAGGCCGACCTCCGGTACCCGTTCTGGCGCGGGCATACGTGTCCTTCCGGGTCCAGGGGCAGACTGCACAGCGGGCAGGGCGGGCGGCCGGCGGAGACCACGTCGAGCGCGCGCTTGGCGAAGGAACGGGCCTGTGCGCCGGTGAGCAGCACCCGCAGCAGCGGCGGGCCGTTCTCGTCGTCCTGGAGCAGCTCCTCCTCGGCGGCCTCCAGGTCCTCCTCGTCCTCGCCGGCCAACTCGACCAGGGCCTGCGCCTCGATGACCATCCGCTCGTGGGTGCCGTCCCACGCCAGCGCCATGGTGCCGACCCGGAACTCCTCCTCGACCGGCACCTCCAGCGGGCCGGCGTCCAGCATCTCGCTCGGGGCGACCGCGGGCACCGGGGCGTTGCCCCCGGTGCGGCGGACCACCTCGTCGAGGAGTTCGTCGACCCGCTCGGCGAGCGCGGCCACCTGCGTCTTCTCCAGCGCCACGCTGGTGGTCCGGCCCAGCGCGGTGGCCTGGAGGAAGAACGTCCGCTGTCCCGGCTGACCGACGGTCCCGGCGACGAAACGCTCCGGGTGTTCGTAGAAGAAGACCTGGCGGGGCACGTCCTGCTCCGTTTGCTCGGGGTGATCGACTTGATCGACTGTGCTGGTGGCTGCTGGGTGGTGGTCGGGCTGCGGTCGGCGGTGGCGGTGGTCGCGCGGTCGGCCGCCGCGGCGCCCGCGGGCGGTGTTCAGGGCACGGGCCGCCGGTCGCCCACCCTACTGCGGAAGGCGATCACGGGGCGCCGGTCGAACCGCCGACCACCGCGTCCCCGGGGTCGAGCCGGCCCTGCGAGCGCGCGGCGTCGGCCGGTCCAGCGGCGTCGTCGGCGTCGTCGGCGCCCTCGGCTGGCAGCGGCGGGATGAGCCCGGTGAGGTCCCCGGTGTCGCCGAGCCGCAGCAGGAACGGCCGGTGCGGGGTGTAGCGGACCACCGTGACGGAGCAGGGGTCGGCGTTGATCCGCTGGAAGAGGTCGAGGTGCATGCCCAGGGCGTCGGCGACCAGCGCCTTGATGACGTCGCCGTGCGAGCAGACCAGGTACAGCGCGTCCGCGCCGTGCTCGGCCTCGATCCGGGCGTTCCAGTCGCGGACGGCGTCCACCGCGCGGGTCTGCATCGCGCGCAGCGACTCCCCCTCGGCGCCGGGGAAGACCGCGGCGGAGGGGTGGCGCTGCACGGTCGTCCACAGCGGTTCCTCGACCAGCTCGCGGATCTTCCGGCCGGTCCAGTCGCCGTAGTGGCACTCACCGACCCGGTCGTCGGTGTGCAGCGGCAGTTCGGGCCGGGTGGCGAGCAGCGGTCCGACGGTCTCCTGGCAGCGCTGGAGGGGGCTGCTCACCACTGCGGCCAGCGGAAGTGCGGCGAGGCGGGCGGCGAGCGCGGTGGCCTGGGCGCGGCCGGTGTCGTCGAGGGCGACGCCGGGGGTCCAGCCGGCCAGCACTCCGTCGGTGTTGGCGGTCGAACGGCCGTGCCGGACGAGGATCACGGTGGGCATGTCCGCCACCGTAACCCCTTCCGGGCAGGCGCGTTGTGCTGGGTGACGGCCGTGGCGGGGAAGATCCCCCCGAGCCCCCACCACGGCCGCTGTGCGGAGCGTGCCCCGCGCGGGCCGGTTCCGTGCCCCGCGCGGGGAGGCGTCCAGGAGGCGGTCGGCGAGCACGGCCGCCGGGCCCGCGCCCGCTTTCCGAGCGCGTTTGCTCACTCCTGCCCATGTTTTGCTCGTACCCTGACGGTCCGTTGCCTCTGCTTTGCATGCCTGTCGAGAGCCGTGCGTTCCGCGGCCCGTTGCGGTTTGCTTGTCCTCGCCGTCAGGTCCCGGGCTGTCACTCCCCGTGGGTAGGGTGCAACCGGGGGACGGGTCGAGACGGCCCGCTGTGTCGGGACCGCGAAGCAGGTGGAGATGTTCGGCAAGGCGACGAGGAGCCGCCCGATGACCGATCCGGGCGTGGGGGGCGCGGGCGCGGACTGGTCTCCTTACGGCCGGCTGCGGGACGCCGCGGAAGCCTACTTCCTGCACCCGGAGATCGCGTTGGACGCGATCTCCGGGGTACTCGGCAGGCGGCGGGTGCGGGGCTTCACCCTGGAGCGCGTGGTGGACCTGACCGAGGCCGGCGCGTCGGTGTGGCAGGAGGCGGCGGTCTGCGACGGGCGGCGGCTGATCCTGTGGCACAGCGAGGAGTTGGCCGACGAGAACTCCCCCGGCGGGACCGTGCTGGACTCCTCGGTGCAAGTGCTCCCGCTCGACGCCATCGGCCACATCGGGATGCGCACGCTCGTCGGGCGCGACGAGCGCGGGCACCGGGTCGACCGCGGGGTCTACCTGGTGCTGGCCACCGCCACGCCGCACGAACTGACCGCCGCGCAGCCGGACCCCGACGCGCAGCCGCCGCTCGCCGCCGCGAAGATCCGGCCGGAGTCCTTCCGCTTCAGCAAGTCCCTCGATGACGGCGGGCCCGGGCAGATAGCCCGCCTCATCGACTTCGGCCGCCTGCTGTCCCGCCTCGTCCCGGTGGGCTGACGGCGCCGGCCCGGCAGGATCCGCCGGACAGGCCCTGGACAGGTGCCTAAGGGCTGTCCCGTAATCCCCGGCGGATCAGCGTGCGGCGTCAGATGCGGTGGATCGCAAGGCGGAGGGTCGTCCTCATACCGGGTCGTATGTGGATGAGCCCGACAACGAAGCGAGGCGCCGTAGCTGTCGTCGCACGCCCGCCGGGGATTACGGGACAGCCCTTAGGCCAGGCCCGCCCGGGAGAGCGCCTCCATGCCGGCCCGCAGCCCCGCGATCCGCTCCTCCAGGGTGAAGCCGGACGGCGCCAGCGAGAGCGTGGTGACGCCCGCGGCGGCGTACTCCCCCATCCGGTCCGCGATCCGCTCCACCGGCCCCAACAGGCAGGTCGAGTCGATGAGTTCCTGCGGAACCGCCGCCGCGGCGTCGTCCTTCCGCCCGTCCAGGTACTTCTCCTGGATGTCGGCGGCCTCCCGTTCGTACCCCATGCGCTGCGCGAGCTGGTTGTAGAAGTTCTGCTTGCGGCTGCCCATCCCGCCGACGTACAGCGCGGTGTAGGGGCGGAAGGTGTCCGCGAGCGCGGGCAGGTCCGCGACGGAGCCGAGCGCCAGCGGCAGTGTCGGGCAGACGTCGAACCCGTCCATCCCCAGCCCGGCCTTCTCACGGCCGGCCCGCAGCGGGCGGATCGCGGTCTCCTCCAGGTGGGCCGCGGACGGGAAGATCAGCAGCGCGCCGTCGGCGATCTCGCCGGTCTGCTCCAGGTTCTTCGGGCCGATCGCCGCGATGTACAGCGGGATGTGCTCGCGCTCCGGGTGCACGGTCAGCCGCAGCGCCTTGCCGGGGCCGCCCGGCAGCGGCAGCGTCCAGTGCTCGCCCTCGTAGGACAGCCGCTCGCGGGTCATCGCCTTGCGGACGATGTCCACGTACTCGCGGGTGCGGGCCAGCGGCTTGTCGAACTTGACGCCGTACCAACCCTCGGAGACCTGCGGCCCGGACACGCCCAGGCCCAGCCGGAACCGGCCGCCGGTCAGGGAGTCCAGGGTGGCGGCCGTCATCGCGGTCATCGCCGGGGTGCGGGCAGGGATCTGGAGGATCGCCGAGCCGACGTCGATCCGCTCGGTCTGCGCGGCCACCCAGGACAGCACCGTCGGCGCGTCGGAGCCGTACGCCTCGGCGGCCCAGCAGACGGAGTACCCGAGGCGGTCGGCCTCCTGGGCGACGGCGAGGTTGTCCGCGTCCATTCCGGCGCCCCAGTAGCCGAGGTTGATCCCGAGCCGCATACCGCTCCCCTATCTGCGTACTGGCCAGTAACGTCGTTGTCCCCCCGGACTTTAGCGCCTCGGCCCGACGAACGCGCCTGTCGGGTACGTCACTGCTCCCCATTTGCGGGGCCGGGCGCTAGCCTCAGCGGTCATGGAGCACAGGCATCTCGGCCGCACCGGCCTGCGCGTGTCCCGGCTCGGGCTCGGCACCCTCACCTGGGGGCGCGACACGGGCGAACGGGACGCCGCCGACCAGCTCAAGTCCTTCTGGGAGGCGGGCGGGTCACTGGTCGACACCGCGGACGTGTACGCGGACGGAGGCGCGGAGTACCTCCTCGGCCGCCTCATCGAGGACCTGGTGCCGCGCTCCGACCTGGTGATCGCCACGAAGGCGGGCAGCGTGCCCGACCCCGAGCGGCGCTTCGACACCTCCCGCGGGCACCTGCTGGCCGCCCTCGACGCCTCGCTCCAGCGGCTCGGCACCGACCACGTGGACCTCTGGCAGGTGCACGCGTACGACCCCGGCACTCCGCTGGAGGAGACGCTCCAGGCCCTGGACATCGCGGTCAGCAGCGGGCGGGCCCGCTACGTGGGCGTCTCGAACTTCTGCGGCTGGCAGCTCGCCAAGGCCGCGTCCTGGCAGCTCGCGTCGCCCGGGCGGACGCCGCTTGCCAGCACCCAGATGGAGTACTCGCTGCTCCAGCGGGGCGTCGAGCGCGAGGTGCTGCCGGCCGCGGTCGACCTCGGGGTGGGGCTGCTCCCGTCGTCGCCGCTCGGGCGCGGCGTGCTCACCGGCAAGTACCGCAACGGCACCCCGGCGGACTCGCGCGGCTCCTCCGGGATGGCCGCGTTCGTGGCGCCGTACCTGGACGACACCGCGGGGCTGATCGTGGACGCGCTCGCGATAGCCGCCGACGGCCTGGCCGTGTCACCGCTGCACGTCGCCCTCGCCTGGGTGCGTGACCGGCCCGGCGTCACGGCGCCCATCCTCGGCGCGCGCAACGCCGCGCAGCTCGGCGCCGCCCTGTCGGTGGAGGGCCTTACGCTGCCGGAAGAGATCTGCTCGGCCCTGGACGACGTCTCGGCGCCGCTGCACCGCTACCCGGACCACGACTGGACCACTCTGTGAGTGCCGCGTGTCGTGGTCGTCCCGCTCCACGGAGGCCTTCCGCGTGACCAGCCCGACCCCGCCCGACGACTCCACCGCGCCCGCCGCTCCTCCGGCTCCCGCGAACCCGCCGGCTTCCGCGGCCCTCGCGGACGGCGGTTCCGTGCCGGCGGCACGGCCCCGCCCGGCCGGGAAGCCGGATCTGGCGGGCCTGGCGGCCGCGATGCGGTCGATCGAGCGGGGCGAGAACCCGGCGGCGCCCGCCCCGCGCGGGGACGCGGCGGAGGCCCGCCGCAAGCGGCGCGAGGCGATGGCCGAGGAGACCGCCCGCCTCCAGGCACTGGAGGCGGCCGAGGCGCCGGGTGCGCCCGGCGGCGCGGACGAGGCGGAGCCCGCGGAGCCCGGCGGCGAGCACCCGGACGCGGAGGGCCGCACCGCCCCCTCGGCGAGCGAGGAGGCTCCGGCGGGCGCCGAGGGCACCGAGCCGACGCCGGAGGACGCGGAGGACGCGGAGGATACGGAGGCCGTCGGACGAGAGCGGGACGCGAGCGGGGAGGACGATGCCGCAACGGCGGCGGACGCCCCCGGCGGAGGGACGCCCGAGGGGTCGGCGCAGCCCGCCGGTGGCACGGAGGCCGACCCGGACACGGAGTTCGACCCGGACACGGCGGCGAACCCGAGCGGACCGGACGACGAACACGGAACGGCCGGCGCCGAAGCGGCACCGGCCGCGGCCGACGGGCGCCGCCGGGACGCCGACTCCACCACCCCGGGCCCGGACCACCCGGACGACCAGGACGCCCGCCTCCGGGGCGGCGGACCGGGTGGGGGCGACCGGGGCCGTTCGGCAGCCGCGACGCCGTCGCGGGGCCCGCAGGCCGCGGGGGCGGCTCCTGGCGCCGCGCGGCCGGCTTCCGGGGCCGACGCCCGGGGCGCGGGAGGGGCCGCCGCGTCCGGTGCCCCCAGGGCGCCGTTGGACGCCGCCGCGGTGGCGGCCGCCCGGGAGGTGCTCGCCGGAGGCGGGGCGCCCGGCGAGCTGGCGGAGCCGGTCGTGCGGGCACTGGGCGAAGGCGCGGCCGAGCTGGTGCGGCAGGACCCGTGGGGCGTGCTCGGCCTGCCGGGGGTGCGGGTCGGGGTGGAGCAGGTGGACGCGTTCGCGCGGGCGGTGCTGGGCGGGGCGGTCGGCCCCGGCGACGCACGGCGGGTGTGCGCGCTGGTCGGCCACGTGCTGGACCGGGCCGCCGAGCAGGGCCACACCGCTCTCGGCGGGGACGCGCTGCGCGCGGCCCTGGCGCGCTGGTCCGTGCCGGACCCGGACGCCGCCCTCGCGGCCGCCGTCGAGGAGGGCCGCGTGCTGGTCTTCCGCGCGGAGCCCGAGGGCGCGGACGCGGCCGCCGAGGACGCCGAGGACGCCGAACCGGCCCCCGTGCCCCTGCTGTTCGGCCTGGACCGGTACGCCCTGGCCGAGGAGAGCCTCGCGGACGGCTGCGTGCGGCTGCTGCGCTCGTTCGAGGGCGCCGGGGACGGCGCGGAGCCCGACTGGGAGGCCGCCGCGGCCGCCGCCCCCTCCCCGTCGGCCGCGGAGCTGATCCGCGCGGCCGCCGCCGACGGCCTGGTCCTGCACACCGGCGGCGAGGCGGCCCGCGCGGAGCCCGCCGCGCTGGTCGCGGCCGCCCGCGCGGCGGGCCTGCGGGCGTACGCCGCCGCGTACACCGACAGCGGACGGCGCCGGCTCGCCGCGGTCCCCGGGATCGGCGAGGAGGGCGCGCGGACGGTCGCCGGCCTGCTCGCGGGCGCCCGCGCCGCCGACGGCAGCCTCCCGGTGGACCTGCTCGCGGTGCTGGACGCCCCGCAGTTGTCCGTCGAGGAGGCCGCCACGCTGGTCGAGGCGGTCCCGGACGGCGCCCGGCTGGTGCTCAGCGGCGACCCGCACACGCTGTGGTCGGCCGGTCCCGGCCGGGCGTTCGCCGACCTGCTGGCCTCGAAGACGTGCCCCCGGGTCGCCTCGCGCACGCCCGATCCGGGGCCGATCGGCGAGCTGACGTCCTGCGTGGCCGTCGGCGAACTCGCCCCGGTCGACGCGCCCGGCAAGGAGGTCGTGGTGGTCCCGGTGCGCGCACCGGGCGAGGCGGTGCACCGCGCGGTGCAGTTGGTCGCGGACTCGGTGCCCCGGGCGTTCGGAGTGCCGCCGGAGCACACGCAGGTGATCACCCTCGCGCACGGCGGCCCGGTCGGCACCCGCGCGCTCAACGCGGCCCTCAAGGAGCGGCTGAACCCCGGTCCCGGACGGTTCGGCGGCTTCGACGAGGGCGACCGGGTCGTCCACGTGCCGGCCCCGGGCCGTACGCACCCGGCGGTCGTCGTGGGCGCCGAGCCGGACGGACTGCGGCTGGACGGCGAGGGCGGTCCGGTGCTGGTGCCGCGCGCGGAGGTCGCCGCCACCGTCCGGCACGGCTGGGCGGTCACCGGCCACCAGGCGGCCGGCATCCGCTGGCCGGCCGCGGTCGTGGTGGTGCCCGGCGACGCGGGCGCCCTGCTCACCCGTGGCTGGGTCTACACCGCCTTCAGCCGCGGCGAGCGGCACCTGTCGGTCGTACAGGGCGCGGAGCAGGCACTGGCCGCGGCGGTGGCCGGCCCGGTCGCGAGCGAGCGTACGACGCGGCTGGCGGCGGTGCTGCGGGAGCTGGCCGCGGAGTAGGCGCGGCGGGGCGCGCGGGGGCGCCCCGCCCACGGGTCCCTCGGTTCACCGGTCCCTCAGCCCACCGGCCGCCCCGCCCGGCCGGGCGCCTGTCGTCGGCGGTCCGGTCGGCCGGCGGTCCTGGCCGGACCGGCGGCCAGCGCCGGTCCGCCCGTCGCCCGAAGCGGCGGCGGGGGCACCGGCGGCCCCCGCCGCGGCGCTCACTCCTGGTCGAGCGCGCCGAGTTCGTCCTCGAAGACCAGGCTCATGTCGAAGCGGCACAGCGCGAGTTGCGGATCGGCCTGCTCGAAGGGCGCGTCCAGCCACTCCCCCGGCTCGGCCGGCTCGACCGCGCACACCCACAGCGTGGAGTCGCCCTCCTCCAGGCCGAACTCCTTGTGCCGCTGGGCGATCTCGTCGGGTTCGTACTCGCCGAAGACCGCCGCGACCGCCGCGTTGACCGACTCGCCGGCCTCCGCGTCGCCCTCGGCGGCCCTGCGGGCCTGGGCGAGCAGGCGCTCCGGCTCGACCACGGTGTAGTCCCGGCGGATCAGCACGCTGATCGCCTCGGGGTCCTCGGGGCCGGCGTACTCCGGTGCCCCGTCGCCCGCGGGCACCTCGAACGGGGTCACCTCGTCGTACGCGTCGTACAGCAGCTCGTCGTACGACTCGGCGGCCGAGGCCAGAGCTTCGAAGGCCGTGTAGACGGACGGGTCGTCGTCCCCGGCACGGTTCTCGATCGCGTCGAGGTGGCGGTCGAGCGCGGCTTTGAGCGCTTCCACCGCGGCACGGACCTCGGCGACGGTGGGCTGTACGTCATCAGACATGGAGCAGACGCTATCCGCAGAGGGGTGTTGCCCGCACAATAGATTGCGATGCCGGAATACGAATTCAGAGAGATGTACGTGCCGCGCGGTACCTCGCGCAAGGAAGCGGCACGTCTGCTGACCGACGAAGCCGAGTACAGGAACTGGGAGCTGGACCGGGTCCGGCTCTATCCGGACGGCAGCCGCAGGGTGCGGCTGCGCCGCCGGATCATCCGCCAGATGCGGGCCACGTGGTGAGGCGCACACCGGGACGACCGGTGGGCGCCCGCCGCCGGGACGGTGCGTTCCGGGCCGCCTGACGGCCCGCCCGACCGGGGCGGGTGGCCAGGGCCCGCGACGCGGTGCCGGGCCGCGGGCGCGGTCGTGGGCGCCCGCCACGGGCACCCGGCCCGGGGGCATGGATGCCCGCGGGCCGGATCACCGGGGCCCGCGGGTCCGCCTGTCGTCGGCGGTCGCGGCCCCTCCTGAGCGCTGAGGGCCGGCGCTCAGCGGCGCGCGGCGCGTCCGCGACGGTAGAGCAGGGCGCCGCCGAGCAGCAGGGCTCCCGCGGCGCCGGCGATCATCCCCATGTCGTCCGCGCCGGTGTGGGCGAGGGTGGGAGTGGTGGCGCCGGTGGGCGTCACCGTCTGGGAGACGGGTACGGCGCCGCCGGGGGTGTCCGGGGTGTCCGGGGTACCCGGGTTCGTCGGAGTGCCCGGGGTGGCGGGCGTACCGGGGGTGGTCGGTGTGCCGGGGGTGCCGGGGTTCCCCGGATTACCGGGGTTCCCGGGCGTACCCGGGTTGCCAGGGTTCCCCGGCGTACCCGGGTTGCCAGGCGTGCCCGGGTTACCGGGGCTCCCCGGCGTGCCCGGATTCCCGGGGTTGCCAGGCGTACCCGGGTTGCCCGGCGTGCCCGGATTCCCCGGGTTCCCCGGCGTACCCGGGTTGCCAGGCGTACCCGGGTTGCCCGGGTGGCCGGTGTCGCTGTTCCCGCAACTGTTCCCGAACGCCGGGTTCAGCAGGGCCAGCACGTCGACCGTGTTGCCGCACACGTTCACCGGAACGTGCACCGGCACCTGGACGGTGTTGCCCGACACCACCCCTGGCGAGCCGACCGCCGCGGCGCCCGCACCGGCGTCCGCGTGGGCGAGCCCGCCGCCCGCGACGAGCACCCCGCCCGCGGCGACCGCGGTGAGCAGGCCCTTCTTCGTGACCTGACGCATGGATCGTTTCCTGCCTTCGCTTACGACTCTTGACCGGAGCGGCAGGGAACATCCATGCCCCCGCACTCCCCGGAAATGGCGAGCGGCCCCGGCGCGCCGCGCGGGCGTCCGGGGCCGGCCTCCCCCGCGCACTCGGGCGCGGGAGGGTTCCCGAACCGCGGCCGGAGGGGCCGCGGAAGGTTCCAGTGCTGCCAGGACGTGCCTAGCCGTTGACGCAGGTGTTCCCGAAGGCGGGGTTGAGCAGCCCGATCACGTTCACCGTGTTGCCGCACACGTTCACCGGGACGTGCACCGGGATCTGCACGACGTTGCCGGACAGCACGCCGGGGGACTGCACGGCGGCGCCCTGCGCGCCCGCGTCGGCGAACGCCAGGCCGGCGCCCGCGAGCACCAGACCGCCGGTGGCGGCCACGGTGGCCACGACCTTCTTGATCATTGTTCCTCCTGGAAGGGGACGGCGTGGTCCAGGAGCCGCGGACCACACCCGACGTAACGACAAGGAGGAAGCGGGGCAACGAAGGGGGCACGGCATTCACCCGTACCGGCGACCTGGAGCCACCGGTACGGGCAGGGCCGGGCGAGGGGGCGGGTCAGCAGTTGTCGAGGAAGCGGTCCAGCACCCGGACGCCGAACCTCAGGCCCTCGGTCGGGACGCGCTCGTCCACGCCGTGGAACATGCCGGCGAAGTCCAGCTCGGGCGGCAGTTGCAGCGGGGCGAAGCCGAAGCAGCGGATGCCCAGGTCGGAGAAGGACTTCGCGTCGGTGCCGCCGGAGAGCATGTACGGCACGGTGCGGGAGATCGGGTCCTCGGCCTTGAGCGCGGTCCGCATCGCCTCGACCAGCGCGCCGTCGAAGTCGGTCTCCAGCGCCTTGTCCGAGTGCAGCGACTCGCGCTTCACCCGGGGGCCGAGCACCCGGTCGAGGTCGGCGAGGAACTCCTCCTCGTACCCGGGCAGGAAGCGCCCGTCCACGTGGGCGGTGGCCTGGCCGGGGATGACGTTGACCTTGTAGCCGGCGCCGAGCATGGTCGGGGCGGCGGTGTTGCGCAGCGTGGTGCCGATCATCCGGGCGACCCCGCCGAGGCGGACCAGCGTCTCCTCCATGTCCTCCGGGTCGAGCTCGATCCCGAAGGCGTCGGACAGCTCGTCGAGGAAGCCGCGCACGGACTTGGTCAGCCGCACCGGGAACTGGTGCCGCCCGAGCCGGCCGACCGCCTCGCACAGCTCGGTGATCGCGTTGTCCTTGTTGGTCATCGAGCCGTGGCCGGCGGTTCCGTCCACGGTGAGCCGCATCCAATGCATGCCCTTCTCGGCGGTCTCCACCAGGTACAGCCGCAGGTTCTCGTTGACGGTGAAGGAGAAGCCGCCGACCTCGCCGATGGCCTCGTCGACGCCCTCGAAGAGCCCGGGGTGGTTGTCGACCAGGTACCGGGCGCCGTAGGTGCCGCCGGCCTCCTCGTCGGCGAGGAAGGCCAGCACGACGTCCCGCGGGGGCTTGCGCCCGCTGCGGACCCGGTCCCGGATGACCGCGAGGGTCATCGCGTCCATGTCCTTCATGTCGACCGCGCCACGGCCCCATACGCAACCGTCGGCCACCTCGCCGGCGAAGGGGTGCCGGGTCCAGTCGTCGGCGTTCGCCGGGACCACGTCCGTGTGCCCGTGGATCAGCAGCCCGGGCCGGCTGCGGTCCTCGCCCTCGATACGCACCACCGTGGACGCCCGTCCCGGGTGCGACTCGAAGATCTCCGGCTCCAGGCCGACCTCGGCCAGTTTCTCCGCCACGTACTCGGCGGCGGCGCGCTCCCCCGGGCCCGAGTGGTCGCCGTAGTTGCTGGTGTCGATCCGGATCAGCTCGGCGCACAGGTCGACGACCTCGTCCTCGCCCGCGACCCTCCCGTTCTCCGCCCTTGCGGGCCCCGACTCACTCACACTGTCTCCTCGCTCGTTCCGCGCCGCGGCGACCGCGACCGGTGCGCCTCCCATCCTCCCTCGCCGTCCGGCCTCTTCCCACCCCCCGCCCCGCAGCCGACACGCGCCCGACATGCACCGCGCGCACCGGCGCACCGGCCCGGCGGCCGTGATTTCCCGGTCTGGATCTTTGCTATGGTTTACCTCGTCGCCCCGGCCCCGTCGCCGCGGTGACACACCCGGTCCGGGTGGCGGAATGGCAGACGCGCTAGCTTGAGGTGCTAGTGCCCTTTATCGGGCGTGGGGGTTCAAGTCCCCCCTCGGACACCAGCAGAGACCCCAGTTGACCTGGGGTTTTTCTGTTTCCCCGGCTGTGGCGTGGCCAACGACGTGACCAAAAGCCGAGCGAATCTCCTGGTCAGACCAGGGATGACAGGCCGAGTCGGCCCGCTCCGGAGGCGGCCGGTCGCGCGCTCTGTCCTTACGTGCGTGCCCGTACCGGGCCATGGTGTAGCCGGGCGAGCGAGCTTGCTCCGGTTTGACGGACAGCGGCCTGACCACCAGCGAAAGTGACGAGCCGGCTGCATTGCGGCGGGAGAACCGCCGTCTGCGCGAGGACGTGGAGGTCCTCAAGCGAGCCACGGCCTTCTTCGCGAAGGAGACCCGGTGACGGTGCACCCGTTCATCGAGGCGGAGAAGCAGGCGGGCCGCAGCGTCAAACGGGCGTGTGAGCGAGCGCCTGAGACCGGCGCACAGCCACGCAGTCAGGCGCTCACCTCGGAGTGCACCGGGACGGGCGGGCGAACTCCGGTGAGCGCCTCTGCACGGGCCACGAGGCGGGGCGCAAGCTCGGGATACCAGCCACGGGCGACGGCTTGCAGCATCTCGGCCAGGGCTGCCAGTTCCCCCATTCGGCCGGCGGGGGTGTCGAGGGTCGGCGCGAACTCCTTCCGGATGCGGGCGGCAACGTCGGGCACGAGCAAGCTGTTGGCGTGGAGGAGCCCCGCGTCATAACCGAACGGCACTCGGCCCCACCGCTCCCAGTCCAACAGGCACAGGGGTGCGGCAGTGAGGTTGCCCCAGTGCAGGTCACCGTGACCGGTCACCCGCTCCACCTTGGCGGGGGCCGGGACGCCGAGAAACTGGGGGAAGGCCCGTTCAATCCACCCGTCCCGCACGGTTGCCTTCACTCCCTCCGCTTCAGCGAGGAGGACAAGGGCTCGGCGAAGGTCCGCCCACCACTCGTCAGGCAACCCCGGGTCATGGTCGATGTCGGCCCGTTCCGGGGACACGATGGGTTGCGTGAGGTAGTCCAGGACTTCCGACTCGAAGGCCCACTCGCCGTCAGTCCAGTCATGCACCGCGTACAGGTGGGGGCGGGGCACGCCGTCAGGCACCAGCTCCGAGGCACCCACGATGCCTTCCCTCGCCTTCCTGCCCGCGTTCCTCCTCGCCGTCCGGCTCACCCGTAGCCACCGGTCCCCCGCTCGGCGCCCGAGGGTGACACCGAGGAAGCCCCACGCCAGCGGCCCCGTGCAGGTAAGGCCCAGTGCGTTGGCCGCCCGGTCGTGGGCGGCCTCCATCAGGGCCCGCACCTCCTCATTCACCGGCGAGTTCATCCGTCACCCTCCTGAGTTCCCGGGCCGTCAGCGGCGCAGCCAGAGCCTTGGCCACATCGTCCCAGTGCTCGCGGGTGCTCGCGGAGGTGAGGACGACATCGAGGCCGGGGCACGAGCCGGCGGCCAGCAGGGCTGCGGCTGCGGCCGACAGGCCGGGGCGGATGAAGTGCACCAGTTCGGGTGTCATGGTGTCGAGGAGTTCGCCCCCATGCAGGGGAGCAGAGCCGAACGTGATCAGCCCCGCGTCCTTCGCCTGTACCAGTGGTCCGCCACCGTTCAGGGCCTGTGTGATCGGGGCATCCATGATCAGGCTGACGGGCATCTGCAAGCCCGTGAAGTGGTGATCGGCGGAACCGGCCGCCTGACGGGCGAGCGTGAGCAACTCGGGGACGCTGAGCGCTCCGGAGGTCAGGCCCGACCAGGTGGCGACGCCGTACCCGCCGATCCTGTCCGCATGGGCGGACTCTTCCAGCGCGGTGAAGGCTTCCCGTACGCGCCCGTGCAGAGCGGCACGGTCAAAGCCGTGCCCGTGATGCTCGGGGTTGTGCACGAACACCAGGTCCACGCGCCCGAGCGCGGCCAAGGATCGCTCCGTCTGCCAGCGGACGAAGCCCCGTTCAAGGCTGTGCCTACCGGCCGCTTCCTCCCGGGTGAGCACTCCCTCAGTCAGGGCGGTACGGCCTTGGTCCTCCGTGAAGAACCCCGTCTTCGTGGCTACCCGCACGGTCGGGTACTCCCCGAGAACCGGGCGCAGCTCCTCATGCGCCAGACCGCGGGCGTAGTTGGGTGCCGTGTCCACCCAGGGACTACCAGCAGCCAGGGCTGTGCGCGCCGCCTGACGGACGGCACGCACGCGGTATGTCCCCAGGCAGAGCACGGCGGTCACAGCGCCGTCCCCACGACTACGACGGCGTGGCCGTCGATGAGGACGGAGACCAGTTCGGCCACCTCCTTCACCTCCAGCCCAGTGGAGTCGGCAAGTTCGCCCAGCGTGGTCGGCTGGTTGGTCAGCAGCGTGCCCAGCGCGGGCGCGGCGGACTCGGCGAAGTCCCACGCGGTACCAGCCGCCGAGAAGGTGACCGTGCCCTGTTCGCGGTTCGCCGTCAGGCGGCCCCTCGGGGCGGTGAGCTTCACCGTGATCTCCCGCCGTGTGGGGAGTCCGTCCACATAGGGCAGAGACGGGATCGCGTGGCCCAGGTCCGTCGTGTCGATCGACTCTGCCCACCGCTCCACGAGGCGGGGGTCCGCCATTATGTCGGCAACCTCACGGCGTACGGCGTCGGTGAAGTCCGACTGTTCCGCCAGCGAGCCGAAGCGCGGGATGTCCCTGCGGAGCGCGAGGGACGCCCGAAGCTGGTCGACGACCCAGAGCATCAGGTCAGCGCCCGTGTGAGGGACCATCCCGAACGTGAGGTGAAGGGATTCCGTCCCCTGGTCAGCGGTGACCGAGTGCCACCAGCCGCGCGGCAGGTAGAGCACGTCACCCGGGGACAGAACGAGGTCCGCCACCGGGTCGCCCTCCGGCTCCTCCGGCGACTCCACGTCCCGGAAGGTGGGCGCTTCACGGGTCATCCCCCACAGGCGCCACCGCTTCGAACCGTGCAGTTGGACCACGACCACATCGTGGTCGTCCCAGTGCCGCCCGAAGCCCTCCCGCTCGGTCCACGAGGCGTACACGTTGGCCTGTACGGATGTCCCAAGGAAGCGTTCCAGTCCCTCCGCAGCCGCCCCCACGGCGGGGTGGATCTTCTCCACCGCGTCCAGGACCAGCGACGCCCCGTCCCTGAGCTGGGCGTGGAAGTCGGACGGCTGGATGCGGGACCATGTCACCGCGCGGCGGTTCGTGGTCGGGATCGCGTAGCGGTGGAGCGGGATCATCTCGCCGTCGACCGACAGGCGAAGCCGGGGCGGCTCCAGCCGCTGCGTGGCGATGATCAGGTTCAGGTCATCCCAGGAGAACAGCCCCGCCGTGTCGGCGGCCCCGGGGAAGTGCGCGTAGGAGCGGTGGTACGTCTGGGCGAGGAACGTGTCCCCGCCCAGACGCCCCGCCCACGAGGCTGCATCAAGCAACGTGGGCACTCCCGTCAGTCGTTGCCGTCGGAACGGCCACTGCTGACGTCGGACTCCTGCTCGGCGCGGGTGCGCGCGGCCACGATCTTCCGCTTCGCGACGAGCAGGCCACCCCCCTCGGGGGCCACCGAAGCGGTGTTCTCTTCCACCATCGGACTACCTCTCTCTTCTCGGGGAACTCCCGCCGGGAATTCGGCAGGGAGCAAAGGGAGACAGCGGTGAGTGCGGCGGCTACCGGGATCGCCAGAGTTCCGGCGAGAGCCAGGACGCACGCCGCGCATCACGTCGCCTTCGGCTCCACCGCGACGGGGCGGAGAGCACTGGCAGGCAACGGACCGCGGCCCGTGCACCAAGGGCACCCGCACGGCGGGTACTTGGTCGGCAAACCCAGAATCACCGCATTGTGCGGCTCCACCTGCACCTCACGAACCGGGCCGTACGTCCGGCCGCCGTCGTACGACACCCGCAGAGTCATGCGCCCCGTCACGAGCGCGAACCACCATCAGGGCCGAACGTCCGCCGGTACTCCAGCCCCCGGCCCACGCCGTAACGCACCCGCTCTTCGTTTCGCTCGGTCGCTGTCATGGGGGAAATCATCGGCCCAGAAAGTGGCGGCTGTGCAGTTCTTTCCCGTCATGGACTAAAGATCATGAACGGCAGGCGGCAGCCCACTCCGTCAACAAGGCTCGCGCTTCGGCCCCGAACAGCGCGTACCCCTCCAGTGCCGAGAACAGTTCCACATGCATTTCGATGTCGCGTGGATCTCTCAGGATCACGACTCCGGTGGTGTTCTCCACAGTGGCCAGGGTGTTGTCGTAGACAGTGAAGGTGTCCATCGGAGCCATGGGCTTGCATCCCGCAATGGGGATGACACCGAGCTTCACATTCGGCAGATGGGTCAATGAGGCCACCCGGTCGATCTGCATCGCCATCGCGGCCGGGGGCAGGATTGGCCACCTCACGGCCTGTTCGGTGAGGATGAAGACGAACCGCTTCTTCGTATCGTAAAGAACCTCCTGCCGCTCCAACTTCCTCGCAATCGTCTTGGTGACATCAGCCGGTGAATGGGAAAGGCTGGCCCGGATGTACTCAGGAGTGGACAGGAGCCCCGTAATCATCGAGAGCAGGAAGAAGCGGAACTCGGTAGAGGAGGATTCAAGCGCGGCAAGTTCGGTCTGCTTCTTCTCCAGCCCCCTTCGCCGCAGCGAGCGCAGGTCTTGCCACTCGGTATTGGCCAGCCTCGCGAGGGCAATGACCTCCTCGATGACCTCGGGCGGAGCGACGACAGCCCGGAGGATTCTCTCCAGGTCGAGCAGGCTCGGTTGCGCTTTCCCGTTCTCGATCCGACTGATCTTCGATTGGGACATGTTGCAACGCCGAGCGAGCCGGTCCCCAGTGAGGCCGGCTCGATTGCGTAGTTCTTTCAGCAGGGCGGCCAATTCTTGCTCAGGCTGCCCCAACTGTTCAGGGTCGAACGTCACCCGCTCACGTACTCCAGGAATGGAACCGACTCGGCTACGGCGATCCGCTTCCACTGCCGATACGGCTCAGGATCACCCTTGTACAGTTCCCGGTTTATCTGCGTCCCGTCCGCCCGGTAGTTCATCAGAACCACCTTGGACTCATCGAACATCCAGAAATCCCGATCCGGAAGCCCCGGGCTCTCCCGCTCGGTGATGTCGAGAATGCGGATATCCTCGCCCGCCTTCACGTGGTGCCGGTAGTAATACTCGAACTCGAACCGGAGGTAGTCCGAGAGCGGGCGGGTCACGACGTGCACCCTGCCGACGCTCTTCCCTTCCGATGCCCATTGCCGAACCTCGTCCATCCAGGCCGACGTGTAATCGTCCGGGGACTTCTCCCCTGCGAGGAAGCGCTTCAGCTTCTCCGCTTCCTGGGGCATGGTGTAGACGGGCAGCGTTTCCAGCCGCCACGCCGCACGCTCCATGGAATCGAAGCAGTCATTCCACGCGTCACCATCCAAGTGCACGGAATGTCTCCCTGAGAACCGCCTCCGGGATTTCCACGAGCCCTTCCCCGGAGGGCGGGGTGAAGGCGTTGGACACGTCGCCCTGCACGACGAACGATCCCGTGGCCGTGCGGTACACGTTCGGGCAGTCCTTCTCTCCGCACTCGCCGTTGCCGTTGCCCGTGAGCCGGGTGAGTGCCGAACGTCCGGGCATGCCAAACCCCCTTGCTCCAGGCCCGTTCGGGCCGCCTGTCCACCGACAGTAGAAGGGGTGGCGCCACGCGTCTATGCATGAACGCGACTATGCGTGTCTTTGCATAAACAGGTCCCCGACCGCCCCGGCCACCCCCGGCACGTGGTCACGTACGCGCCCGTGCGGACTGGGCGCAGCCTCATGGCGCGGTCCGGGATGGGCTGGTGCCCAAGAGGAGAGTTCAAGCCCCCCTCGGACACGCGAGATCAGTACGGTGGCGTCCGGTCGGAATACCTTTCCGTCCGGACGTTTTTCCGTGTGCGCTCCCGCGTGGCCGAAACGCTACGGCGCCGACGGTGAGCGGTGCGTAACCGCCCGCCGGGCGGGGCAGGTACCCCACGCCCCTCGGGTCGGAGCGCTCCGCCACGGTTCCCGCGCGGCAGCCGGTCGGACGCCACCGCCGCGCGCCCTCCGGCCTCCAGGATCGGGCCGCCGCGCCCGCGACAGGGACGGGAGCGAGAAGGTGCCAGGAACTCCCGCGCTGGAGTTGCGGTCCGTGCGCCGGGTGTACGGGGCGGGGCCCTCCGCCACGATCGCCCTCGACGACGTCGCCGTGACGGTCGCGGCCGGCCGCTTCGTCAGCCTCATCGGCCCCAGCGGCTGCGGCAAGTCGACGCTGCTGCGGCTGGTCGCCGGCCTGGAGCGGCCCGACCGCGGCGAGGTGCTGGTGCACGGGGTCACGCCGGCCGAGGCGTGCGCCGCCAAGCTGATCGGGCTGGTGCCGCAGAGCCCGGCGCTGCTGCCGTGGCTGTCCGTGCTGCGGAACGTCACGCTGCCGCAGAAGATCAACCGCGGGGCCGGCGGGCGCCGCGCGCGCCTACCGGGGTTCACCGAGCGGGAGGCCGCGCCGTCGGTCGCGCACACGCGCGACCTCCTCGTCCGGGCCGGCCTGGGCGAGGTCGTGCACAGGGTTCCGGCCCAGTTGTCCGGCGGGATGCGGCAGCGCGTGGCGATCGTGCGCGCCTTCGGCCTGCGGCCGGACCTGCTGGTCATGGACGAGCCCTTCTCGGCCCTGGACGAGTTCACCCGGGAGAGCCTCCAGGACCAGTTGCTGGACCTGTGGGAGGAGTTGCGGACGACGGTGCTGTTCGTCACCCACTCGGTCACCGAGGCCGTCCGGCTCTCGGACACGGTCGTCGTGATGGCACCGGGGCCCGGCCGCATCGTGGAGACCGTCGAGATCGACCTGCCCCGGCCGCGCGGGGAGCGCCTCCTGCGGGAGCGGCGCTTCCACGCGTACGAGGACCTGCTCAGGGAGCGGCTGCGCCGCGCCTGGCACGGCGGCGGCGCGTGAGCGGGGAGCACCGGACATGACCGCGGGCGACGGGGGGAGCGGGAGATGACCGCAGTCGGGGAGCACACCGGCGCGGGGCCCGGGACGGGTCCGCCCGGCCGGCGGCCGCGCCGGGGCCGGTGCCGCCCGTGGCCGCGGGCGGCCTGGGCCCGCCCCGGCGTGTGGCTGCCGCTGCCGGTGATGCTGGCCGTCCTCGCCGCCCTGTGGCAGTACGGTGCCCGGCGCCTGCCCTACCTGCTGCCGCCGCTGCCGGCGGTCGGCCGGTCGCTGACCACGCACTTCGGGTACTACCTCTCGGGCGCGTGGGTCACCCTCGGCGAGGCGGCCGCCGGGCTCGCGACGGGCTTCGCCGCCGCGTTCGTCCTGGCGGTGCTGACCAGCGAACTCCCGCTGGTGCGCCGGGCGGTGATGCCGATCGCGGTCGTGCTCAACGTCACCCCGCTGGTGGCGATCGCGCCGGCCCTGGTCGTGGCCTTCGGTTTCGGCCCGCTGCCCAAGCTGATCATCACCGGCCTGATCTGCTTCTTCCCCATCCTCATCAACACCGCGACCGGCCTGCGGTCGGTGCCGCGGCCGGTGCTCCAGGTGTACCGGACGATGGACGCCGGCCGGATCGAGTTGCTGTGGCACCTGCGGGTCCCCCACGCGCTGCCCTACGTCTTCGCCGCGCTGCGCATCGTCTTCCCGCTGTCGCTCATCGGCGCCGTGGTGGCCGAGATGTCCGCGGCGGGATCGACCCGCGGGCTCGGCACGGCGATCAGCGTGGCCTCGTCCATGAACCAACTGCCCGTCGTGTACGCCTCCGTCCTCGTCCTCGCGGTGATGGGCGTCCTGCTCCTGCTCGCCGTCACCCTGGTCGAACGCCGGGTGCTGCGCCGGCACGACGGCGCCCCCGACTGATCCGCCCCCGACCGCGGCCCCCGCCCCAACGCTCGCGCCCAGACCGCCCCGTCCCGACCGTCCCGCGATCCGCCGCCCGCCCGGCCCCGCCCGGCCCGGACGCGGCGGCGGTCCGTGTTCCGCGCGCCACCCCTGACGCCTCGTCACCTTGGAGCCGCCATGCAGCCGCCCTCGCACCACCGCCTCCTCCGGTCCGGGCTCGCGGCCCTCGCGGCCGTCGCGCTGACGGCCGCCGCGGGATGCGGCTCCGGCCCGGACACCGCCGGCCCGACGCGCACGAAGGGCTCCGCCGTCTCCGCCGCGCGCTGCGCCGAGAACGAGGCGGCCGGGAAGATCACCTACCTGTCGGGCTACCAGTACCAGGCGTCGGCGTCGATCCTGGAGTACGTCGCCGCCGAGAAGCTCGGCTACTTCGACGACCTGTGCCTGGACGTGTCCCTCCGGCCGGGCACCGGCGACACGGCGCAGAACACCAAGCTGCTGGCCGGCGGGCGGGCGACCGTGGCCGCCGTGGCCGAGCAGGACGTCATCCAGGCCCGGGCCGCCGGCATCGACATCGAGGGCGTCTCGTCGTACTCCGACGCGGGCCTGGACGTCCTGATGACGAACAAGGACATCACCGCGCTCCCCCAGCTCGACGGCAAGGTGGTCGGCCACAAGGGCTACGTCCCGGCGGCCGTCGAGGCGATGATGGTGAAGGCGGGGGTCCGGTGGGACTCGCTGAAGCTGGTGAAGGAGGGGTACGACCCCTCGGTGCTGCCCCGCCGGCAGGGCGGCCTCGAAGCGCTCACCGGGTTCGTCTCCAACGAGCCCAACCAGCTCAGGGCGGCCGGCAAGGACGTCACCGTGTGGCAGCCGGTCGACTACGGCATCCCCAGCTCGCTCGGCGCGATGGCCGTGAACCCGGCGTTCGCGAAGGCCCATCCGCACGCCGTCCAGGACGTCCTGCGTGCGGCCCTGCACGCCTACGCGTACTGCTCGTCCGGCGCGGCGCACATCCGCGAGTGCGTCGGCTACGCGGCGGGGCTGTCCGGCCCGACGTACGACAAGACGCTCAACACGACGATCTGGAGGACCGAGACGCAGGTCGTCCGGGACAACCCCACGCCCGGGCAGCCGCTGGGCGGCCTCGACCTGTCCAACGTCACCGAACTCGTGGCCATGCTGCACCGGTTCGCGATCGTGCCGGCCGGCGTGACCGCCGCCCGGGCGCGTGGGTGGTTCGACACGTCGTACGTCGACGGGCTGTATGCCGCCGGAAAGCTGGTGTGGCCCGCACCGTAGGGGCGAGCGGGCCGGCGGGCGGCCGGTCCGGGCGGAATCCGGAATCTCACCGAAAGGGCCGTGCACATGCCTGCGAAAGAGTACGGGATCTTCCTCCCGATCGGGAACGGCGGCTGGATGCTGTCCACGTCGGCCCCGCACCCCGAGGCGAGCTACGCGTGGAACCGGCGCGCGACGCTGCATGCCGAGCGGATCGGCCTGGACTTCGTCATGTCGATGGCGAAGTGGCGCGGCTTCGGCGGGAGCACCGACCACTGGGGCCGCTCGCTGGAGTCGGTCACGATGATGTCGGCGCTCGCCGAGGCCACCAGCCGGGTCAGGATCTGGGCCACCCTGCACGCGAACGTGCACAACCCCGCCGTCGCGGCGAAGATGATCGCCACCCTCCAGGACGTCTCCGGCGGCCGGGCCGGGCTGAACATCGTCAACGGCTCCTACGCCGGGGAGTTCGAGCAGTTCGGCGCCTGGGACCCGGAACTCGGCCACCAGGAGCGCTACCGGATGACGGAGTTGTGGACGGAGGCGGTCGGGCGGCTGTGGACCGAGCCCTCCGTCACCATGCGCACCCCGTACTTCGACCTCGTGGACTGCCGTTCCCGCCCGCACCCGGCGGTGCGCCCGACCCTCATCAGCGCGGGCCGCTCCGAGGACGCGCGCCGCTTCCAGGCCCGGTACGCCGACGGCGCCTTCCTCGCCGCCGAGAGCCTCGACGAGATGCGGACGCTCTCGGCCGACGTGCACGCGCGGGCCGCGGCGAACGGCCGCGTCTGCCGGACGTACTCGATGCTCACCGTCGTCCAGGACGAGACCGACGCGCTGGCCGCGCGGAAGGTGCGCGCGTGGGGCGCGGGGCTGGACCGCGAGGCGCTGGCCCGCATGCGCCGGACCTGGGGCGTGCCGGAGGACCAGGCCCGCGCGTGGGCGGAGGGCGCGGAGGGCGAGGCCGCCTTCCAGACCGCCTACGTGGCCGGCTCGGCGCGCACCGTCACCGAGCACATCGCGTACATCGTGCGCGAAGCCGATCTGGACGGGCTCATGTTGATCTTCCCGGAGTACGACGAGGACATGCTGCTGTTCGGCGAGACCGTGCTGCCGGCCCTGCGGGCCCGCGACGGGTCGACGGCCTGATTCCACGGCGTTTCCCGTGGCATCGGCCACAGATGGGCGCCGTTCGGGGCCCATCGGAGCAAAATCGGGTTATAACTTCCGAAGTGGTGCCCAAACCCCACCAATTGATCACCACCGGGCGAAGTGACCTATTACACACCCTTCGCCGCATTTCTCCGCCCTGCGTCGAAAGGTGCGTATTGTGGCCGCTTACCTGTGTCCTCCCGCGGTGATCCACGGCGAGCACTCCGTGCCGACGGACGAGATCCTGGCCGACGTCCGCGACCGGCATCCGCGGGCACCGTGGCTGTCCCGGATCGAGGGCATCGCGGGTTCCACCGGGATCGACACCCGCGGGTGGATGCTGCCGCTGAGCGCCGCCGTGGCGCCCGGCGCCGGCGGCGGCCTGCGGACCCCGGCCCCCGGCCCGGCCCGGGAGGCGCTGGCGCGCGGCGGGTTCGGCGAGCAGGACGTGGACCGGGTGATCGCCGCGCTGGAGGCGGTCCCGGCACCGCAGACCGTGCAGGAGCGCACCGCGCCGGCCTGGGAGGCCGTGCAGGCGTACGGCGAGCGGGCGGCCCGCGGCGCCCTTCAGATCGCCGGGCTGGACCCCTCCGACGTCGACTGCCTGATCACCAGCAACTCCACCACGCCCGCACTGCCGGGCCTGGACGTCTCGCTGGCCAACCGGCTGCCGCTGCGGGAGGACGTGCTGCTGCTGCCGGCCGCGCAGTGGGCGTGCATCGCCGGCACCCGCTCGCTGGCGCTGGCCGCCGACCTGGTGGCCGCCGACCCCGACCGCGTCGTGCTGGTCGTCATATCGGAGGCGTTGAGCACCACCTACCAGCCCGCGGACGACACCCTCGAATCCCTGATCGTGCGGCTGCTGTTCGCCGACACCGCGGTCGCCGCGGTCGTCACCGGCCGGCGCCGGCCGGAGTCCGTGCTGCGGCTCGACGCGTCCTGGCACCACACCCTGCCCGGCACCGAGAACCTGCACCGGCTCGACACCCGCGAGGACGGCACGCACTTCGTGATGGACCGGCACGGCCCGCGCGCGGTGCAGCGGACGGTCGGCGCGATGTGGGAGTGGCTGCGCCGGCGCCACGCGGGCGACGACTCCCCCTGGCACCCGGACCTGCTGCTCGCGCACCCCGGCGGCACCCGCGTGCTGGAGTACATGGAGCAGACCATGCCCGAGGGCTGGCCGACGGACGTCCTGTCCTACAGCCGCGACAGCTACCGCACCGGCAACCGGGGCGGCGCCGCGGTGTTCGACATCCTGCGGCGCGCGCACGACGCCGGGCAGAAGCCCGGTGACCGCACGGTGCTGTACGCGGCCGCGCCCGGTCTGACGGCGACCGCGGTGGAAGGCGAGTGGCTCTGACCGCTCCGCCCGGCGGCGGGGCGCGCTACCAGGCCAGTTCGGCCCAGACGACCTTGCCGGTGTCCGTCCACCGCACCCCCCAGTGGGTGGTGACCTTGTGGACGACGTACAGGCCGCGGCCGCTGTCGTCGAGCAGCCCCGTACGGCCCTTGCGGGGCCGGCCGTTGCCGGTGTCGCCGACCTCGCACAGCAGGCCGCCGGCGTCCTTGATCAGCCGTACGGTGACCGGGCCGGTGGCGAAGCGGACGGCGTTCGTCACCAGTTCGCTGATCAGCAGCAGCGCGTTGTCCCGGGTCTCGTCCCGGGTCTGCCACTGCCGCAGCCGGGTGGCGGCCAGGGCCCGGGCCCGGCTCGCGGCGTCGGCGCGGGCCGGCAGCCGCCAGGTCGCGATGTCCCGCTTGCGGCGGCCGGTCATGCGGGCGATCAGCAGCGTCATGTCGTCGCGCAGGTGGCTGCGCGCGGTGAGGTCGGTCACCAGCCGCCGGGCCGCCTGCTGGAGGTCGTCCCACGGGTGCACCCGGGCGACGGTCTCCGCGAGCCGGGTGATGCCCTCGTCGATCGGGATCGCCGGGTCCTCGACCAGGCCGTCGGTGTAGAGGGCGATCAGCGAGCCGGGGGGCGCCGGGAAGGTGTGCGTGTCGAACGGCTCACGCAGCGCGAACTCGGTGCCCAGGCCCGGATGCGGCGGCACCGAGAGGATCTCGGCGGCCCCCTCCGGCAGCACCAGCACCGGCGGCAGGTGGCCGGCGCTGGACATCACCACTTGGTGGCCGACCGGGTCGTACACCGCGATGCAGCAGGTGGAGCCGAGCGCGCTGTAGCCGGCGGCCAGGCCGGCGTCCGCGTCGTCCAGCAGCGTCACGGTCTCGTCCAGGTGCTCCAGCACCTCGTCGGGCGCGAGCCCGGCCGACAGCAGCGCGCGGGCCTCCATGCTGAGCTGGCCCATGGCCGCCGCGGCCCCCAGGCCGTGGCCGACCACGTCGCCGACCACCAGCGCGGTACGACCGCCCGGCAGCGGAAAGCTGTTCACCCAGTCGCCGCCGACCCCGGCACTGTCCGGGGTGGTGGGCTGGTAGACGCTGGCGACCTCGATGGTGTCGCTGCCGGCCCGCGGCAGCAGCCGCCGCTGGAGCGCGAGCACCTGGGCGTGCTCGCGCTGGTGCTGGCGGGCCAGGTCGACGTGGTGCGCGGTCCGCGCGGCCAGTTCCTGGAGGTCGAGCAGTTCGCTGTCCCGGAAGGGGCGGTCCGGGCGCCGCCAGATCTCCGCCACGCCCAGCACCACCGGCGCGGCGCCGTCCTGGCCCTCCAGGACCAGCGGGATGCAGGCGAGGCTGGCGGGCCGGTCGCCGGGTACCAGGGCCCGGACCAGCCGCGGGTCGCCGAGCGCGCGCTCGATGGACTCCCGGTCGGGGATCACGATGGGCTTGGCGACGTCCTCGCGCTTGACGGCGACGGCCAGCAGCCGGTTCGCCTCGCCGGGGAGGTTGTCGCCGGGCGTCAGGTAGCCGTCCGGCCACGCCCGGTCCGGCACCAGCGCGGCCCGGCGCAGCCGGATGCGGCCGGGCGGCTGCTCGGTGACGGCCTCGCCCGTCCAGACCGCGTAGTCCAGGTCGATCGCGGCGACGTCGGCCCAGGCCAGCAGCGACTGGGCCAGCGACTGCGCGGTCTCGCCGATGTCCAGCGAGGTCCCGATGGCGGTCTCCGAGGCGTACAGGTGCAGCCGCTTGGCCATGGCGATCAGCGAGACCGTCAGCCCCTCCTGCGGCGCCGCGGCGGGCAGGATGCTCATGGAGACGACCAGTTCCGTGCCGTCGTCCCGCAGCAGCCGCTGCACCCGGGCGACGTGCGGCTCGCGGGTCTCGCTCACCTGGCGCAGCCGCCGGGTGACCGTGGGGATGTCACCGGGCGGCAGCAGGTCGGCGAAGGGCCTGCCGGGAGCCACGGTCAGCCCCGTGAACGCGGGCGCCTGGAGGTTGCAGCGGGTGATGTTCAGCTCGCGGTCGACGTCGACGGAACCGAGGATCTGCTCCTGGCTCTCGGTGACGGGCTCCGCGGCCGCGGCCCGGCCGCCGGGGCCCTGCGAGGCGGCAGGACCGGCCGCCGCCCGTCCGCCGTGCGGGCCATAGCTTCCCAGTGCGCGGCTGACCTGGTCGGACGGCAACGAAGACGAGGGGGATGGTGTCGAGTCCATACGCTCTCTCAGCTCGCTGGCCGGCCCCCGGCGCGTGGCCGGAGGCATACCCGAGGTTTTTGCGTGCGAAGAAGCCCCGAGATCCCCTACCGCACACCCATTGAATAACACTCGCAGCCGCTTTGCTCGCACGGTCGGTGACGCACGGGAACGCGTTGGTCACCGTCCGCGCGCCAGGGTGCGCGAAGGCCGGTACGGGCCCGGGACGCGGCGGGCGCGGACCGGCGAAAGCCGCCGCGGTCCGCCCGGGGCGTCGACGGGACGGGCCACCCGCGACTACAGTTCTGTAGACATCCGGGCCCCGCCGACGCGGCCCCTTCGGGCAACCGACACCGACGCGGAGCCACCCACGATGACCCCAGCCTTCCCCCTCGGCGGCTTCCGGCACCGGTGGCCGCGCGGCCGGTGGCAGCGGCGCGGCCGCGCGCCCGTGGGGCCGTGCCCGGGCCGCCTTCCCGGCGCCGGGAAGGCACCCGGCGCAGGCAGGGCACCGGGCGCGGGCAGGGCGCTCGTCCTGTTCACGGTGCCCGCGGCGCTCTTCGCGCTGCTGCTCTGGACGCTGGCCGCCCGCCACGGCGCGCCGGTCGGTCCGGACCTCGCCGTGCACCGCTGGGCGGTCGCCCACCGGTCGGACCGCCTGGTCGCGGCCGCCCGCCTGCTGGACTCGACCGGGGCGGGCCCGCTGCCCTACGTCGCGGTGGCGCTGGCCGGGTGGACCGGGTGCGCGCGGCGGACGGCGTCGCGGCGGGAGGTGGCGGCGGCCCTCGTCGGGGTGGCCATCCTGCTCACCGGGCAGGCCGTCCGGCTCGCGGTGCTGTTCGGGCTGGCCCGGCCCCGGCCGCCGGTGGCCGACTGGGCGGTGCTGGGCACGGACTGGGCGTTCCCCTCCGGGCACGCCACGACGTCCGTGCTGGCCGCGGGGCTGCTGGCCTGGGCGGTGCTCGGGAGCGACGCGCCGCGCGGCGCGGTGCGGCTGGACGTGCTGTGCTGCGTGTGCTGGGCGGCGGCCGTCAGCGCCACCCGGGTCTACCTCGGCGTGCAGTGGCCCACCGACGAGGTGGGCGGCTGGCTGCTCGGCGCGGCGTGGCTCGCCCTCACGCTGCCGCCGCTGTCGGCGCTCGCCGGCCGGACCGGCCGCACCGGTCCGCTACGGCCGTGACCGGCGGGCCCGCGGCGCGGGCAGCGGCGCGGGCAGTCGGCCGGCCGCGCGCACGCCGGCGCCCCGGAGCCGCACGCGGGACCTGCCGCGACTCCGGGGCGCCCGCGACCGGGCGGCGGTCAGCCCTGGGCGCCCTCGGGCACCGTGTTCGCCTCGGCGGCGCTGCCGCGCAGGACGTCCTTGCAGTAGGCGACGGAGCCGGTGTTGTCGACGTACTTCGCGGAGACCCAGTTCGCGTTGTCCCGCAGCAGGTACCAGACGTCGTTGCCCGCGATGTTCTGGGCGCGGACCTTGCAGCGCAGCCCGACCTGCTGGCGGTAGGCCAGCGAGCCCTTCACGGAGGAGTCGGTGCTCGGGTACTGGCGCTGGACGACGCCGTTGCCGGAGACGACCGTGCCGTACGGCTGGGCCGGGGTGGCGGCCTGGGCCGCGGTGGCACCGAGCAGTGCGGTGCAGATCGCCACCGCGGCGGTCAGCGCGCTCGCGCCGGCGACGAAGCGGCCTCGGAGGGTGGGAAGGGCAGCGGATGACGCCAAGGGATTCTCCTGTTCCTGGTGTGCGGTGACTCGCGTGGGGCACCGCCGAAACTACGCCGGACGATGCCGGCAACCCGGATGAATCGCCACGTTGCGCCGAACGTGTGAACCTCCCTCACCCGTCTGCGGGTGACTCCCGGTCACACCTGGCCGCGGGGCCCGGGGTCGGCCAGCCACGGGTCGGCGTCGAGCACCTCGTGGAAGAGCGCGCGGGCCTGCTCCGCCGGCAGGTCGCGGGTGGCGTCGACCGCCTCGTCGAGCCAGACCCGGAAGGCCGCGACGGCTCGCGCGACCAGCAGGCGGGTGCGCAGGGCGGGCTCCTCCTGGCCGCCGTGCCGGTTCCGCACCTGGCGGGCGAACCTCTGCTCCTGCTGCGGCAGGTGCCAGAACGCGTCGAACCGCAGGCCGGCGGAGCTGGTGATGATCCGCCGGTACAGGCCGAGCTGCCGCCGGTGCGCCAGGGCGTAGTCCGCCAGGTCCAGCATGGCCGCGCGCACCGCGTCGTGTTCGGTGGAGCCGGCCGGCGTGGCGGCGAGCGACTCGTCCAGCCGGGCCGTCATCTCCTCCAGCGGCACGTTCAGCAGCTCCTCCTTCGAGGCGAAGTAGCGGAAGAAGGTGCGCCGGCCGATGTCGGCGGCCTCGCAGATGGCGGCCACGGTCACGTCGTCGTACCCGTGCTCGCCGAAGAGCCGGAAGGCGATCTCGATCGTCGCCGCGCGGTTGTCCGCGCGCTTGCGTTCGCGCATCCCGTCGATGGAGCGCCTCCTCGGTGTGCGGGCCGTACGTCAACGATCCGATTGAATCCTATGCACGTTCGTGGCACCGTATGCCACATGGCACCGTGTGCCACGAATTGCGGTGTGCGGGCAGAGACCTTCCAGACGAGGAGTGACCGTGGTGAACCACTCGGAGGACGCCCCCGAGGAGTCGCGGACCGCCGCCGACGGCGACGGCCGGGCGGGGCCGGGAGGCGGCTGGCAGCCGGCCGAGATCGCCGCGCTCGCGGTGGTCGCGCTGGCCGGCCTGCTCGCCTCGCTGACCCAGTCCCTGCTCATCCCGGTCCTGCCGAAGATCACCACCGACCTCGGCAGCTCCACCGGCGACGTGCAGTGGCTGCTGACGTCCACGCTGCTGGTCGCCTCCGTCGCGGTGCCGGTGGCCGGCCGGCTCGGTGACCTGTACGGCAAGAAGGCCGCGCTGATCGGCTCGGCGGCCGCGCTCTGCGTCGGCTCGCTGGTCTCCGCGCTCAGCGACAGCCTGGTGCCGATGATCGTCGGCCGCGCGATCGTCGGGGTCTCCATGGCGGTGATCCCGCTCGGCATCAGCCTGCTGAGCACGATGCTGCCGCGCGCACGGGCCTCCGCGGGGATCGCCCTGGTCAGCGCGATGCTGGGGATCGGCGGGGCGCTCGGTGTGCCGCTGGCCGCCTGGATCGGCGAGCACACCGACTACCACCTGCTCTTCTGGATCTGCGCGGCCGGCGGCGCGCTGTCGGTGGCCGGCACCTGGCTGCTGCTCACCGAGCCGGCCGGCCGCTCCGTCGGCCGCCTCGACGTGCCCGGCACGGTGGTGCTCGCCGGCGCCCTGGTCTGCCTGCTGCTGCCGCTGAGCCAGGCCGCCGGCTGGGGCTGGTCCTCGCCGACGACCATCGGGCTGCTGGTCGCCGCGGTGGTGCTGCTCGTCGCCTTCGTGCTCTGGGAGCGCCGCGCCTCCTCGCCGCTCGTCGACGTCGTGGTGAACTCCGCGCCGTCGCTGCTGCTGACGAACATCGCGTCCACCTGCGTCGGCTTCGCGCTGTTCGCCACGCTGATCGGCACCGCCTCCTACGTGGAGGCACCGCGCGCGACCGGCTACGGATTCGGGTCGTCCGTGGTCGTGGGCGGCCTGTGCCTGCTGCCCAGCGGCCTGGCGATGCTCGTGCTCTCGCCGGCCTCGGCCGCCATCACCAACCGGGTCGGGCCGAAGATCACCCTGGCCATCGGCGCGACGATCGTGGCCGCGGGCTTCGTGGTGCGCATCGTGCTCACCGGCCACCTGTGGGAGGTCATCCTCGGTACCAGCATCGCGGGCGCGGGCACGGGCATCGCCTACGCGGCCATGCCGGCGCTGGTCAACCTCGCCGCGCCCCGCTCCTCGCTGGCGGCCGCCAACGGGCTGAACACGCTGTTCCGTTCGGTCGGCAGCTCGCTGGCCAGCGCGGTGGGCGGCACGCTGTTCGCCTCCCAGGTGGTCGTGCTGGCCGGGCAGGCGATGCCGTCCCTGCACGCCTACCGGGTGCTGTTCGGGATCTGCGCGGGCGCCGCGCTGCTCGGGGCCCTCATCGCCCTCACGGTGCCGGCCGCCCAGGAGCGGGAGGAGGCGCCGCGGGCCGAACCGGCCCTGGCCTGACCGGCCCGTCCGGCCCGTCCGGCCCGTCCGACCCCGCCGTCCCGCCGTCCCGCCCCGCCGTCCCGCCTGGTGGGAGGGCGGGGGTTCCGGGATGTGGGCGGCGGCGGGCCGTCGGCACCCGGGCGTTCTATGCTTGCGGGTGCAGCTGGTTCGCCCTGCCCGCCAGGCATCGGCGTCGCAAGAGGGAACCCGGTGGGAATCCGGGACTGCCCCGCAGCGGTGAGTGGGAACGAGCGCCGTCATACGCACTGGGTCCGGACCGCGGACCTGGGAAGCGACGGCCAGTAGGTGTCTGCCCCCGGCAGGCGTGCCCGCGAGTCCGAAGACCTGCCCGTTGCCCGTACGCGACCGATCGCGTGCGGAAATCCCGGTGACCTCGTGGGCGGGTCGGCGTGGACAGCAGGTGGAGGAGCACCCCCGGGTGCGTCCTCTCCCCCTCGTTCGCCGCCTTCGCGCCCGCGTCCCGTCCCCGGGATGCCAGGGAGACATCTCGCGAAGGAGAGTTCCGTGTCAGCAAAGCCCGCAGCCGCGGCAGCACGGGCCACCGTGTACGGCTACCCCCGCCAGGGACCGCACCGGGAACTGAAGAAGGCCGTCGAGGGCTACTGGAAGGGCCGCGTCACCGCGGACTCCCTCCGGCGGACCGCGGCCGACCTGCGCCGGTCCAACTGGACCCAGCTCGTGGATGCCGGCATCCACGAGGTGCCCACCGGCGACTTCTCGCTCTACGACCACGTCCTCGACACCAGCGTCATGGTCGGCGCCGTGCCCGAGCGGCACCGCGCCGCCGTCGCCGCGGACCGGCTCGACGGCTACTTCGCCATGGCCCGCGGCACCCAGGACGTCGCTCCGCTGGAGATGACGAAGTGGTTCGACACCAACTACCACTACCTGGTCCCCGAGCTGGGCCCGGACACGGTCTTCGCCGCCGACTCCGCCGCGCAGGTCGGCGCGCTGCGCGAGGCCCTGGCCCTCGGCCACGACGCCCGGCCGGTCCTCGTCGGCCCGGTGACGTACCTGCTGCTCGCCAAGCCGGCCCCGGGCGCGCCGGCCGGTTTCGCACCGCTCGCCCTGCTGGACCGGCTGCTGCCGGTGTACGCGGAGGTGCTCGCCGACCTGCGGGCGGCCGGCGCGGCGTGGGTTCAGCTCGACGAACCCGCCCTGGTCCAGGACCGCACCCCCGCGGAACTGGACGCCACCGCCCGCGCCTACCGGCGGCTCGGCACCCTGGCCGACCGGCCGAAGCTGCTCGTCGCCTCATACTTCGACCGGCTCGGCGACGCGCTGCCGGTGCTGGCCGGCGCGCCGGTCGAGGGCCTGGCGGTCGACTTCACCGGCCCGGCCGCCGCGAACCTCGACGACCTCGCGGCCACCGGCGGGCTGCCCGGCAAGCGGCTGGTGGCGGGCGTGGTGGACGGCCGCAACGTCTGGATCAACGACTACGAGAAGTCACTCGCCACCCTGGCCACCCTGCTCGGCCTCGCCGACCGGGTGGACGTCGCCGCGTCCTGCTCGCTGCTGCACGTGCCGCTGGACACCGCGCCCGAGCAGGACATCGACCCGCAGGTGCTGCGCTGGCTCGCGTTCGCCCGGCAGAAGACCGCCGAGGTCGTCACGCTCGCACGCGGCCTGGCCGAGGGCACCGACGCCGTCGCCGCGCTGATCGCGGCGAACCGCGCCGACCTGGCGTCCCGGGCCTCCTCCCCGATCACCCGTGACCCCGCCGTCCGCGCCAGGGTTGCCGCGATCACGGACGCCGACGGCCGCCGCGCCCCGGCGTACCCGGAGCGGGCCGCGGCCCAACGCGCGCGCCTGCGACTGCCGTTGCTGCCGACGACCACCATCGGGTCGTTCCCGCAGACCGCCGGGCTGCGCACCGCCCGCGCCGACCTGCGGGCCGGCCGGATCGACGAGGCCGGCTACGAGGAGCGGATCCGGGCCGAGATCGGTGAGGTCATCTCCTTCCAGGAGCGGACCGGCCTGGACGTCCTGGTGCACGGCGAGCCCGAACGCAACGACATGGTGCAGTACTTCGCCGAACGGCTGACCGGCTACCTCGCCACCCGGCACGGCTGGGTGCAGTCCTACGGCACCCGGTACGTGCGTCCGCCGGTCCTGGCCGGCGACATCTCCCGCCCTGGGCCGATGACCGTGCGATGGACGCGGTACGCGCAGTCGCTCACCGCGCGGCCGGTCAAGGGCATGCTCACCGGGCCGGTCACCATGCTCGCCTGGTCGTTCGTCCGCGACGACCAGCCCCTCGGCGACACCGCCCGCCAGGTGGCACTGGCGCTGCGCGACGAGGTCACCGACCTGGAGGCTTCCGGCACCGCCGTCATCCAGGTCGACGAGCCGGCGCTGCGCGAGACCCTGCCGCTGCGGGCCGCCGACCGTCCGGCGTACCTGGCCTGGGCCACCGAGGCGTTCCGCCTCACCACCGCGGTGGCCGGTCCGGCGACCCAGATCCACACGCACATGTGCTACGCGGAGTTCGGCGACATCGTGCGGGCCATCGACGACCTCGACGCGGACGTGATCAGCCTGGAGGCCGCCCGCTCCCACATGCGGGTGGCGGCGGAACTGGCCGGCCACGGCTACCCGCGCGAGGCCGGGCCCGGTGTCTACGACATCCACTCACCGCGGGTTCCGGACGCGCAGGAGGCGGCCGCGCTGCTGCGCGAGGGCCTGGCGGCCATCCCGGCGGAACGGCTGTGGGTCAACCCGGACTGCGGGCTGAAGACCCGCGGCTGGCCGGAGACGAGGGCGTCGCTGGCGAACCTGGTCGCCGCGGCCAGGACGGTCCGGGCGGAGCTGCCGGGCTCAGCCGGCCAGGGGGTGGTCCCGGCCGACCGGTGACGGTTGGGGCGGGCCGGGGGCGCCGGACGGCGTTCCCGCCCCGCCCCGCCGCCCGGCCGGGCTCGGGCCGGGGCGGCTCGGGCTCGGGCCGGGTCAGGCGTCGCCGGTGCGGCGCAGCAGGTAGGTGTCCATGATCCAGCCGTGCCGGGCGCGGGCCTCCGCGCGGACCTGCCGGATGCGGTCGGCGACCTCGGAGAGCCGCCCGGAGACCAGGATCTCGTCCGGCGTGCCGATGTAGGCGCCCCAGTAGATCCACACGTCGTCGCCGCCCCCGATCCCGGCGAAGGACTCGTGGGCGTCGAGCATCACGACGACGTCCCCGTCGCCCGCCGCGCCGTTGCCGTCATCGCCGTCGCCGTCGCCGTCGCCGGGGAAGAACTCGGCCAGCCGGCGGGCGGGCGTGACGTGCACGGGGCGGCCGACCTGGTTGAGCCCGATCCGGTGGCGCGCCGCCAGCGCGGAGACGCTGCTGATCCCGGGCACCACCTCGACGTCGAACCCGACGGTGCCGCGCGCCGCGATCTCTTCCAGCATGCTGAGCGTGCCGTCGTAAAGCGCCGGGTCGCCCCAGACCAGGAAGGCCCCGGCCTGACCGGGTGCCAACTCCTCGCGGATCAACTGCTCGCAGGCGTCCGCGCGACGGGTCCGCCAGTCGTGCACCGCGGCGGTGTAGGCGCCGCGGCCGGCCGCCTCCCGGTCGCGCGGCGGGTCCTGCGTCTCGACGATCCGGTACGGGCCGTCCGCGTGGGCGTCGATCACGCCGCGCCGGAAGTCCGTCAGCGACGACTTCTCCGGGCCCTTGCCGATCAGGAAGAAGACGTCGGCGCGGCGGATGGCGCGTACCGCGCCGAGCGTCAGGTGGTCGGGGTCGCCGGCTCCGATGCCGATGACGAGGAGGTGGCGCTGCTCCGTGCTCATCTGCGGGCTTTCCAGGTGAATGGTCGAAAAGCCGCTGGTCCGCGGCATTTCGCGTGCGCCGGCAGGGCGCGCGCTGCACGAAGCGTACGCTGCCGGGCGCGGCGGCCGGCCGGGGCGTCCGGCGATGCCGCGGCCGCCGCACGGTCCCGGAGCCGTGCCCCGGCCCCCGGCCCGCCCGGGCCGGGGCCGGCCCGGACCAGGGCGGGCCGAGGTCAGGCCGGGACGGGCCACGTCGGGGTCAGCCCGGACCTGGCCAGGTCGGACCGGGTCGGGGTCAGGGGAGGGCGGGGGCGGCGTGCGTCGGGCTTGTCGGGGTCTTCTCCCCCGCCTCGACCGCCACCGGCAGGCGGTTGCCGGCCGGCGGCAGCGGGCAGGTGGCGAGGTCGGTGTAGGCGCAGGGCAGGTTGGCGGCCCGGTTGAAGTCGACCAGCACGCGGCCGTCGGCGTCGGGTGCGGCCAGGGACAGCGAGCGGTTCGCCGCGTAGGTGGTCACCCCCGAGGTGGCGTCGGTGAACAGCACCAGCAGGCTGCCGGGGGCCCGGCCGTTGAACGCGGTCAGCCGGTGGGTGGTCCCGTCCAGCTCGAACTCCACCTCGCCGGGGGCGTCGTAGACGTGCTGGAGGCCCTCGACCACGGCGCCCACGGTCGTCGGGCGCGGCGCGTCGAACGGCAGGAAGCGGCCGGTCCGGACCCAGCGCGGGTCCGGATCGTAGGCGGGGGTGCCGGTGAAGTCGCGCAGCAGGTCGTTGTCCGGGTGGCGGGGGCGCAGGATGTCGTGGCCACCGCGCTTGGCGACCTCGACGACCGCGTCGCCGGCGGTCGGGAAAAGGCCGTCGCGCTCCGGGATCACCCCGAACACGTGGCGCCCGCGCAGCGCCTGGCCGTCGAGCGCCAGCTCCTCGCCGTCGTCGAGCTCCACCACCACGCCCTCCTCGGTGGTCGACCAGGCACCGGGCGCGTCGGGGAAGCGGGTCGGGGTGGCGTCGAGCCAGCGCAGGCTCGTGATGGCGAGGAAGCCGTGCGGGGCGGCGAGCACCCGTTCGTGGGCGGTGTGCCACTCCGCCCACTGGCGGGCGAAGGCGGCGCGGTCGGTCTCTTCGGCTGGTGCGGTCATGACGGCTCCGTGACGGGTCGGCGGCCCCAGGAGGGCCGGGCGGGGCGGGCTGGACTGGGCGGGAAGGCCGGGTTGGGCGGCCCGCCGGGGGCGGGGTCGGCCCTGCGAGGACGCGGCGCGCCCTCGGGCGGGCACGGCTCAGCGGTGGTCGGCGGCCTCCTCCAGCCGGCGGAAGCGGCTGGCGTGGAAGACGAGGGGCGCGACGGCGTGGTCGGCGTCGAGCGCGTGCACCCGCAGCAGGACGATGTCGTGGTCGCCGGCCCGCACGAGCTGCTCGACGGAGCAGTCGAACCAGGCGCTGCCGCGGTCGAGCAGCACCGCGCCGTCGGGGGTGGCGTGCCAGTCGAGGCCGGCGAACCGGTCGGCGCCCCGGGCGGCGAGCTGCGCGCAGTCGCGGTCCTGCTCGGCGCCGAGCACCGTGACGCCGAGCCGCGGCCGGTCGGCCAGCGCCGGCCAGGTGGTGGAGGTGTGCGCCACGCACACCGACAGCAGCGGCGGGTCGAGCGAGACCGTGGTGAAGGAGTTGGCCGCCATGCCGGCGGGCTCTCCGTCCACCAGGGCGGCTATCGCGGTCACGCCGGTGGGGAACGCGCCGAACACCCGCCGCAGTTCGGCCGAGGCGAACGCCCCCTCCTCCGAGGGCAGTCGGCGCTGCGGCCGGGGCGGTTGCGGCGGGCGGCCGCCGCCGTCGTCGCGGTGGACCCCGGCGGGCTGACGGGCCGGTGGCCTCGGGCCGTGCCCGTCGCGCCGCTCGTCCCTGCACTGCGTCCTGGTCGTCGTCATCGCCTCTTCCACTCCTCGGCCAGCAACTGGTACGAGCGGACCCGGTCCGCGTGGTCGTGCGTGATGGTGGTGATCAGCAGTTCGTCGGCCCCGGTGGCGTCGCGGAGCGTCTCCAACTGGTCGGCGACCTGCTGCGGCGTCCCGACGAACTGCGTCTCGACCCGGTCGGCCACCAGGGCCTGGTCCTCCGCGCTCCAGGCGCGGGCGCGGGCCTCCTCGGGCGTCGGGAAGCGGATGGCGCCCGCGCCGCTGCGGATGCTGTGCACCCACGGGCCGTAGCCGGTGGCCAGTTCCCGCGCGGTCTCCTCGTCCTCGGCCACGACGACGTCGGCGGACACGCTGACGTAGGGCCGGCTCAGCTCGGCCGACGGCACGAAGGCCGCGCGGTACCCCTCGGCCGCCTCCAGCACGGTGGCCGGGCTGACGTGGTAGTTCGCCGCGAACCGGAGGCCGCGGGCGCCGGCGGTCTGCGCGCTGATCCCGGCGCTGCTGCCGAGTATCCACACCTGGAGGTCGGCGCCCTCGCCGGGGACGACGTGCGCGGCGACCCCGGTGTCGGTGACGTAGTCGCCGGCCAGCAGCGCGAGGATGTCGGCGATCTGCTCGTCGTACGGCTGGGGGTGCGCGTCGGGCTGGACGAGCAGCCGCTGGTGCAGCACCAGGCGCGGCGAGGCGAGCAGCTTCTCGAAGGAGAACCGCTCGGGGATGCGCAGGCCGTTGGGGGTGCGGCCGTCGACCACCGGGGTGGCGGCGGTCAGCGCCGGCTGCCTGGCCGAGGCCGGCGGGGTCGGGCCGCCGGAGCGGCCCAGCCCCAGGTCGAACCGGCCCGGGTGCAGGGCGTCGAGCAGCCCGAACTCCTCCACGGTGGACAGCGCGGTGCGGTGTCCGAGCTGCACCGCGCCGGAGCCGAGCCGGATGGTGCTGGTGGCGGCGGCGGTCAGCGCGAGCACGACCGCCGGGGAGGTGCCGGCGACCCCGGGGTTGAGGTGGTGCTCGGCGAACCAGTGGCGTGTGTAGCCGAGCCGTTCGGCGTGCTGCGCCAGGTCGATGCTGTTGCGCAGCGCCTGGCCGGCGCTGGAGCCGGTGGAGATCGGCACGAGGTCCAGGACCGCGAGCGGGGTGTGTGCCACGGTGGTGCTCCTTGTCAGGCGGTGGCGGTGGGCGTGGTCGCGGTGCCGTCGGAGGTGGTCGGGATGCCGTCGGAGGTGGGCGCGGTGCCGTCGGGCGTGGTCGCGGTACCGGAGGGGTCCGGGGTACCGGAGGGGTCCGGGGTACCGGAGGGGTCCGGGGTGCCGGCCGGGCCCCAGGTCCAGGGCGGGTCGGGGATGTCCCGGCGCAGGGTGGGCGCGATGTCGGACTGGAAGAGCGCGAGCGCGTCGCGGTGCTGCGCGTCGGTCAGGCCGTCCGCGTCGGCGTGCAGGTGCAGCACGGAGTGGCCGAACTGCTCGTGGTAGCGGTGGACCTTGTCGATGATCTGCTGCGGGCTGCCGATCAGCGCCGAGCTGCGCTCGACGAAGTCCTCCAGGGTCGGGAAGACCGGCTCCAGCCCCAGCCGCTTCTGGAAGGCGAGCCGGCCCTCGAAGACCGGGCGGTAGGCGGCGATCGCCTCCTGCGAGGTGCGCGCCGCGTGGTAGCCGGCGCTGCCCGCGCCGACGGTGGCCAGCGCCGGGTCGTGCCCGTAGTGCTCCCAGCGCTCCCGGTAGTGGCGCACCAGTTCCGCGTACGGCTCGATCGGG
Organism: Streptomyces sp. SN-593; assembly: GCF_016756395.1. Classification (NCBI taxonomy): domain Bacteria; kingdom Bacillati; phylum Actinomycetota; class Actinomycetes; order Kitasatosporales; family Streptomycetaceae; genus Actinacidiphila; species Actinacidiphila reveromycinica. The sequence goes on from NZ_AP018365.1 coordinate 1,194,634, forward strand.
TTGGTGACGTTGGCGGAGAAGAGCGGGTCGCCGTAGCGGGCGGCGAGGTCGACCGACTCCCGGCTGGTGGCGCTGCCGTGCCAGACCCGGATCGGCCGCTGGAGCGGGCGCGGCCACACCTCGGCGTCGTCCAGCTCCGGCCGGAAGCGCGGGCGTGCGGTGGTCCGGTCCTGCCGCCAGAGGGTGCGGAACAGCTCGTAGCTCTCGGCGTTGCGGTCCCACTGGTCGTCGGTGGTGACGTGGAACAGCTCGCGCTGGGCGGAGCCGTTGCCCTTGCCGACGATCAGCTCCAGCCGCCCGTCGGAGAGGTGGTCGAGCGTCGCGTAGTCCTCGTAGGCCCGTACCGGGTCGAGCAGGCTGAGCGTGGTGACGGCGGTGAACAGCCGGATGCGGGAGGTGAGGGCGGCGAGGTGGCTGAGCACCACCGGCGGCGCGGAGGAGATGAAGGGGCGCTCGTGGCGCTCCCCGACGCCGAAGCCGTCGAAGCCCAACTCCTCGGCCAGCAGGGCGTTGTCGACCACCTCCCGGAACCGGTCGCGGGTGGACTTCAGTTCGCCCGTCACCGGGTGGGGGGCGTGCACGATGAGCGTGATGGCCAGGAACTTCACGACGCCGCCTTCTCCCGGCCGGCCGCGGCCGGGTGGTCGGGGTGGGCCAGTCCGAGGTGGTCGCGCAGGGTCTCGCCCTCGTATTCGGTGCGGAAGACGCCGCGCTCCTGGAGCAGCGGGACCACGGTGTCGGCGAACTCGTCCAGTCCGCCCGGGGTGAGGTGCGGGGCGAGGATGAAGCCGTCGCTGGCGTCGGCCTGTACGAACGCGTCGAGTTGCCGGGCGACGTGGGCCGGGGTGCCGACGAAGGACTGCCGCCCGGTCAGCTCGATGACGAGGTCGCGGATGGAGAGCTTCTTCTCCTCGGCCACCGCCCGCCACCGGGCCAGCGTCTCCGCGCGGTCGTCGCGGTGGGTGTCGGCGCGGCCGCGGACGATCGGCTCCGCGTCGACCAGCGGCTCCACGTCCGGCAGCGGGCCCTCCGGGTCGTACGCGCTCAGGTCGCGGTTCCACAGCCGCTCCAGGAAGGCGGTCGCCGTGGCGCCGCTGACCTGCTGGCGCCTGATCACGCGGGACTTCTCGCGGGCGTCGTCCTCGGTGTCGCCCAGCACGAAGCTCACACCGGGCAGGATCAGCAACTGGTCCGGTGTGCGGCCGTACTTGGCGAGCCGGCCCTTGACGTCGGCGTAGAACGCCTTGCCGGCCTCCAGGGTGCCGTGCCGGGTGAAGATCGCGTCGGCCGCCGAGGCCGCGAACTCCCGTCCCTGCTCGGAGTCGCCGGCCTGGAAGACCACCGGGTGGCCCTGCGGGGGACGCGGCACGTTGAAGTGGCCGCCGATGTCGAACTGGCCGGTGCGGTGGTCGAACCGGCCGGGCCCGGCCGCGCGCAGGAAGGTGCCGTCCGTCCGGTCCGCGACGATCTCGCCGCCCTGCCAGGAGTCCAGCAACTCCCGCACCGCGGTGAGGAACTGACGGGCCCGCTCGTAGCGGTCCTCGCGGGCGAGGTAGCCGCCGCGGCGGAAGTTCTGCCCGGTGAACTCGTCCCACGAGGTGACGACGTTCCACGCGGCGCGGCCGGCCGACAGGTGGTCGAGCGACGCGAACTGCCGTGCCACCTCGTACGGTTCGTTGAACGTGGAGTTGATGGTGCCGGCCAGGCCCAGCCGGTCGGTGACCGCGGCGAGCGCGGCGAGCACGGTGAACGTGTCCGGCCGCCCGACCACGTCCAGGTCGTGGATGCGGCCGCCCTGCTCGCGCAGCCGCAGCCCCTCGGCCAGGAACAGGAAGTCGAACTTCGCCCGCTCCGCGGTCCGCGCCAGGTGGACGAAGGAGCTGAAGTCGATCTGGCTGCCGGCCTCCGGGTCGCTCCACACGGTGGTGTTGTTCACGCCGGGGAAGTGCGCGGCGAGATGGATCTGCTTGACGGGCTTGTCGGACGTGTCGGTCTTGCTCATGCGGGGTCTGCCTCCTGGGGCATCGCGCGGATCGCTCAGGCGGTGGCGTAGCGGTTGGCCGGGCGCGGCAGTCCGAGCAGCCCGCGCAGCGTGTCGGCCTCGTAGGCCGTCCGGAAGGCCCCGCGGCGCTGGAGTTCGGGCACCAGGTCGCGGCTGATCCGCGCCAGGTCGTACGGCAGGGTGGCCGGTCGCAGCCGGAACCCGGACAGCCCGGCGGCGGCGAACTCCAGCAGCAGGTCGGCGAGTTCGGCGGAGGTGCCGGCGAAGACCAGCGCGTCGCCGCTGTACGGCGCGTCCAGGCCGGCGTCCAGCCGGGCCCGGCGCTCGGCGGCCCGGCCGGGCTCCTCGTCCAGGTGGACCACCAGGTCACCGAAGACGTGTACGGTCTCGCCGCCCCGCCCGGCCCGCTCCTGCGCCTCGCGGATCTCGGCGACGATCGCCGCCGCCTGCCCGGTGTCGTGCGGGGTGGTGAACCCGAGGTCGGCGGAGCCCGCGACCAGCGCGAACGGCTCGGTGCGGTGCGCCAGCGCGGCCACCACCGGCTGGCCCTGCGGGGGGCGCGGGGTGATGGACGGGCCCTTGACGCTGAAGTGCGGCCCCTCGAAGTCGATGTAGTGCAGCTTGTCGCGGTCGATGAAGCGGCCGGTGGCCACGTCGCGGATCTCCGCGTCGTCCTCCCAGCTGTCCCACAGCCGCCGCACCACCTCCACGTAGTCGGCGGCCTCGCCGAACAACTCGGCCAGCAGCGCCCGTCCGGCCGGCGAGTCGAGTTCGGCGACCGGTAGCTGCGGCACGGTGCGGCGGCCGAAGTGCGCGGCCTCGTCCGCCCGGGCGGAGACCCGCACCTGCACACCGGCCCGGCCGGTGCTGACGTAGTCGAGGGTGGCGACGGCCTTCGACAGGTGGAACGGCTCGGTGTGGGTGACGACCGCCACCGGCACCAGGCCGACGTGCCGGGTCAGCGGCGCGATCCGGGCGGCGGTCAGCACCGCGTCCAGCCGGCCGCGCACCCGGTCGGTCCGGTCGTCCGGGCCGGTGGGCAGGGAGGACTGGAGGCCGAGGGAGTCCTCGATGGTGACGAGGTCCAGCAGGCCGCGCTCGGCCTCGGCGGCCAGGTCCGCCCAGTACGGCGCCGTGAACAGGTCGGCCGGCCGGGCGTCCGGCTCGCGCCAGGCCAGGGGGTGCCAGCCGGCTCCGTCGAGGGCGACCGCGAGGTGGAGGGGGGTGGTGGATCGGGACATGGACGTACCGCTTCCTGCTCGGACGGGCCGCGGGCGAACGGCCGGGGCGTGAGGTCGGGGCCTGGGGTTGGGGCGTGAGGTCGGGGCCTGGAGATCGAGGCCCAGGGTCGAGGGGTGTGCATCGGGCGGGAGGGACGGGGCGTGCGCGGACACCCGCCGCGGGCGTGTGGGCACGACGGCGGGCGGAACGGGTGGCGCGTGACGCGTCAGGGCCGGCGGGACCGGGTCCGGGGCGGAGCGGCACACCAGTGCACGGCACGGCGCGCCGCACGCGGGATGCGGGCGGGCCGCACACGAACCGGACGGGGCCCGCTCCGGGGAACGTCCCCGGGTGGGTCGGCGGAAGGGAGAGGGGTGCGCGCGGCGGGCGCGGGGTGGAGCGGTCCTCAGCCGGCGGTACGCGGCGGCCGGACGGTCGGCGCGCCCGGACACAGGGCGCCGGCGACGCGCTGGAGGTCGATGTGCCGGCGCGAGTACGTCACGACACCGGGGGCGCTGACGGATGCCGGGAGGGACGCCGACTGCCCGCTGTCTCCGCGCACTTCGCCACCGCCTCCCGCCTCGATCGGCTCACGCCTGCCGAGCTCGCGCTTGCCGAGCCGTCTTCGGCTCCGCCGGGTCGTCACCTGGAGCACCCCACCGCGTCGGAGGGTTGCCGGTCAGCCGGCCAGGGCCTTGTCTGCTGACGCTCATGACCTGCAAGCACGGTAACTCCGCGCCGCGTCCGAACACAATCCCCTCCCGCCGGGAGTGAGCCGCGTCGCGTCCCGGACGGCACCGCGGGGATTGTCTGGCCGCCTCCCTGCGGTTACCGTGCTGTGGGCACGGGCCCTGTCACGCGGCCCGCTGCGACCGGCACGGCCGACCGGGGGATCCGGCGCCGACGGCACCGAGAGAGCGAGGGGACGGGCATGGACGCACACCGGCACGACCTCGCGCTGTGTCCCCGCGGCTTCGCCCGGACCCGGGTGGTCCGCCGGCACGTGGACCTGCTCCGGGTCTGTAGCGCGCTGTGTCCGAGGACTCCCGCGGCCCGCTGAACTCCCTTGCTGCGGCGGCGTGTCGCCGCCGTGCTCCCGCTCGCCGTACCGCCGCCGCGCATCCGCCGCTCCGGCGCCCTGACGCTCCGCCGTCCCGTCTCCCGCCGCCTCGCCCCTCGCCGTTGAACGGCGGACCCGTGGGGCGCCCGAGCGGCTGACGGGGCGCACGGCACGAGGCCGGCCACCGCCGTCCGGCTCCCCTTCCCCTCGCCCGTCCGCGTACGGCGGCTCCCTGCCGCCGGCCGCTCGCGGCTCCTCCTTCCGTACCTCTTCCTCCCTTCCTCCCGGTGGCCCCGCGCGGCGACCGGCCCCCGCGTGGGGCCGTCGTGCCCGCACGCCGCCGCGGTCCCCGACGAGACGGGAACACCACGATGTCCCAGCACGACACCTCCGGGCCGGCCACGGCCGCGCCCGGCCATCCGCCGCCTGCGGTCCCGGAACCCCCTCCCCCGCACGCGGCGGCGGCTCCCCGCCCGCTGCACACCCGCCCGACCGACGGCGACCTGCTCGCCGCACGGCTGGTGCCGCTGCGCCGGCCCGGACAGTGGATCTCCGCGGCCGTCCTGCTCGTGCTGTTCGCCATGCTCGTCCACACCCTGGTCACCAACCCTCGCTTCCAGTGGCACGTGGTCGGCCACTACTTCCTGAGCGGGTCCATCCTGCGCGGGCTCGAACTGACCCTGTGGCTCACCGGCGCGGTCATGGCCAGCGGCTACCTGCTCGGCATCGGGGTGGCCGCGATGCGGCTGTCGCGCAACCCGGTGCTGCGCGGCCTGAGTTTCGGCTACGTGTGGCTGGTGCGCTCGGTCCCGCCGCTGGTGCAACTGCTCTTCTGGTACGAACTGGCCTCGCTCTACCCGCGGTTGTCGGTGGGGGTGCCGTTCGGCGCGGAGTTCGCCGGGGTGAGCACCGCGCACCTGTTCAGCGGCGTCCTGGCCGCCTACGTCGGACTCACCCTGGACGTGGCCGCGTTCTCCTCGGAGATCGTCCGCGGCGGCATCCTGTCCGTCGACCAGGGACAGCGCGAGGCCGCGCGGGCACTGGGCCTGGGCGAGGGGCGGATCTTCCGCCGGATCGTGCTGCCGCAGGCCATGCCGGCGATCATCCCCGCCTCCGGGAACCTGCTCATCGGCATGCTGAAGGCGACCTCGATCGTCAGCGTCATCGCGGTCCAGGACCTGCTGTACTCCAGCCAGTTGATCTACAACCAGAACTTCCTGATCATGCCGCTGCTGCTGGTCGCCACCCTCTGGTACATCATCCTGACCACGCTGCTGTCCGTCGGCCAGTTCTACGTCGAGCGCCACTACGCGCGCGGCACCGGCCGGTCCGGCGGCCGGCCGTCACGCGGCTTCTGGCAGGTGGCCCGCGCCAACGTGCCCCTGTTCGGACCGGCCCGGCGTGCGGCGGAGGGGCTGTCATGAGCGGCGACGAGCGGCCCCTGGTGCGGGTGCGCGGCCTGCGCAAGAGCTACGGCGCGAACGTCGTGCTCGACGGCGTGGACCTGGACGTGCGCCAGGGCGAGGTGACGGTGCTGCTGGGCCCGTCCGGGTCCGGCAAGTCGACGCTGCTGCGCTGCGTCAACCACTTGGAGAAGCCGGACGCCGGCTTCGTGGAGATCGGCGGCGACCTCGTCGGCTACCGGCACGACGGCGGGCGGCTGCACGAACTGCGGCCCCGGGCGGTCACCCGGCAGCGGGCCGACGTCGGCATGGTCTTCCAGCAGTTCAACCTCTTCCCGCACCTGACGGTGCTCGACAACATCACCGAGGCGCCGGTCGCGGTGCGCGGTGTCCCGCGCAGGCAGGCGGCCGCCCGGGCACGCGAGCTGCTGGAACGCGTGGGCCTGGGCGGCCGGGAGGACTCCTACCCCCGGCAGATGTCCGGCGGCCAGCAGCAGCGGGTGGCCATCGCCCGCGCGCTGGCGATGGAGCCGCGGCTGCTGCTGTTCGACGAGCCGACCAGCGCGCTGGACCCCGAACTCGTGGGCGAGGTCCTCGCGGTGATCCAGGACCTTGCGCTCAGCGGCATGACGATGATCGTCGTCACGCACGAGATCGGCTTCGCGCGGAAGGTGGCCGACACCGTGGTCTTCCTCGACGGCGGACGGATCATCGAGTCCGGCGTTCCCGCGGACGTGTTGAGCGCTCCGCAGCACGAACGGGCCCGCTCCTTCCTGGCCGCGGTCCTCTGACCCCGTACCCGCTCCCCCGCTCTCCGGCACCTCCCCCGCAGGACCCCGTGAAAGGCACCTCCGTGACCACCGAACGCCGTTCCCACCGCCGCGCCATGAGACTCGCCGCCGCCACCGTCGCCACCGCGGCGGGGCTCGCCCTGCTCGCCGCCTGCGGCGGCTCCTCGGACGACTCCTCCTCCGCCACCAGCACGGGGGCCGGGGCCAAGCCGGCCGCCGGCACGTCGGGTTCGACCGCGATCCCGACCCAGGACGTGGTGTCCTCGATCGCCGCGGACCCGAAGCTGAAGGCCGAACTGCCCGCCAAGATCCGCAGCAGCGGCACCCTGACGCTGGGCACCACCCAGCAGCCCGGCGTCCAGGGCCTGCCGCACGCCGGCCAGCAGGACGGCAAGGACGTCGGCCTCGACGTCGACCTGCGCAACGCCGTCGCCAAGGTGCTCGGCGTCACCTGGGACGTGCAGAACGGCACCTTCCCGACCATCATCCCCGGCGTGCAGAACGGCCGTTACGACGTGGGGCAGGACAACTTCGGGGTCACCAAGGAGCGCGAGAAGGTCGTCGACTTCGCGACGTACCTCGACGACGGCCAGGCGTTCCTCGGGTCGCGCAACGTCTCGCTGACGTCCGTGAAGAAGCTCACCGACCTGTGCGGCCTGACCATCGCCACCTCGCCCGGCTCGACGTTCCAGCAGATCCTGACCGACGGCGCCGGCGACTGCGCCAAGATCGGCAAGAAGCCCTACAAGGTGCAGTACTTCGCCGACTCCGCGCCCATCTTCCTCGGCCTGGCCAACGGCAAGGTGGACGTCATGTTCGGCCCGACCCTCGGTCTGAAGTACGACGCGACCCGCATCCCCGGCACCAGGTTCCTCGGCGAGATCAGCACCACCGTGGTCGGCTTCGTCACCGCCCGGAACTCGCCCCTCGCCCCGGTGCTGCGCGACGCGGTCAACAAGCTGATCGCCGACGGCGACTACGCCAGGATCTTCGCGAAGTGGGGGGTACCCGGCACCGGGATCAGCACGTCGCAGCTCAACCCGGCGGCCACCTTCTGACCGGGGGCGGTCCGGCCCGGCGCGTGGGCGGTCCGGGCCCGTCGTGTGGGTGCTCCGCCCGCCGTGGGCGCGGTTCAGCGGCTGACGCCGTCCCACGCCCGGAGGGCCGCGCCGCGCGCCCCCGGGCGCGCGGCGAACAGGCCCCCGTCCGGCCCGCCCGCACTGATCAGCAAGGTGTCGAGGCCGGGCCCCGCGAAGGCCGCGCTGGAGGGGTACGCCGCGGGGACCCGTACGGTGGCCAGGTGCCGGGCGGCCGGCGAGTAGCAGCGCACCTCGCCCGCGCCCCACACCGCCAGCCACAGGTTGCCGTCGCGGTCCGCGCACAGCCCGTCCGGCAGCCCGTCGCCGACCGCAAGGAGGTCGCGCCGCGGGCCGGTCCGTCCGTCCGGGCCGTACCCGCGCACCCGGACCCGCCCCGACCCGGTGTCCACGCTGTACATCAGCCGCCCGTCGGGTGACCAGGCCAGCCCGTTGGAGCAGGTCAGGTCGGTGTCGAGAACGCGCGGCCGGCCGTCGCCCGCCAGGCGCACCAGGACGTCACCGCCGCGGCGGCCGTCGAGCGCAGCGCTGCCGACCAGGAAGCGCCCGGCCGGGTCGCAGCCGCCGTCGTTCAACCGCCCCGGCGTCCCGGCCGCCAGCACGCGGGCGCCGGCCCGGCGCGTGCCGTCCGGCAGCAGGACGGTGAGGCCGTGCCGGCCGGCGACGAGCAGGCGGCCGTCGGCGGCGCAGGCCACCGCGCCGACCGTGCCCGGGAGACGGTGCCGCCGCACCACCTCCACCCGGGCCGGCCGCAGCCGCCCCTCGTGGACCAGCCCGGCCTCGATGTCCACCCACAGCAGCCGCTCGCGGGGCGCGTCCCAGACCGGGCCCTCGGCGAGCCGGAAGCCGCCGGCCAGCACCGGCCGGGCGTCGCAGGTCAGCAACGCCCGGTCCCCCGGCCGGTTCCCCGGCCGCTTCCCCGGCACGCTCCGGCGCGTCGCCGGGGCGGTGCGGCGGCCGGGCGCTCACGCATCGGCGCACTCCGAACGGTGCCGGCCCAGCCCGTCGATCTCCATCTCCATCACGTCGCCGGCGCGCAGATAGGGGAAGCGGCCGGAGAGCGCGACGCCCTCGGGGGTACCGGTGTTGACCAGGTCGCCGGGTTCCAGCACCAGGTATTGGGACAGGTGGCGGATGATCTCCGCGACGCCGAAGACCATGTCGGCGGTCGAGGAGTCCTGCCGGGGCTCGCCGTTGACCCAGGAGCGCAGCCGCAGCGCCTGCGGGTCGGGGACCTCGTCGGCGGTCAGCAGCCACGGGCCGAGCGGGTTGAACGTCTCACAGCTCTTGCCCTTCCCCCACTGGCCGCCCGGGGTCCGCAACTGGAAGGCCCGCTCGGAGACGTCGTTGCCGAGCGCGTAGCCGGCGACATGGGCCAGCGGGTCGTCGTCCGCGGCGAGGTAGCGGGCCCGGCGGCCGATCACCACCGTCAGCTCCACCTCCCAGTCGGTCTGCCGCGAGCCGCGCGGGATGAGCACGGTGTCCCGCGGGCCGACCACGGTGTTGGGGCTCTTGTGGAAGAGGATCGGCTCGGTGGGCGGCTCGGCCCCCGACTCGCGGGCGTGGGCGGCGTAGTTCTGGCCGATGCACAGCACCGCGCCGGGCCGGGCCACGGGCGCGCCGACGCGCTCGCCGGCCACCTCGCCGGCCGGCAGTTCGGGCAGCCGGCCGGCGGCCAGCGCCTCCCGGGCCCGCCGGACGCCGTCGGCGGCGAGGAAGGCGGGGTCGATGTCGGGGGTGAGTCCGGACAGGTCGTAGGTCCGGCCGTCGGCGGTGCCGGCGACGGGGCGCTCGCCACCGGCCGGCCCCAGGCGCATCAGGCGCATGCGGTGCTCTTTCTTCGGAGGGACTCGGGGGGTCGACTTGAGAGTGCGGGAGGGGGGACGCGGGTGCGGGGCGCGGACCGGGCACCCGGGAGGCGGGCGCGCGGCGCGCCCGCCCGCACCGCCACCACGGACGGGACGGGGGACCGGCCCGCTACCGGCTACGGCTACGGCTACGGCTACGGCTACGGCTACGGCTACGGCTACTCCACGCGTTCCAGGGCCTCGCGGCCCACGGCGTGCAGCAGCTTCCGTCCGTCGAGGTGCCGTTCGATCTCCGCCACGGTGCTCTCGCCCAACGCGTACCGGCCCTCGACGGTGGCCGCGGCCCGGTGGGGCGTCAGGAGCACGTTGGGCAGGGCGCGCAACGGGTGGTCGGTGGGTAGCGGTTCGGCGTCGTAGACGTCGAGTGCCGCGTCGATCCGGCCGGTGCGCAGCTCGTCCAGCAGCGCGGCCTCGTCCACCAGCCAGGACCTGGCGGTGTTGACCAGCCCGGCACCGTCGGGGAGCAGGGCCAGTTCCCGGCGGCCGAGCAGGTGCCGGGTCCCGGCGAGCGCGGGCGCGTGCACCGCGGTGATCCGGCTGGTGGCCAGCACCTCGTCGAGTCCGGCCACCCGGACGCCGAGTTCCTCGGCGTCCGCCGCGGACAGGAAGGGGTCGGACACGGTGACCTCGGCGCCCAGCGCCCTGACCAGCTCGATGTACGCCCGCCCGGTGCGGGAGGCGCCGATCACGCCCACCGGGCAGCCGAGGATCTGGTGCCGTTCGGGCGCCTGCTCGGCCCGCTCCCACGCGGCACCCGAGCGCAGCGCGTGGTCGAAGCGGTGGATGCGGTGCAGGAGCGCGAGGGTGAAGGCGAGGGCCACCTCGGCGACCGGGCGGGCCATCGCGGCACCCGCCTGCGTGACGCGCACGCCCCGGTCGAAGACCGCCGGGTGGACGTACGGGCTCACCGCGCCGCCGGTGTGCGCGACCAGCTCCAACCGCGGCGCGGCCGCCAGCAGTTCGGGGTCGAGCCGGGCCGTCCCCCAGCCGGTGACCAGGATGTCGGCGTCGGCGAGTGCCGCCGCCAGTTCCGCCCGGTCGCCGGGACGGTCGAGCAGCACCAGGTCGGCGCGCCGGAGCAGCCGCTCCCAGCTCTCCGCGCCGAACACCTGTTCCCGCAGCGCGCCGCCCACCGCGACGACGGCCACGCTCCGCCTCCCGCCCGCCGGCACCGGGGGCCGCGCGGGGTCAGCGGAGCCAGTCATCGCGGTGCTCCGCCACGAACGCGTCGTCGGTCAGCCACGGGTACGCGGCGGCGACGCGGGCGATCTCCTCCGCCTGCCGGGGCGAGAGGCGTTCGGCCGGGTCGAGGCACCACGTGCCGGCCAGCAGCCCCTGGCGGCGCAGCACCTCGTGCACCCCGGGGATGCAGCCGCGGAACGCGTTGCGGACGTCGAAGACCGCCGCGTTGGCCTCGCTCAACTGCGGTGCCCTGCGCAGCAGATCGGTCATGAGCTGCTGGTCGCCGGCCCGCGCGGCGCGCACCTCGGCCAGCATCCGGACCGCGCCGGAGGTCCAGACGGCCCACTGCCCGAGCAGCCCGCCGGCGAACCAGCGCAGGTCGCCGGCCGAGGTGCGGTACGGGGTGAGCAGGTCGGTGAGGATCGCGTCGTCGTTGCCGGTGTAGAGGGCGACCTCGCCGGAGCGGTCGCTCGCGGCGACGGCGGCGATCACCTCGGCGGTGCGGTAGCGGTCGAACGGCGCGGCCTTGATCGCCACCACCGAGGGGATGTCGGCGAACGCCCGCCAGAAGTCGGCGGACAGGTAGCGGCCCCCGACGGCCTCCTGGAGGTAGAAGCCGACGACGGGCAGCACCTCGCCGACCGCGCGGGCCCGGTCCAGCAGCCCGGTCTCGTCGGCTCCTGGCACCGCGGGGCTCAACAGCACCGCGTCATAGCCGAGTTCGGCCGCGAGTTCGGCCTCGGCGACGGCCTGCGCGGTGTAGCCGCAGGCGCCCGCGACCTTCACCACCGGCCGCCCGGCCTCCTTGTCCGCGGTCTCCGCGGCGAGTTCGAGCACCGGGCGCAGCAGGCCGACCGCGGCGTCCCGGATCTCGAACTGCGTGGTGTGCACGCCGACGGCGATGCCGCCGGCACCCGCGGCCAGGTAGTAGCGGGTCAGGGCGCGCTGGCGCCGTTCGTCCAGGCGGCGTTCGGCGTCCAGGGCGAGCGGGTGGGCGGGTATGACGGTGCCGGCGGCGAGCAGGTCGAGCGGGCCCGCCGGGGCGGGGGCGGAGCCCGGGACGGCGGCGGAGCCCGGGGCGGCGGCGGGGGCGGCGTGCGGCGCGGGGGCGGGACGGCTGCCGGGGAGGCGGCCGGAAGCGTTGCCGGAAGCGGCGCTCCCGGCGCCCCCGTCAGCGCCGTCGGTGCCGATGCCGGTACCGGTGTGAGCGGCGGTGCGCTCGTCGTTGCGGGTGGACACGGTGGGTCAGAACCTTCCGTCGCGGACGTGGAACTTGGTGGGCCGGCCCGACAGCGGCAGCCCGCGCCGGATCCACTCGGCCTGCCAGCCGACGAGCGTGCGCAGCGGCACCGGCGGATAGCCGAACAGGGCGTGGCAGCGGCTCGCGTCGGACAGCAGGGCCGTGCCGGACTCCTGACCCGTCGTCAAGGATGCCTGCTCGGCGTCCACTTCACCGGCCCGCCCGGCATCCGGCCGGCCGAACTCCTCGGCGAAGAGGTGGGCCAGCCGTCGGACCGAGGCGGTCTCGGGCCCGGTGAGGTTGAGGGTGAAGACGTCCGCGTCCGCGTGCAGCAGGGCGCGCAGGGCGACCTCGTTGGCGTACCCCTGCCAGACGACGTTGGCGTGGCCGGTGGTGACGTCGACGGGTTCGCCGGCGTGCACGGTCGAGGCGATGTCGGCGAGCACCCCGTAGCGCAGGTCGATCGCGTAGTTCAGCCGCAGCAGCGCGACCCGGGTGCCGTGCTCGGCGGCGTGGTGGCCGAGGACCCGCTCGCGGCCGAGGCAGGACATGGCGTACTCCCCGACCGGGCCGACCGGGTCGGTCTCGGCGGAGCCGGCCGAGGCGGTGTCGACCAGGGGGTAGACGTTGCCGGTGGAGAAGGCGGCGATCCGGGCGTCGCGGTAGCGGCGGGCGATCCGGTCCGGCAGGGCCGCGTTGACCGCCCAGGCGTGCGCGGGGTTGCCCGCGGACCCGAACTTGGCGCCGACCATGAAGATCACGTTGCCGGCGTCGGGCAGCTCGGCCGGGTCGCCGTCGAGCAGGTCGAACGCGACCGGGCGGACGCCCTCGGCGGCGAGCGCGTCGGCTGCCGCCCGGTCCGACCAGCGGGAGACGGCGTGCACGGCGAGGTCGCCGCGGCCGGCCGCGTCCAGCGCGCGGCGGGCGAGCCGGCACATGCTGGGCCCCATCTTGCCGCCGGCGCCGAGCACGACCAGGTCGCCGTCGAGGCGGGCGAGGTCGGCCACCAGGGCGGGCGAGGGCGTGGCGAGCAGGTCTTCGAGCTGCCGTTCGCCGCCGGGGAAGTCCGCCGCGCCGAGGATCCCGGCGGAGGCGGGCGCGGGGGTCGCGGTCGCGGCGGTCGCGGTCGCGGGGGTGGTCGAAGACGTCGGGGCCGGGGCGGGGGCGGGAGCGGGGGTGGAGGTGGAGGTGTGGGGCATGTGCGTGGTCATCCTTTGACGGCCGAACCGGTGACGCCCTCGGTGAAGTACCGCTGGCCGGCCAGGTAGGCGGCGAAGATGGGGACGAAGGCGATCACCGAGCCGGCGAGCACCTGGCTGAGCGGCACCTGCTGCTGTTGCAGCGACGCGATGCCGACGGTGAGGGTGCGCATGTCGCTGCTCTGGCCCATCACCAGCGGCCAGAGGAAGTCGTTCCAGTGCCACAGGAAGACGAAGGTGCCCAGCGTGGCGAGGATCGGCTTGAGCAGCGGCAGCACGATGCTGACGAAGATCCGCAGCTCGCCGCACCCGTCCAGCCGGGCCGCCTCGAACATCTCGTCCGGCAGGTCCCTGATGAACTGGCGCATCAGGAAGACCGCCTGGGCGTTGGCGAGGGTGGGGATGATCAGGCCCCAGTAGGTGTCCACACCGCCGAGCTTCGCCATCATGATGAAGGTCGGGATCATCGTGACGTGGTAGGGCACCATCACCATCGACAGGAACGACCAGAACATGGTCTCCCTGCCGCGGAAGCGCTTCTTGGCGAAGGCGTAGCCGGCCAGCGAGGACAGCACCAGCACCCCCACCACCGAGACCACCGAGTAGATCACGGTGTTGAGCAGCCAGCGCGGCACGTCCTGGGCGTCGAGCACCGTGCCGTAGGAGGAGCCGCTGAGGTGCCAGGGCAGCAGGCTGCCCGGCAGGGACACGGCGGCACCGGGCTTCAGCGACAGCACGAGCATCGCGTAGAAGGGGAAGACCGTCACCACGGAGGCGACCGCGAGCAGCACGCCGCGCACGATCCTGCCGACCGGGCCGGGCCGCAGCGCCCTGGGCACGGTGTCGCGTTCGCGGGGCCGCCCGGCGCGCCCGGCGCGGCGCGGCCACACGCCGCGGGTGGTCCGGTCGCCGGCCGCACCGGGCGCCGCACCGGCGGCACCGCGGGAGTCGGGGCCGGCCTGTGCCTCGACGGCCTCGGCGGTCACGTTCGCCATGGTCACTTCTCCTTTCCGAGCACGAGCCGCTGCACGAGCGCCACGACCACGGTCATCACGAACAGCACGCAGCCGAGCGCGCTGGCGTAGCCGAGGTCGCTGTACTTGAAGCCGGCGTCGTAGAGCTGGTACACGAGGCTGTAGCTGGCGTTGGCCGGGCCGCCGCCGGTCATCACGTAGATGGCGTCGAAGATCTGGAAGCTGTTGGTGGTCTCGATCACCGCCAGGAAGAAGAACGCCGGTCTGAGCTGCGGCGCGACGATGTGGCGGAAGCGCTGCCACGGCCCGGCGCCGTCCATCAGCGCGGCCTCCTCCAACTCCCGTGGCACGTCCTGGAGCCGGGCGAGCAGGATGAGCATGCCGTAGCCGCAGCGGGACCAGATGCCGACCAGGGCGATCGCCGGCAGCACCAGGGCGGAGTCGGTCAGCCAGGACTGGTCGGGCAGTCCGAGCAGGCCCATCAGGTCCGACCAGGGGCCCTTCGTGGAGAAGATCCAGATGAAGACGGTGGACGCCAGGATGAGGCTGGTGACCACCGGCAGGAAGAAGACCGACCGGAAGAGCCGCGAGCCGCGGAACGCCCGCCGGGTGAGCAGCGCCAGCGCGAGCGAGGCGAGGACGGTGAACGGCACCGCGATCACGCTGTAGACGACGGTCACCCGCAGCGAGGACCAGAACAGCGGGTCGTGCACCATCCGCTGGAAGTTCTCGAGCCCGGTGAAGTGGGTGGTGTCGCCGATGGTGTAGTCGGTGAAGCCGAGCACCAGCCCGGCGACGCCCGGGCCGAACCGGAAGGCCAGGAAGAGCAGGAAGCAGGGCAGCACGAACAGCAGCCCGATCCGGGCCTCCCGGCGCGCGTGCGGTCCGCGTCGGTTCTTCTGCGGGCGGGTGGTACGTTCCGCGACTGCGGCCACGGGACCTCCTTCGGGGAGCGACGGCTGCTGCCGGACCCGGCCGGCCGCCGGGGGCGGACGATCCGTGCCGGGCGGGCCGCTTCGCCGGTGCGAGCGGCCCGCGCCGTACGGGCGGTCAGCGCTTGCGGGCGATCAACTGGTCGGCGGCCTGGGCCGCGGCGTCGAGCGCCTTCTTCGGGGTGGTCTTGCCGAGCAGCGCGGCCTGGATCTGCGGGGCGAGCAGGCCCATCACGTCGCGCGCGGACTTGTTGAGCGGCCCGACGTCGGTGCTGCCGAGCACCTTCTCGGTGGCCTCCTGGATCTGGTCGCCCGGGTAGAGCGCGGTCGCGTCGGAGCGCGGCGAGAAGTAGCCGCCGGGCTTCTGCAGGCCCGCGGAGTTCTTCGGCTGCGACACGTACGAGATCCACTTGCCGGACAGCTCCTGGTTGGCGCCCTTGAACACCGCCAGCGTGCCGACGGTGCCGTACGCCACCGACTTGTCGGCGGTCAGGGCCGGGCCGACCTCGATGTTGTCCTTGCCCCAGAACGGCTCGACCTCGGCCGCGGTGTTCTGCCAGGTGCAGGCGACCTTGTTCTTGGCGAGGTCGGTCTGCTCGATCTGCGGGGTGGTGGTGACCAGGTCCTTGGGCGTCCAGCCGTTGTCCACGAAGGTCTTCAGCCAGGTGAGCGCCTTGACGCCGGCCGCGCTGTTGAAGGCGGCCTTCGTGCCGTCGGCGGAGAAGACGTCACCGCCGGCCTGCCACAGCAGCGGGTAGAAGGTCATGTTGAGGGTGGCGGTGGTGTCGCCGCTGTAGCTGGTGGCGTAGAAGCCCTTGGCCTTGAGCTTCGGCGCGAGCGCGGCGAGCTGGTCCCAGGTGGTCGGGTAGCTGGTCTCGCCGATCGCGTCGAAGACCTTCTTGTCGCACAGCAGCGGGTAGCTGGACATCAGGACGGGGGCCGCCAGCGCCTGCCCGTCCACGGTCACCGCCTTCAGCGCGGCCGGCCGGTAGGCCGCCTTGTCCGCGGCCGGCATCCACTGCGCGGCCGGGATCAGGTTGCGCTGGTAGGCGGAGAGCTGGTCGGGGATCAGGTACGCCACGTCGGGGCCCTTGCCCGCGGCGAGCGCGGTGGCCAGCGCGGTGTCCCGGTTGGCCCACGGGTAGGTGGAGACCTTCACGGTGACGCCGGGGTTCTCCTTCTCGAACCCCTTCACCAGGCCGTCCCAGTAGGCGTCGTTCGCCTTCGCGTCGTTGATCACCGGGTAGACCCAGGTGTTGATCGTCTTCTTCGAGCTGGACCCGGAGCCGGTGCCGGAGCCGCATCCGGCCACGGCGGTGACGGCGAGGGCGGCGGCGATGGCGAAGGCGGCGGTGTTACGGCGTCTCACGGTGGTTCTCGCTTTCCGGAAGCGTGGAGCGTGGCGGTGGTGGTCGTACGGGCGCGGGTGGGGTGTGCCGTGCGGGCGGTGCCCGGGGGCCGGGCCGGCGGCGCGGGGGGCGGCCGGCGCGGGACTGTCAGCGCGGCGGGACGGTCTCGACGGTGCCGCGGTGCCGGGAGCGTTCCGCGGCGAAGGCGGCGAGGTGGCTGCCGAGGGACTCGACCGGGCCGGAGCGGATGTGGGAGCGGTCGCCGGTGGCGAGCGCGGTGACGAAGGACTCGACCAGGACGGCGTCGCCGCCGCCGTGGCCGTCGGCGGCGTTGGAGCCGCTGGTGCCCACGTCGTGGACCTGGACGGTGTCGTCGCGGAAGTCGTGCACGGTGACCCGCTCGCCGTCGCCGCGCAGCCAGCCGTGGCTGCCGAAGATCCTGGTCCGGCGGTGGGTCTGCTCGGTGAAGGCGGTCATGGTGAAGACCGCGGTGGCGCCGCCGGACAGCCGCATGGCGACCACCTGGTTGTCCACCACGTCGTTGTCCGCGCGGTACACGCACCGGCCGTAGGGGCCGGTGCGCAGCGCCTCGGTGAGGACCGCCTCGTCCTGCGGGCCGGCGGCGTGCTCGGTCACGTGGTCGATCGGCCAGGCGCCACCGGTGGTGCGCAGCGCCGGGTAGTACAGCTTGGGCGCGGAGTACGGGCAGTCCGGTTCGACCGGGCAGTCCAGGCAGGTGGCGGTCGCGCCGGCCGGTGCGTTCTCCGGCCGGAAGTGGGCGAGCGAGCCGAAGCTCGCCACGGTCTCGATGCGGCGGCCGGTGACGTAGGCGATCCAGTCCAGGTCGTGGCTGGACTTGGCGAGGATCATCGGCGACGACAGGTCCTCGCGGCGCCACGGGCCGCGCACGTAGGAGTGCGCGTAGTGCCACCAGCCGACCGGCTCCAGGTGGTCCAGCCCGGTGACGGTGCCGAGGACGCCGCTGTCCACCACGCTTTTGACCAGGTCGGTGTAGGGGGTGTAGCGCATGACGTGGCAGACGGCGAAGGGCACGCCGGCCGCCTCCACGCCCTCGACGATGGCACGGCACTCGGCCTCGGTGGGGGCGAGCGGTTTCTCGGTCATCACCGCGTACCCCGCCCGGGCCAGCGCGAGCACGGGTTCGGCGTGCGCGCGGTCCTGGGTGGCCACGATCACGCCGTCGGCGAGCGGACCGCCGTTCGCCGCGGTCGCGGCGAGCAGTTCCCGCCAGTCGCCGTACCCGGTCGCCGACGGGACGGCGGCGCGCGCCTGCGGCCGGGGGTCGGCGACGGCGACGATCCGGGCCCGCTCGGGGTGGTCGCGGATCCAGGCGGCGTAGGTCAGCCCGCGGTTGCCCGCGCCCACGAGGGCGATCCGCACCGGGCGCCCCTCGATCGGGGTGCCTCCGGTGCTGGTCTGGTCGGTGGCCATGGTCTCTTCCTCACGGTGGGCGCGACGGCTCGCACGGGAACGGATCCGGGCGGGGGTCCGGTGGGAACGGGTGCGGGGGGCGGTCCGGCGGGAACGGCTGCGGGGGGGTGGTGGCCGGCCGGGCCCGTGAGGTGGAGCGGGCCCGGCCGGCGGTCTCAGAGCAGCAGGTTTCCGGCGGTGTGCCGCACCCGGTCGCCCTCGGCGGGCATCGCGGTGCGGGTCACACCGTCCTCGGTGCAGCCGGTGTGCAGCAGGTGGCTGTCGCCGCCGAACGCCGCGGGATCGAGTTCGAGGCGGCCGCCGCTGAACGCCGAGCCGCCGGCGCGGTAGTGGTTGACGCCGTCGGTGATCAGCAGGTGCGCGGTCTTGGCGTCCGAGGCGCGGGAGTCGAGGCCGTCGAGCTGCCAGCTGACGGTGCGGTCGGCTCCGCTGCGGGCGAGGAAGACCGCGGAGCCGTTGGCACCGCCGAAGCGGGCGCCCCCGTCGATCCACAGCCGCTGGTCCTTGGCGGACTTCAGCACCAGGCCGGTGTCGGCGAAGGTGCCGCCGTGCACCGCGGTGTCGGCGTGCGCGACCGTGCTGGGGTCGGCGGACGCGCTCGCGCCGGTGAAGGTGCAGGCGTCGAGGACGAGGTCGCCGGTGCCGTTGAACTGGGCGCCGTCCAGGCCCTGCAGGGTGACCCGCAGCAGGTGGACGTCGGCGCTGACGGTGGCCGCGGTGACCTCGGACGCCTTGCCCTGGGTGAAGGCCGAGTCGGCGATCACCGTGGGCCGCTTCGAGCGGTTCGAGGACTGCGAGACCACCAGCGGGCCGGAGGCGACGCAGCCGCGGAGCTGGGCGCCGTCGGCGTTGACCCAGATCATGCCGGAGCCGGCCTGGGCGTTGCCGATGACCAGCATGTCCTCCAGCGTCAGGTCGGTGATGTTGGTGCGGGCCACGAACCAGGAGCAGGCGTGCCGGCGCACCGTGACGCGCTTGGCCGCGCCGCCCCATGCCGCACCGGAGTTGGCGAAGGTCATCAGCCCGGAGTTGCCGGTGAAGGTCAGGTCGTGCTCGAACTGGCCGTGGGTGACGAAGGGGCCCTGGTCGTCGCCGTCGCCGTGGCAGTTGGTGACGTATCCGTAGGCGGAGGCGGTCCAGTCGTTCAGGTGCCGGGCGTTGGCGACGTGGCAGTCCTCGACGTGGCCGTACAGGCAGTAGATCTGCTGCGTGAGGTAGCCGGCGCCGCCGTAGGTGACCGAGGCGGGGTTCTTCAACTGGCACTCGGAGGTGTGGAAGTACGTACACCAGCGGCGCATGATCACCGGCCAGAAGGTGCCGGTGGCGTCGATGCCGGAGACGTCGCAGGAGACGGCGTACTCGTAGGCGATCGGGTGCGAGCCGGTGACGGTGTCGTCGTCCGCGACGTCCGGGACGCCCTGGAAGACCATGTTGCGCACGTGGGCGCGCTCGACCGGCTCGACGAGGGTCCAGGTGAAGGTGCGGCCGGCGGCCAGGTCCCAGCCGATCTTGTAGTTGACCCGGATGTGCGTGCCGTCCACGATCTCGGTGACCTGGACGAGTTTCTGCACCTCCTTCTCGTACAGCCCGGTGCCGGCGGCCGCGTCGATCTCGACGCTCCACCACTGGCCGACGGTGAAGGACTTGCTCGACGGCACCTCGAAGATGTCGGCGAGGTCGGGCATCGCCGCGGACAGCTCGGACTTCACCGTGGTGTCGGTGACCGTGCCGCGGAAGTAGAGCACCGCGCCGAACGGGTTGTTGACGGCGTTCGGCTCGATCCCGGTGGTGGTGACCAGGTTGCCGCCGAAGTCCAGCTCGATCCGGGAGCGGGAGAAGGTGTGGCGCTTGGTGAAGTTGAGGTCGGTGTGCGCCTCGATCCGGTGCACGGCGGGGTCCGCGACCATGGCGTCCAGCGCGGCGTCGGCCGGGGTGGAGGCGTCCATGACGCCGAACTGGCGGAAGTCCAGCAGGCCGTCGTGGACCATGCGCCAGCGGCCCTTGCCGGCGTGGCCGGCCGGGCGCAGCACGGTGCCGCCGTTGGGTGCGGTGGTCGCGGTGGCGTCCCAGCGGGCGACCAGGCCGCCGCCGTCGCCGGGTGCGCGGTAGCCGGACACGAGTGCGACCGCGCCGCTCGCGAGCGCCTTGGGGTCCAGCGCGAGCAGGTGGGCGACGGTGTCCACGGCGATCGGGGCGGTGGACTTGCCGGCCGGGTGCGCGCTGCCGGAGCCGGTCGCGGACGCGGTGCCGGCACCGGCGGCGACCGCGGTGGTGGTGGCCGCGAGCAGCAGCCCGCCGATCCCGCCGGCCCGCAGCAGCTTGCGGCGGGAGGTGTCGGTTCGGCTCTGCTCGGGGCTCGACTGGGGGCTCTGGTCGGTGGTGGAACCCGGCACGGGGCCAGGGGGAACGTTCACGGTGTGCCTCAGCCTTCGATGGGCCTGGGGGTGAGGACGAGTCCCGTGACGCTTGCCGGATGTGCGGATGGCGGTACGGACCGGTGCGGGATACGCGCAGACCAGGGGCAGGGTGCTGGCGCGGCACCGTCCGACGGGGCGAGACGTTATGCCCCGGCCGGTGAATCGGTCAAGACCCCGCGGTGGCCGCCGTGCGGCCTTCCGGCGTCGCCCCGGCACCGCCGTGCCCGAGGCTCTGACTGACGCGATCGGCGAAGTCCCTTACCTGGAGGCCGAGTTCACGGAACCGCCAGCCGGGCAGGTCGAGCTTCAGCCCGGTAATGCTGATCGCGCCGACGCACCGGTCCCGGTGGTCGCGGACCACGCTGCCGATGCAGAAGATCCCGTCGGCGTCCTCCTCGTCGTCCAGCGCGTAGCCGGTGGCGCGGACGTCGGCCAGGTGGGAGAAGAGCGTCGCCTCGTCGGTGATGGTGCGCGAGGTGCGGCGGGGCAGCCCGGTGCGGGCGATCAGCTCCCTGGCCTCCTCCTCGGGCATCGCGGCGAGCAGCGCCTTGCCGATCCCGGTGCAGTGCGGCAGCTCGCGGGCTCCCATCCGCAGGTCCAGCCGCAGACCGCCGCCGGCGTCGACCTGGTCGACGATCACCGCCTGGCCGTCCTGCGGCACCGCGACGCGCGAGGCCATGCCGGTGGCGGCGGTCAGCTCGCACAGCACCGGGCGGGCCACGTCGCGCAGCGACACCTGCGCCTGCGCCCGGTCGCCGAGCCGGGCCAGCGACATGCCCAGCCGGTAGCGGCGGTTCATACCCTCGCCCTCGTCGGCCACCAGTCCGTAGTGCCGCAGGGTCTGCAGCAGCCCGAAGGCGGCGCTCTTCGAGACGCCGCTGCGCTGGGCGACCTCGGTGACGCTGAGTCCCGCCCCGGGTCCGCCGGCGGCGAGCACCTCCAGCAGTTCCGCGGCCCTCGCCACGGTCTTCACCAGGTACTTCGGCTCCGGCTCCGCCGCGCGGCCCGGCTCGCCGTCGAGCCCCCGCGCACCACTGTTCTGCATAGCAAAACAGTTTACCACCGGTTCCCCCTTGACCGGGGCGCGAAACCCGCTCTAAGATCCACCCACTGTTCGGATATTCAGAACAGTGTTCTTGAAAATCGTTCCTTCAGTGCAGCGAACGAATCCAGCGACGACCTGCCGGGCGGATGGCCTCCCGCGGTCCCGGCCGGGCAGGGCCGGGACCGTCACCCACAGCATCGACGCGAGGAGCACCACATGACGCTCGCCGAGCGGGCCCGCCGGGTGATACCGGGCGGGGTCAACAGCGGCCAGCGCAGCATTCCCGGTCTCACCGACCTGGTGATCACCCGTACCGCGGGGTCCCGGTTCTGGGACGGCGACGGCCGGGAGTTCACCGACTACCACGCCGCGTTCGGGCCGCCGCTGCTCGGCCACAACGATCCGGACGTGGCCGCCGCGGTCGCGGACGCCTCCGGCCGGCTCGGCCTGACCGGGGTGGCCGTCACCGAGGGCGAGGTGCTGCTCGCGGAGCAACTGGCCGAGCTGATCCCCTCGATCGAGCAGGTACTGCTCACCAGCACCGGCAGCGAGGCGACCTTCCACGCGCTGCGGCTGGCCCGCGCGGTCACCGGACGCCGGCTGGTGGTGAAGTTCCAGGGCTGCTACCACGGTTGGCACGACGCGGTGAGCCTCAACGTCATCTCGGCGCCGGACCGGGTCGGCCGGCACGACCCCACCTCCACCGGCATCCTGTCCGAAGTGCTCGACGCCACGCTGGTGTTGCGCTTCAACGACCCGGCCGCGCTCCGCCAGGTGTTCGCCGAGCACGGCCGCGACATCGCCGCGGTGATCGTGGAGCCCGTCCCGCACAACGTCGGCGCGCTGCTGCCCACCGAGGAGTTCCTGCGCGCGCTGCGCGAGGAGTGCACCGCGGCCGGCAGCGTGCTGGTCTTCGACGAGGTGATCACCGGCTTCCGGCACGCCCTCGGCGGCTACCAGGCGATCTCCGGCGTCACCCCGGACCTCACCACCCTCGGCAAGGCGATCGCCAACGGCGCCCCGATCGGCGCGCTCGGCGGGCGCGCCGACCTGATGCAGTACTTCAGCAGCCGCCCGGGCGGCCCGGTCTTCTTCGCCGGCACCTACAACGGCCACCCGCTGCCGGTCGCCGCCGCGCTGGCCACCGTGCGCAAGCTGCGCGAGCAGCCGGTGCACGAGCACGTCTTCCGGCTCGGCGACCGGGTGCGCGGCGAACTCACCGCGCTCTACGAGCGGATGGGCGTGCCCGCCGTGGTGACCGGCTACGGCTCGGTCTTCGTCAGCTACTTCATGCCCGGCCCGGCCCCGCTCAGCTACGACGACCTGCTCGCCAACGACACCGCGCTGTTCGTCGGCTACCGCCGCCACCTCGTGGAACACGGCATCTTCGAACTGCCGCTCAACCTCAAGCGCAGCCACCTGTCCTACGCCCACACCGACGCCGACGTCGACCGGCTGCTGGAGGCCACCGAGGCGGCGGTCCGGCGCACCCTGGCCGAGGGCGGCCCGAGCGACCTGACCCACACCTCGACCATGGGCGGCGCCGCCACCACGACGGGAGCACGCTGATGCTGACGGTGAACACCACTCGCCCGCCCGGCCCGGCGGGCCGGATCAGCAAGGTCGAGACCCTGCAACTGGGCACCGCCTGGCGTGACTTCGGCTACGTCCGGATCCACACCGACGAGGGCCTGACCGGCGTCGGCGAGATCACCCACCCCTACCGGGTGGACGAGACCTGCCGGCTCGCCGAGGCGATGGGCCACCGCCACCTGCTGGGCGCCGACCCGTTCGACGTCGAGGAACTCTGGCTGCGCATGTACCAGGGCGACTTCCTGCGCGGCGGCGACATCGGCGGCGTGGTCGTCTCCGGCGTGGACCAGGCGCTGTACGACCTGATGGGCAAGGCGCTGGGCGTGCCCGTGCACCGGCTGACCGGCGGCGCCACCCGCGACCGGGTCCGGGTCTACGCCAACGGCTGGTACACCGGCGAGCGCGAGCCGGCCGAGTTCGCCGCCAAGGCGAAGGAGACCGTCGCCAAGGGCTTCACCGCGCTGAAGTTCGACCCGTTCGGCGCGGGCCTGCACGAACTGGAACGACCCGAGCTGCGCCGCTCGCTGGCCCTGGTCGCCGCCGTGCGCGAGGCGGTCGGCCCCGAGGTGGACCTCTTCGTCGAGGGGCACGCCCGGTTCGCGATGGCCACCGCCCGCCGGCTGGTGCACGAGCTGGAGCCGTACGACATCGGCTGGTTCGAGGAACCGCTGCCCTGGACGCACATCGAGCGCTACGCCGAGTTGCGGCAGATCGCGGCCTTCCCGATCTCCGGCGGCGAGCACTTCCACAACCGGTACGAGTACAAGCAGCTCTTCGCGAGCAACGCGGTGGACATCGTGCAGCCCGACCTGTCGATGGCCGGCGGCTTCACCGAGGTGCGGAAGATCGCCGCCCAGGCCGACGCGCATGGCATGCTGGTAGCCCCGCACAACTCCAACTCGCCGCTGTGTACCACCGCTTCGGTGCACGCCACGCTCGGGATCACCAACCTCAAGATCCTGGAGACCTTCGACGGGCTGCTCGAACCGTACGTCTTCGAGGCGGTGCGCGGCGCGCTGCCGATCGTCGACGGACACATCGGGCTGTCCACCGCGCCCGGACTCGGCGTCGAGCTGGTGGACGAGGTCTTCGCGGAGCACCCGCCCACGCACCGCTTCTGGAACATGTTCGCGGACGGCTGGGAGAAGAGGAACCGCACATGATCGTCGACGTGCACTCCCATCTCTTCCGGCACAGCCACGACTTCGACGACGCCTTCCGCGCCGAGTCCGCCCGGGCGCACGCCGGCGAGGTGGACCTCACCGTGCGGTACGAGGACTACGCGGCGAGCGCCCCGGAGGGCACCCGGACCGTGGTGGTCGGCGGCAAGGCGCGCCGCAGCGGGCTGTGGGTCGACGACGCGGCCGTGGCCGACTACGTCGGCCGGCACCCCGACCGGCTGATCGGCTACCTCTCGATCGACCCGACCCAGCCCGGGTGGGAGGACGAACTGCGCTACGGTCACCAGGAGTTGGGCCTGCGCGGCATCAAGCTGATGCCGATGTACGCCGGCTTCGACCCGGCGGACGAGGCGTACGAACCGCTGTACGCCTACGCCGAGCGGCACGGCCTGCCCCTGCTGGTGCACACCGGCACCACCTTCGTCTCGCAGGCGCCGCTGGAGTACGCCATGCCGCGGCACCTGGACTGGGTGGCCATGCGCCACCCGGAGCTGCGGATGGTGCTCGCCCACCTCAGTCACCCCTTCGAGGGCGAGTGCATCGCGGTGATCCGCAAGCACCGGCATGTCTACGCGGACGTCAGCGCCCTGCACTACCGGCCGTTCCAGTTGTGGCACAGCCTGCGCCTGGTGCAGGACTACGGGGTGTGGGACAAGCTGCTGTTCGGCAGCGACTACCCGTTCACCACGGTGGACGACTCGGTGGAGGGGTTGCGCCGGATCGCCCGCGTCCCCGGCATCCCCGGGCTCGACCCGCTCGACCAGGAGGCGGTCGAGGCGCTGATCCACCGCCCGTCGCTGGACCTGCTCGGGCTGGAGCCGTCGTGACCGGTGCGGGTGGGGCCCCTGCCGCGGGCGGCGCGATCGGTGCGGGTGGCACGGGCGGCGCGGGCGGTGCGGGTGGCACGGGCAGTGCGGGCGGTGCCGGTCCGGCCGGGGCGCCCTTCGACCTGACCGGCCGCACCGCGCTGGTCACCGGCGCGGCCCGCGGCCTGGGCCGGGCGTTCGCGGTGGCGCTCGCCGAGGCGGGCGCCGACCTGGTCCTCACCGACCTGCCCGGCGCGGCCGGACTCGCGGAGACCGCCGCGCGCGTGCGGGAGTCGGGACGCGGCGCGCTCGTCGTCGAGCAGGACCTGTCCGACACCGCGGCGCTGCACGGTTTCGCCGACCGGGTGCGCGCGCAGGCCGGGCCGATCCGCGTCCTGGTCAACAACGCCGGCACCGCCGCGCTGGAGCGGTTCAACGAGATCACCCCGGAGAGCTGGTACCGCGTCATGCGGGTCAACCTCGACGCGGTGTTCTTCCTGACCCAGCGGCTGGCCGAGCACATGGTGGCCGACGGTGTACCCGGCCGGATCGTCAACATCACCTCCAAGAACGCGCTGGTCGCCGAGGCCGGGCTGGCGCACTACAACGCGTCGAAGGCCGCGGTGGACCTGCTCACGCAGACCCTCGCGGTGGAGCTGGCGCCGCACGGCATCACCGTCAACAGCCTGGCCCCCGGCATGGTCGAGACCCCGATCGACGGCGAGTTCCCGTTCGACCGGGAGGCGTTCGAGGCGGCGTACCGCCGGCGCATCCCGCTCGGCCGCTACGCGCGGCCCGAGGAGTGCGCCGCCGCGCTGCTGCTGCTCGCCGGCGACGGGGGCGCCTACCTGACCGGCAGCCGGATCGTGGTGGACGGCGGGGTGCTGGCCGATCAGATGCCGCGGACCGCGTTCATGCCGCCGTACCGCTCGTCACTCGGCGGCGGGGAGGGCGGCGCCACGGGCTGACCGGCACGCGCGGTACGTACGGCCGGGTACCCGCGTGGTCGGGGGCCGTACGGACGGCTCGGACCGTAGGGATCCTGCCGACCGCCACCGTAGGACCGTTGATCCCTGATCACTACTCACAGACCGCTGACCGCCAGCCGTTGACCGTTGACCGCTGGCCACTGGCCACTGGCCACTGGCCGACGGTCGGCAGGGAGGAGCCGCCGTCATGCCGTACCGCACCGCGACCCCGGCGGACGAGGCGGCGCTGCACGCGCTGTGGGCGGCGGCCTTCCCGGAGGCGGACGCGGCCGCGGTCGTCGCGCTGTGGGGCCGGGACCCGGGGCGGCACGGCCGCACGCTCGTCGCCGAGGACGGTGGCGGACGGCTGGTCTCGGCCCTGCACCACCTGCCGCGGCCGATCCGCTCGGCCACCGGCGCACCGCAGCGGGTCGGGTGCGTCGGCAGCGTGGCCACCCGTCCCGACGCGCGCGGCCGGGGCCACGTCCGGCGCCTGCTCGCGGCGGCGGTCGCCGCGATGACGGCGGACGGGTGCGCCTGGTCCCTGCTGTTCACGGCCACCCCGCGGGTCTACGAGGGCGCGGGATGGCGGTCCTTCGCCGCGCCCGGCTGGTCGGGCCGGCCCGCCGGCCGGACCCCGCACCCCGGTGCCGCGGCCGTACGCCCCGCGACCGCCGGCGACCTCCCGGTCCTGCGCGCCCTGCGCACCGCCTACGACGCGGGCCGCCCCCTGACGACCGTGCGCAGCGCGGACGACTGGGCGCACCGCGTCCCCGTCTGGTACGCGCCGCCGACCCGGATCCTGGTGGCGACCACCGGCGGTGCCGGCAGTCCCGCGACGGGTTTCGTCGTCCTGCGCCGCCCCGCGCCCGGCGCCTTCGAGGTCGTGGAGATCGCGCTGGCCCCGGGCCACGAGGAGGCCGCGGCCGGCGCCCTGCTGTCGGCTGCGGCGGTGCGCGCCCGCGCCGCGGGCACCGCGACCGCGACGGTTCGGCTCCCCGCCGACCCCGCCGTCGTCGCCGCCCTCCCCCACCTCCTCGCCGACCCGGCCCCCTCCCCCACCCACCACGGCATGGCCCGCCCCCTCCTCGCCCCGCCCGCCGAGGTCCACGCCACCGTCACCGCCCCCACCGCCTTCCACTGGCCCGCCGACGCCTTCTGACACCCCCGCCGGGTCGCCGGCGCACGGCACACCGGAAGTCCGGTGCAGGGTCGGGGAGTTGGGGGGCGGGTGGGTGGGTGGATTATCGTGGGCGGCGTGCCTCGCTCGATGTTGATCCATGACGGCCGGACCACGCGTGAACTCGGTCTGGTGTACTGCTGCTCCGGCTATCTCGTCGAGCGCGGCAAGGTGTTGCTGGTGCACCACAACCGGTTCGACAAGTGGGTTCCACCAGGGGGGCACCTCGAACCCGGGGAGTCGTTCGCCGAGACGGCGGTGCGGGAGTTCAAGGAGGAGACGGGGCTGCTGGTGGAGGCGATCTCCAGTCAGCCCGCCGTCCATCCGGCCGACCACCACGCCACCCCTGAGCCCGTGCCGTTCTACGTGGACGTGGAGCGCGAGGGGTTTCCGACCCCGGCGCTGGTCCAGTTCTTCTACGTGCGGCGGCTGCCGGGCACCCGCGAGCAAGCCGTGGAGGCGCAGCTCGAAGAGGTCCAGGGCGCCGCGTGGTTCGGCCTGGAGGACATCGACGGCATCGAGACCTTCGACCAGGTCCGCTCCCTGGCCCGGTTCGCGCTGCTCAACTATCCGGTGGCGGCCGAGCGCGCCGCGTCGTAGACGGCCGTCGGCCATCCGTCGTCGCGCCGTGAGGCGCAACCCATCCACGGTCGCAGCACACCTACAGCGGCAGGCCACCGCGTCCGCCGACACCCGCATCCACGGCGTCGGTGTGCGGTGCCGGGCGATCACCCGGCCGAGGACGTCCCCTGCGTACCGCTGACGCGGCAGCCACTGCGGGGCCGCCTGCCGGATGGTCTCCAGCTTGTCCACGGCCTCGGCCTACCACCGCAGGCGCACCAGCGCGCCGGCCTGGTCCCAGCGGTCGCGGTTGAGGTTGTTCGAGGTCGGGCGCATCCCTCCCAGGAGATCACCGCCGACAGGTGCAGCACCCGGTCCGGCCCGGCCCGGTCCGTGATCATGGAGTGCCCGGCCCCCTTGAGCCGCAACGTCCAGGCGTCGAACGCGCGCGGGAACCTGCCCGGAACGACCCGTCGCCCAAGTGCGGGCGCCACCGAACCCGCCAGGCCCCTTGCCACGCACCCGCCAGCCGCCACCCGCCAGCCGCCAGCCGCCAGCCGCCAGCCGCCAGCCGCTGCCACCGTCGGCCTGCGCGGGCCTAGGCATTTGCCTAAATGCATTAGGTAGATGCAGGATGGATCTAGGCAAGAAGGAGGAAGGTCATGGTTCGAGCGGGGCTGACCCCGGAGCGGCTGACCCGGGCGGGAGCCGAACTCGCCGACGAGGTCGGCTTCGCCCAGGTGACCGTCTCGGCGCTCGCGCGGCACTTCGACGTGAAGGTCGCGAGCCTCTACTCGCATGTGCGCAGTTCGCAGGACCTGAAGGTGCGGATCGCGCTGCTGGCGTTGGAGGAGATGGCGGACCGGGCGGGCGCGGCGGTGGCGGGGAGGGCCGGCAAGGACGCGCTCGCGGCGTTCGCGGAGGCGTACCGGGGCTACGCGCGGGAGCACCCGGGCCGGTACGAGGCGGCGCGGCTGCGGTTGGACCCGGAGACGGCGGCGGGCAGCGCGGGCGTGCGGCACGCGCAGATGACCCGGGCGATCCTGCGCGGGTACCACCTGGCGGAGCCGGACCAGACGCACGCCGTGCGGATGCTGGGCAGCGCATTCCACGGCTACGTGGACCTGGAGCTGAGCGGGGCGTTCAGCCACACCCCGGTCGCCGCCGAGGAGTCGTGGGCGTGGTTGCTCGACTCGCTCGACCTCCTCCTGCGCGACCGCGCACCCCTCGACCACCAGACCGACAGGCAGGGACGATGAGCACCGAGCACGACTGGACCACCACCCCCCTGACCGCCGCCATGCTGCGCGGCGCCGTCGAGGTGGAGCACACCGCGCACGGCCTGCTGCCGCACCGGCTGCCCGCCGCCGCGCGCCGGCAGTTCCCCGACGGGCAACTGGTCATGGCCGAGGCGCAGCCGTCCGGCGTACGGCTGGTCTTCCGCACCCGGGCGACGGCGGTCGAGCTGGACACCCTCCCCACCAAGCGCGTCTACGTCGGCGCCCCACCGCCCCCGGACGGGGTGTACGACCTGCTGGTCGACGGGCGCCTCGCCGGCCAGGCCACCGTGCCCGGCGGACGGCTGCGCACCATCGACATGGCCACGCAGGCGGTGGAGTTGACGGAGGGGCCCGCCGGCACCGCCCGGTTCGCGGGTCTGCCCGGCCACGACAAGCGCGTCGAGATCTGGCTCCCGCACAACGAGGGCGCCGAACTGGTCGCGCTGCGCACGAACGCGCCGGTCGGGCCGGCCGCCGACGGGACCCGCAAGGTGTGGCTGCACCACGGCAGTTCGATCAGCCACGGCTCCAACGCGACCCACCCGACCGGCATCTGGCCGGCGCTGGCGGCCGCGCGCGGCGACGTCGAGCTGGTCAACCTGGGGTTCGGCGGCGGCGCCCTGCTCGACCCGTTCACCGCCCGCGCGATGCGCGACATCCCCGCGGACCTGATCAGCGTCAAGCTGGGCATCAACATCGTGAACGCGGACCTGATGCGGCTGCGGGCCTTCGGCTCCGCGGTGCACGGCTTCCTCGACACCGTCCGCGAGGGGCACCCGGACACGCCGCTGCTGGTGGTGTCCTCGATCCTGTGCCCGGTGCAGGAGGACACACCGGGGCCGCTGGCCCCGGACTTCGGCGGCGGCGTCCTGCGGTTCAAGGCCACCGGCGACCCGGCGGAGCGCGCCGCCGGACGCCTGACGCTGAACGTGATCCGTGCCGAGCTCGCCCGGATCGTGGAGCGGCGCGCGGCGGACGACCCGCACCTGCACTACCTGGACGGCCGCGAGCTGTACGGCGAGGCGGACTACGCCGAACTGCCGCTGCCCGACGAGGTGCACCCCTCCCCCGAGGCGCACCGCCGCATCGGCGCCAACTTCGCCCGGCTGGTCTTCGGCCCGGGCGGTGCGTTCCACTCCGCGAGGACACGCCCCGCCGGCGCCACCGCGTGAGGCACTGACGTTGAGCAGGAGCGGGTGAGCACGGGCGCGTCCGCGCGAGGCCCGTCCCCGTCCGCACGCCCGCGGCCCCGTCCGCGTCTCCACGTCCACGCGTCCCCGTACGCGGACCCGTGCCCGTGCACGCGGCCCCCCGTACGCGCCGTCCCCCCGTAACGCACGGGCCCCGTCCGCCGTACGCACGGACCAGTCACGCGCGGGCCCGTCCCGTCCCCACGGCCACGCCGCCGACCCCCACCAGCAGGCCCCCGGGAGACCACCGCCCGGGGGCCTGCCCGCGCCGTCCCCCGGCGCGCGGCCACGACCCGCACGCCGGGGTGACGCTCCCCCGCGCCGGCGCGCGAGGTGCGTCGGCGGCACGCGCCCGCGCGCACTCCCCTCTTCCGCCTCACCCGGCAGGTTTGCACCACCGGGGGCGCGAAGGCGCCCCCTGCCCGCTATACCGCCGCGCGCCCCCCGCTGCTTGGCTGGTCCCTGCGCGCAACCGCCGGCGGACTCCGCCGCGCGAACCGTCGATGTCCGCCGACTCCGTTGTCCAGCAAGCCCGTTCACCTGACTCCAGGTCCTCTCACGCTGCCTGTCCAGCTCGTCTTACGGGAGAAAACGTGCCCGAACCGGGACACACCACCGGCGCCACCACCGACGACCCCGCCGCCGATCCGGCGAGCGGCGCACAGCTCACCAGTCTCAGCACCCGGGCGGCGCGGCAGCTCGCGACCACCACCAAGTCCGAACCGCAGATGCAGGGCATCAGCTCCCGCTGGCTGATCAGGATGCTGCCCTGGCTGGACATCAAGGGCGGCACCTACCGCGTCAACCGGCGCCTGCACCTGCGGGTCGGCCGCGGCCGGGTGGCGTTCGAGCACAACGGCGCCGACGACATCCGGGTCGTCCCCGAGACCCTCACCGAACTGCCGCCGCTGCACGGCTACTCCGACACCGGCGTGCTCGCCGAGCTGGCCTCCCGCTTCCGGCCCCGGGAGGTACGGCCGGGCGAGGTGCTGTGCGAGGCGGGTCAGCCGATCACGGACACCTACCTGGTCGTCCACGGCCGGCTCACCCGCTACGCCGAGGGCCTGTACGGCGAGGAGGGCGTCGTCGGGGTCCTCACCGACGGGGACCAGGTGGGCGACGAGGCCGTCGGCCAGGCCGAACCGCGCTGGACCACCTCGGTGCGCGCCGACACCGCCGGCGTGCTGCTGGCACTGCCCTGGCAGAGCCTCCGGGAACTCACCGCCCGCGAGGCGTCGTTGGCCGCGCACCTGGCGGCCTACGCCGAGCGGCAGAAGCTGCCCGCCAACCGCCGCGGCGAGGCGGACATCCCGATGCAGGCCGGCCACACCGGCGAGCCGACCCTGTCCAGCGGCTTCGTGGACTACGAACTCCGGCCGCGCGAATACGAGTTGTCGCTGACCCAGACCGTGCTGAAGGTGCACAGCAGGGTCTCCGACCTCTACAACGACCCGATGGACCAGACCCAGCAGCAACTGCGGCTGACCATCGAGGCGATCCGCGAGCGCCAGGAATGGGAACTGGTCAACAACCGCGAGTTCGGACTGCTGCACAACACCGACTACGGCCAGCGGATCAGCACCTACTCGGGCCCGCCGACGCCCGACGACCTGGACGACCTGCTCGCGATGCGCCGCAAGACCCGGCTGTTCATCGCCCACCCCAAGGCCATCGCCGCCTTCTTCCGGCAGTGCAACAAGCGCGGCCTGCTGCCCGGCTCCGCCGACGTCGGCGGCCACCAGGTGCCGGCCTGGCGCGGCGTGCCGATCTTCCCGTGCGGCAAGATCCCGGTCAGCGCCCAGCACACCAGCAGCATCATCGCGCTGCGCACCGGCGAGGACGACCAGGGCGTCGTCGGCCTGCACGCCACGGGCATCCCCGAGGAGTACCAGCCGGGCCTGAACGTCCGCTTCATGGGCGTCAACCAGGCCGCGGTCATCAGCTACCTCGTCACGGCCTACTACTCGATGGCGATCCTGGTGCCGGACGCCGTCGGCATCCTGGAGAACGTCCAGCTCGGCCGGGTCGAGTGACCGCCGCCGAGGACCGGGTGGAGCACCCGGCGCGCACGTCCCCCGGCACCCGCCCCCCGGCCCGCCCGGCCCGCCTGCCGCTGCCCGGCCCGCCGAGCCTCCCGCGGTCGGTGGCCGCCCGCCGCACCGGCGCGATCCCGGGGCTGACGTACCGGGCTGTCACGCCCCCAGACCCGGAGAAGGTCGCCGAGGTCGACCGCCGGCTGGAGGCGTGGGCACGCGGCCTCGACCTGTTCCCCACCGCGTGGACCGGGGACTTCGCCGGCTTCCAGTTCGGCCGGGCCGTGGTGCTCCAGCACCCCGGCGCGGCGGACCTGGACCGGCTCACCGCCGCCGGCGAACTCCTGCTGGCCGAGAACCTCGTCGACGACTGCTACTGCGAGGAGGAAGAGGACCGCGGCGGCTCGCACCGCGGCCTCGGCGGCCCGCTGATCATGGCCCAGTCGGCGATCGACCCCTACCACGGCACAGCGGGGTCGGAGGAGGACTGGCGGCAGGGCATGCAGGCCGACGGGCCGCTGCGGTCCTACCACTGGGCGATGAAGGACTACGCCGGGTTCGCCACACCCAGCCAGACCACCCGCTTCGTCCACGACATCGCCCGCCTGCACCTGGGCTACCTCGCCGAAGCCGCCTGGGCCGAGACCGGCCACATGCCCAAGGTGTGGGAGTACCTGGTCATGCGGCAGTTCAACAACTTCCGCCCCTGCCTGTCGATCGTGGACGCGGTGGACGGCTACGAACTGCCCGAACCGCTCTACTCCCGTCCGGAGGTCCAGCGGATCACCGCGCTCGCCTCCAACGCGACGACGCTCGTCAACGACCTCTACTCCTTCACCAAGGAGTTGGAGACCGATCCGACCCACCTCAACCTGCCGCAGGTGGTGGCCGCCAACGAGCGCTGCGGCCTGAAGACCGCGTACCTGCGCAGTGTCGAGATCCACAACCAGATCATGGCGTCCTTCGAGGAGGAGGCCGCCGCGCTGTCGGCGACCTCGCCCCTCGTCGGCCGTTACGCGCGCGGGCTGTCGGACTGGGTGGCCGGCAACCACGAGTGGCACGCGACCAACACCCACCGCTACCACCTGCCGAACTACTGGTAGGCGCACATCGCTCCACCCGCACCACCACCAGCACCCTGTACAGAAGGAGTCAGTGTTGACCACGACCCACCGCGGCACCACCACCGCACCGGTGCCGGCCCAGTCCACGTACCAGACCCGCGTCGCGGACTACTGGAACGCTGAGGAGAACCCGGTCAACCTCGAACTCGGCAAGATCGACGACCTCTACCACCACCACTACGGCATCGGCGAGGCCGACCGGTCCGTGCTCGACGAGCCGGACCCGGCCCTGCGGCGCGAGCGGATCACCGCCGAACTGCACCGGCTGGAGCACGCGCAGGCCGAGTTGCTCGCCTCCCGCCTCGGACCGCTCACCCCCGCCGACCGCGTCTTCGACGCCGGGTGCGGACGCGGCGGCGGCAGCGTGGTGGCGCACCTGCGCTACGGCTGCTCCGCCGACGGCGTGACGCTCTCCACCAAGCAGGCGGACTTCGCCAACGAGCAGGCCCGGGCGCGCGGCATCGACGGCAAGGTCCGCTACCACCACCGCAACATGCTCGACACCGGCTTCCGCACCGGCGGGTACGCCGCCTCCTGGAACAACGAGTCCACGATGTACGTGGAGTTGGACCTGCTCTTCGCCGAGCACGCCCGGCTGCTGCGCCGCGGCGGCCGCTACGTCACGATCACCGGCTGCTACAACGACACCTACGGCCGGGCCTCCCGCGAGGTGTCCCTGATCAACGCCCACTACATCTGCGACATCCACCCGCGCTCGGCGTACTTCCGGGCGATGGCGGCCAACCGGCTGGTCCCGGTGCACGTCGAGGACCTCACCGCGACCGCGATCCCGTACTGGGAGCTGCGCCGGCAGGCGGAGCATCTCGTCACGGGGGTCGAAGAACCGTTTCTGACGGCGTACCGGAACGGCAGCTTCCAGTACCTGATGATCGTGGCCGACCGGGTCTGACGCGCCCGGCCTGCGCGAACGCCGAGCGGCGCGGGCCGGCCACGGGAGGGTGCCCCGTGGCCGGCCCGCGCCGCCGTCGTGCCGTGGGCGGGCGCGCCAAGAGATGAGTGGACGTCAGATGACCCCGAGAGTCGTCCACTTCTGGGCGTTCGTGCCGTTGCAGTCCCACAGTTGGAGCTGGGTGCCGTCCGTCGTCGAGGAGTTGGGGTCGTCGAGACAGCGGCCGGACACCGGGTTGCGGTAGCCGCCGTTGTACGGCTGCCACACCTGGTTGGCGCCGCCGTTGCAGTCCCAGAGCTGCACCTTGGTGCCGTCGCCGGTGCCGTTGCCGGTCGCGTCCAGGCACTTGCCGACGGCCCGCAGCGTGCCGTCGGTCCGCAACTGCCACCACTGGGCGTCACTGCTGTTGCAGGACCACAACTGCACGGCAGTGCCGTTGGCGGGATTGTCGCCGTTGTCGTCGAGGCACTTGCCGGCGATGCCCGACCGCACCGCACCGCCGTTGGGCACCGGCGGTGCGATCCAGCCGGCCGCGTCGGCCGACCGGACGCCGGCGTCGAAGGCGTCGGCCATCTTCTGGTAGCCGCCGTCGTTGGGGTGCAACTGGTCGGACAGGTCGGCTGCCGTCAGGGCGCTCATGTCGACGAACCCCACGTGCCGGCCCGCGGCCTGCTCGGCCTGCACGATGCCGGGCACGGCGGCGTTGAACGCCGGCCGGTTGGGCTCCTCCACCGGGTTGGTCGACACGATCAGCGAGCCGACCAGCACCGTCACGCCCGGCCGGTCCGTGGTGATCTGGTCGATCAGCGCGTGCAGCCGGTCGGTGGCGGTGGCGACCTGGTAGTTCTGGTTGAGGTCGTTGGTGCCGATCTCCAGGGTGACGACGTTGGGCCGGTAGCGGTCGAGCACGCCGTCGGCGATGCCGGCGATCTGGTCGATCCGCCAGCCGGAGTGGCCCTCGTTGTCCGGGTCGGACATCGTGCCGTCCCGGCCGCTGCCGACGAAGTCCAACGTGTGGCCCTCGCCGGTCAGCTCGGCGGCCAGCGCGGACCGGTAGCTGTCGCCGGTGCTGCTGCCGACGCCCCAGGTGATCGAGTCGCCCAGCGGCATCACCCGCAGGCTCGACGCACCCGCGGCCGGGGCGGCCTGTACGGCGACGGCGTGGCGGCCGGCGGCAGCGGCCGCCGGCAGCGCGGTGCCCGCGCCGACGCCCACGGCGGCGGCCAACGCCAGGGCGAACAGTAAGGGGGATCGTCTCATCGTCGTGCCACGCTCCTTCTCGGGTTCACGCGTCTCACGGGAAGTGGGGGGAGGAAGGGGTGGTGCGAGGTACGAACGGCCGTGTCACCCGGCCGCGTTGAGCAGGTCGAGCACGCTCTGCTGGCAGCCGTAGTCACTGCTGCCGGTGCCGCCGGCCCAGTGCGGGCCGTACTGGTCGAGGGAGTTGCGGTCGTGGGCGTACGCCGAGTTCGCCCACGCGGTCAGGTCCGCGGCGTACGGGTGGTCGGACAACTGGGTGTTGAGCTTGCCCAGCCCGCGCACGTAGGCGCCCTTGAAGCTCGGGCCGTCACCGGTGCAGCTGTCGCCCTCGCCCGGCTCACGCAGCACGCCGGCCGTCTGGAGCTTGACCGTCGAGGCGTTGGCGAGGGTGCGCGCGGTGTCCAGCAGGCCGGAGTTGCCGGTCGCCTTGTACAGCTCGGTCAGCCCGCCGAGCACCACGCCCTGGTTGTACGTCCAGGTGGTCTGCCCGTTGTTGACGCAGGCGTCGGAGAGCCCGTCGTTGATCATGTGGTCGCCGTTGATCATGCCGCTGTTCTGGAACCACGACCACTCGGTGTTCGCCCGGCCGAGGTAGGTGGTGTCCCCGCTGATCCGGTTGTGCAGCGCGGCGTCGAGGTACAGGTACAGCTCGTTGGTGATGGCGTTCTTGTACTCGCCGCCGGTGTTCCACCGCACCCCGCCGCCGCAGACGGTGTTCCAGTTGTCGGCCATGTGGTCGGCGTCGGCCCGCGCGGTGGCCAGGTAGCGGCTGTCCCCGGTCGCGTCGTACGCGTCCACCCACGCCAGGCCCCACCAACCGGTGTCGTCCAGGTAGCTGTTGGTGAAGTTGCCGTCCTGCGCGTTGATGTTCGCGTTGTAGGTCTCGCTGATCGCGTACTTGTAGCTCGGCATGCCGCTGATCCGCGCGTCGTCGATGATCGCGGTCAGCGCGTTGGCACTGGTCCACCAGCCGTTGCCGCCGAACAGCTTGGTGCCGCGGTCGTAGGACATCATCAGCGCGGTCGCCGCGGCGGTGCCCCGGGACCAGGCGTTCCAGGTGGTGCGCGCCCACGAGGTGCACGCGATGGCGGTCGACCCGGACGCCTCTCCGCAGGCGCGCACCGCGCCGACGCCCTCGTTGTTCCAGTCGTCGACGTTGTACATCAGGGTGCGCCAACCGCCGGAGCCGGACGGCACCTTGGTGTCGCCGAGCTTGCTGCCGGCGCTCCAGGTGCGGCCGCCGTCCATCGACCGGTCCAGCCACACCTCGTCGCCCGCGCCGCCGTTGCCGATCGACGCCCACGCCATCGCGTCGTTGTCGTCGAAGTGCAGCACGATTGAACGGGAGTTGACCGTGGCGCTCACCGGCTGCCGGTCCTGCGTGCTCAGCGCGGGGTCCCGGGCGTCGCAGTAGGAGTTGCAGATCGTGGTGGCCGCGGTCGCGGAAGGCGCCGCGGCGGCGGACGCGGCCGCGTCGGCCGGCGGCGCCGCACCTTGGGCGACGGTGGCTGACATCGTTGTCAGGGCCGCCGCGAGGACGACGATGCGCAGGGGTCTCATTGCACGCATGGGGGGCTCCTGAGCCGTGGTCAGGCGTGCGGGAGCACGCCGCTTGGGGGGAAGGGCTCTGCTCGGAAGCTAGCCAGCGGGTGACGGCACGTCAATAACCCGGGCGGATGGTCGGATCACTGCGGGAGGTCGAGCGCGGGTGGTGCGGGGCGGCCACGGCCGGGCCCGGGTCGGGACGCGGGTCCGTCCCGGATCGGGACCCGGATCGGGCCCGGGTCGGGACCCGGGCCGGGGCCGTACGGTCCGCTGCATCGCACTCCGCACCGGTGCCACACGCGCCCCCACGTGCGCTCCCGTCGCAGGAACCTCGTCCTGCCTCCTCTTGCCCATCAGTGGTCGGATGTCTGGGCGGCCGCGGCCAGGCCCGGGGAAGCGCGCGTCACGCGCCCGTCGTTCCGTCAACCCGCCAACCCGCCAACCCGCCAACCCGCCAACCCGCCAACCCGCCAACCGTCAACCCGCCAGGACCCGATCGAGCGCCGCCCGGCCCAGGGGCCCCCAGTGGGGCTTGCCGCCGGGAAGGCCCTGGTCGCCGTTGCGGCCCATGAGCATCAGGAACAGGCTCTTCATCGCGGCCAGCCCGCGGGCGCGCCGTACCGCCGCCTCGTCCGCTCGGGCGTAGGCGTCGAAGAAGCGGGCGGCGGTGCCCGCGGGCAGCAGCACCCATGCGGCGGCGAGGTCCCACGCCGGGTCGCCCGCGAAGACGTCACCGAAGTCGACGACGCCCGAGAGCGTTCCGTCCGCGACGACGACGTTCGCGGGGTGGAGGTCGCCGTGCACCCACACCGGCGGGCCCCGCCACGCGGGCGCCGCGACGGCGTCGTCCCAGACGGCCCGGACGTCCGCGGCGAGGTCGTCCGGGGCGACGGCCCGGAAGAAGTCCTCGAAGCCGTCCGCGCAGTCCCGGGGGTGGGCACCGCGGTCCGTGCCGACCGGCGCCTCCACGGGCGCCTCCACGTGGAGCGCCCGGAGGAAGCTGGCCAGGGTGTCGGCCGCGTGGGCGCCGCGGCTGATCACGCCGTGGTCCAGCGGCTCGCCCGGGACCCAGGTCATCACGGTCCAGTGCTTGGGGAAGCGTGCGGACGGCTCGCCGGAGCGGACCGGAGTCGGCACCGGGAGCGGCAGGCGCGGGGCGAGTACGGGCAGCCAGCGCCGCTCCTTGAGCTGGGGCCCGGGGGTGCGGTCCATGCGCTGCATGCGCACGGCCAACTCGTCGCCGAGACGCCACATCTGGTTGCCCCAGCCGCCCGCCACCTCGCGGAGCGGCAGCCCCGCGAGGTCCGGATGCTGCTCCCGCAGCAGGTCGCGGACAAGGTCCGCGGTGATCCCGGTCCCGCTCCCGGCCCGGGTCCCGCTCTCGGTCGCGCTCTCGCTCTCGGTCATGGCCAGCCACACTAGCGAGGCGGCGGACCGGGCGGCTCCCGGCGCCCTCGGTACGATCGGCGGCATGACAGCAGCGGAACCGACCGTTCTCGCCACCTCCGGGGGGCACCGCGCCGGAGGGCGCACCCGGGTGGAGTTCGACGCCCTGGTGCACCACGCGGTGGAGCTGTCCGGGGCGCACGGAAGACGCCCCCGGATCATGTACGTGGGCACCGCCATCGGCGACGCCGAGCACTTCACGGCGCGGATGGCCGAGGCCGCCCGGGTGGCGGGCTTCGACCTGACGCCCCTGCACCTGTTCCCCATGCCGAACCTGGAGGACGTCGAGGGCACCGTCCTGGAGCAGGACGTGGTGTGGGTCATGGGCGGTTCGGTGGTCAACCTGCTCGCGGTGTGGCGGGCGCACGGCGTGGATCGCGTGATGCGCCGCGCGTGGCGGGCCGGGGTGGTGCTCAGCGGGGTCAGCGCCGGCTCGATCTGCTGGTTCCGGGGCGGCGCGACGGACTCGTTCGGGCGGCGGCTGCGCCCGGTCACGGACGCGCTGGGGCTGCTGCCCTACGGCAACGGCGTGCACTACGACTCGGATGCGGGCCGGCGGCCGCTCATCCACCGGCTCGTGGCGGACGGCACCCTCCCGACGTCCCACTGCACGGACGACGGCGTCGGCCTGGTCTACCGCGGGGAGACTCTGGTGGAGGCGGTCACCGAAGTCCCGGGCAAGGGCGCGTACGTGGTCCGGCGCGAGGGCCAGGACGCGGTGGAGGAGCGCCTCGAACCGCGCAGGCTGCCGTCCGTGTGAGCGCCCCGCCGGCAACCTCCGCGCCTGCGCGGGCGACCCCCGCAGGCGCGGACGGGGGCGCGGGAGGCGGGGCCGCGAGCGCCGGCGCCGGCTCAAGCGGTGGACCGCCTCCCGCACCTCCGACATCGCGGACGCCGACCGCGCGGTGGGGACGTGGGGATCGGGTGCCGGCCGTCTCCTTCGGCGTGTGCCGGCTGAATTCGATGGCGGCGTTGGCGTCGTGGTCGCTGTCGTCGCCGTTCCCGGCGATGACCACGAGCCGGTCGTAGCGGTGGAGGGCTTACGGGCCGCCGGTGTCGGGCGGGCTGCTCACGGGTTCCAGGCGGCCCGTCAGTACCAGATGTCCACCGGGATGGTCCAGCTCTGGCGGCAGGTGTGGCTCCCGGTCCAACTGACGTCGCAGCCCTCGGTGATGATCTGCCAGTGCCCGGTGCTCGTGGTTCCCAGGTGAACCGCCCCGTTCGAGCGGTCACAGTAGTTGCCCTGCCCGTCGTTGCTCCCGCTGCTGCACTCGGGCTGGAAGGTGCCGCCTCCCTCCTGGCTGATCCTCACCAGCCAGGCGTCGTAGTTGAACGGATCCGACGGCCCGAACTGGAAGTAGATGCCGCCGGGGTACCTCAGACCGGAGACGACCATGTTCCCGCCCTGGCTGGGCGACCAGTCCATCTCGCCGTTGGCGAATTCCTGGTAGGTGCCGTCGAGGTAGGCGTACTCAGGGGTGACGGCGCAGCCCCAGCCCCCTGGGTTCTGGTTGTAGCGGCTGATGAAGTGGCCCGACACGGCGTAGCAGGTGCGCGGGGACGCCCCGGATGCCGCATCGCGCGCCACGTGGACCTTGACGGCGATCGCCGACCCGCTGTGTCCGGCCTCCGAGGCGGACGCGGACTGCGGCAGGACCAGCATGGCGGGCAGCACGAGCAGCGCGGTGAGTACGGCCATGAGGCGGCCCGCGGACCGGAAGACGGACATGAACGCGACACGGGACCGGGGCGGTCCGGGCGGCTCGGACAGGACTGGCGAGCGGAACATCCGCTACCCCCTCTGAGAGCTGGTGGTGACGCGGCGACATCGCCGCGTCACCACCCACTCTGAGGCCGAACGGGCACGCTGCCTGGTATACGGGGAAAAATACGCATCCGGTTTTCGGCCTTGTTGGGAGATCGGGAACAGGCTTCTCGGCCTGTTCTCCGGCCTCCGCTTCGGGACGGCCACGCGGAAGGGTCTCCGGCGCCCGGATCAGGGCAGCTCACCGCGGGAGTTGAGGTCGTCGAAGAGCAACTGGTCGACCGGCGGTACGCGTTCGCGGTCCGCGTACGAGAACCACGCCACCTCCTCGATCTCGCTGCTCGGCGCCAACCGGCCCTCGTAGGAGGCGGTGTAGCAGGCCATCCGCACCAGGGCGCCGTCGGGCAGACCGGGGCCCCCGGCCTCGTAGGTCCCCGCGTGGGCCGCGGTCCCCGGGTCGATCCGGACCGTCAGCTCCTCCCGGATCTCCCGCACCAGGGTCTGGAGGTCGGTCTCGGCGCCCTCGCGCTTGCCCCCGGGGATGTAGAAGACGCCCTTCCCGCGCGGCCGTGCGCACAGGATCCGGCCGTCCTCGATCCGCACCCAGGCGACCGTGTCGATCAGCACCGCCGTTCCCGCCCCTCCCTCGTCCGCACCTGACCGCCCCGACCCTACCGAGAGATGCCGCCGCACCCGGGGGGCCCGGCCCCGCTCAGGCCGGCGGGGTCGGGGACGGGGACGGGGACGGCTGTGTCAGCATCCGCCAGCCCGGTGCGTACGTGCCGTGCAGCACCAGGGACGCCGCACCCACCGCGCCCACCGCGTCGCCGATCACGCTGCGCTCGACGGCGACGGGCCGTATCGCCCGGGTCACCGAGGTCGTGTTGACGGCGGACGCGACCTCCTCGCACATGATCGCCTCGATGCCGCGCAGTGCCTCCCCGCCCAGCACCACCCGCTCGACGTCGAGGAGGGCGACGGCGCCGCGCGCGGCCTGGCCGATACGGGCCGCGGCGGCGCGGACGACGTCGCGGGCCGCCGGGTCGCCGCGGCGGGCGGCCCGGCACAGCAGCTTCCAGTCGGCGTGCACGGAGTCCTCGGCGCAGGCCAGGCCGATCCGCTCGGCGGCACCGCGGCCGTGCCGGACCAGCAGGTCGGACAGCACCGCGGAGGGGCTGACGTACGGGCCGAGGCAGTTGTTGCCGCCGCAGTGGCAGATCCGGTCCCCGGGCTCGACGGCCATGTGTCCGAACTCGCCCGCGTTGCCCGAATCGCCGTGCAGCACCGTGTTGTTGAGCACGATGCCGGCACCGATGCCGGTGCCGAGGTAGAGGAAGAGGAAGCTGCCGGCCCGGGCCCGCCCGCCGATCCAGCGCTCGCCGATGGCGGCGGCCGTCGCGTCGTTGTCCATGGCGACCGGCATCCCGGTGGCCGCTCCGAACATCTCCAGCAGCGGCACCCGGCCCCACCCGGGGAAGTTCGGCGGGAGCACCACGTCGCCGGCGGTGCCGTCGATCGGGCCGGGCGTGGCGATGCCGGTGCCCAGCAGCCGGGCCGGGTCCACCCGGGTCCTGGCGGTGAGGCGCCGTGCCGCGGCGGCGACCCGGGCCACCACGTCTGCCGGCTCGCCGGGATCGACCAGCCTGACCCGGCGCGAGGCCAGCACCTCCCCGGCCAGGTCCACCACGACGACCACCGCGCCGTCCGGATCGAGTTGCACCCCGACCGCGAAGGCGCCGTCGGCGCGGGGCGACAGCAGGGTCCGGCGCTTGCCGCCGCTGGAAGGGGCGTACCCCGACTCCGTGATCAGGCCGGCCGCCAGCAGCCGGCGCACCACGTTGGAGACGGTCTGGCTGGTCAGTCCGGTCAGCGGTGCCAGTTCCACCCGGCTGACCGGCCCCGCCGTCCGGATCGCGTCCAGGATCACGGCCTGGTTGTAGCCCCCCACCCGGGGCAGATTGGTCCCGCCCTGCGTCACCGCGTCACGTCCTCTCCTCGCCGTGTCACGCCTTGCGCCCCGCGTCCGCGCCGGAGTCCGCACGCCCCGACGCGGGGCGCGCACACGACCTCGCGCGGCATTCCGCTTGACCCCCCGCGGCGCCGCCGGGCCGGTGCGCCGCGCTCCCCCGCGGGCCCGTGCACGCGCCGCCCGCGTACGCCCCGACCCGCCCGGCAAGCCCTCCGCCGCACGCCCCGCGTGCGCTTCCGCACCCCCCGACGGCGGGAAGTTTACATGTCAGAAGCGTTGACTTACTCCATCCATTGGATTTAGCTTCGCCGACAACCAGGGCGCCGCCCGCCCTGTCGGCCATGGGGTTTCCGGCTGTTGGCGCCCTGCGGCACACCCGCGTCCCGCACCGTCCCGCACCCGTCAACGCAGGGTCGCGGGCCGCGTCCGGGCACTCCACCGGAGGTTGAACGTGCGCACGAGACTCACCGTCGCCACCGGCATCGCCGTCGTCACCGCAGTGCTGGCCGCGACCGCGTCGGGCTGCGGTTCCGGTTCCGGCGGTTCGGGCAAGACGATCAAGGTCGTGTACCAGAAGCAGCTCAACAGCAGCAACACGGTGCAGCCGGACTTCCTGGCCGGCCAGGTGAAGGTGTTCGAGAAGGCGAACCCCGGCACCACGGTCAAACTCGTGCCCGTCACCGCGAGCGAGAACGACTACTACACCAAGATCCAGCTCATGATGCGCTCCCCCGTGACCGCGCCCGACCTGGTCTACGAGGACACCGCCACCATCAACTCCGATGTCGCCAGCGGTTATCTCAAGCCCCTGGACGGCTACCTGTCGACCTGGAAGGACTGGGGCCAGTACGCGGCCGCGTCCAAGGCGGCGATGAAGTACGCCGAGGACGGCAAGACCTACGGCGTCCCGGACAACACCGACACCCGCGGCATCTGGTACAACAAGACGCTCTTCGAGAAGGCCGGCATAGCGGTGCCGTGGCAGCCGAAGACGTGGGCCGACGTGCTCACCGCCGCCCGCGCGGTCAAGGCGAAGGTGCCCGGTGTCACCCCGATGAACCTCTACACCGGCACCGCCGGCGGCGAGCAGTCCTCCATGCAGGGCTTCGAGATGCTGCTCTACGGCACGGCGGCCGGCGGGAGTTCGCTGTACGACGCGGCGCAGAAGAAGTGGGTGGTGGGAAGTACCGGCTTCAAGGACGCGCTGGACTTCCTGCACACCGTCTACAGCGAGGGCCTCGGGCCGAAGGTGCAGACGGCGCTCGGCGTCAACATCGGCGCGCAGGTCGGCACCGAGATGATCCCGCAGGGCAAGCTCGCGATCGACATCGACGGCTCCTGGATGCCCAACAACTGGATCCGCACCGGCCCGAAGCCGTGGCCGCAGTGGCAGACCACGATGGGCGAGGCCGCGATGCCGACCCAGGACGGGCAGGGCAAGGGCAAGGTCAGCATGTCCGGCGGCTGGGCCTGGTCGATCCCGGCCAAGGCGAAGAACGCCGATCTGGCCTGGAAGTTCCTCCAGTCGCTGGAGACCGAGACCGCCTCCGCGCAGTGGAACAACGTCAACGCGACCATCCCCGTGCGCCAGGACGTGGCCGCCGACCCGAAGTACCTCAAGGCCCTGCCCACCAACGCGTTCTTCAGCGGGCTGGTGGCCGCCACCTACTACCGGCCCGGCGTGCCGGCGTACACCCAGGTCTCGTCCGCGATCCAGAAGGCGATGGAGTCGGTGACCACCGGGCAGGCGTCGGTGGACAAGGCCGCGAGCACGTTCGATAACGATGTCAGGTCCGCGGTGGGCGCGGACCACACCGTCCAGGGCGCGCAGTGAGCTCGTCCGCCGCCACCGCCGCCGGCCGGAAGGGGGCCCGCGGCGGGGCCGACCGGACGCCCCTGCCGACGTGGCTGGCCGGGCTGCTGCGCGGCCTGCCGGTACTGCCGTCGGTGGTCCTGCTGGCGGTGTTCCTCGCCGGGCCGATCGGGTACTGCGTCTACTACGCCTTCACCGACATGCAGCTCACCGGCTCCTCGGGCACCCACTTCACCGGGCTGCACAACTTCTCCCGGGCGTTCGGCGACCCCGACTTCACCAACGCGGTCGAGCTGACCCTGATGTTCGTGGTCGGCTCGGCGGTGGTCGGGCAGAACACGCTGGGGCTGGCGCTGGCGGTGCTGATGGAGAAGGCGTCGAAGCCGGTGCGGTCGCTGACCAGCGCGGTGGTGATCTCCGCGTGGGTGCTGCCGGAGGTGGTGGCCGGCTACCTGATGTACGCGTTCTTCTACCAGCAGGGCTCGCTCAACGCGATCCTGCGCTTCCTGCACCTGCCGCAGCAGAACTGGCTCTACACGCTGCCGATCCTGGCGGTGTGCATCGCCAACATGTGGCGCGGCACGGCGTTCTCGATGCTGGTGTACTCCGCGGCGCTGGGCGACGTGCCGCGCGAGCTGGTCGAGGCGGCGGAGGTGGACGGCGCGAGCGCGTGGCAGCGGCTGTGGCGGGTGACGCTGCCGGTGATCCGGCGCTCGATCCTCACCAACCTGATGCTGATCACGCTCCAGACCCTGTCGGTCTTCGGCCTGATCTACACGATGACCCGGGGCGGTCCCGGCAACAAGACCGAGACGCTGCCGATCTTCATGTACCAGCAGGCGTTCCAGAACAGCCTGATCGGCTACGGGACCGCGATCGCGCTGGTGCTGCTGGTGGTGGGGGCGCTGTTCTCGGTGGTGTACATCCGGATGCTGAAAGTGGAGGAGGGGTGACGAGCGAGTCACCGCAGTGGGCGGCCGACGAAGGAGGCCACCCGCGA
This sequence comes from Streptomyces sp. SN-593, assembly GCF_016756395.1. NCBI lineage: Bacteria > Bacillati > Actinomycetota > Actinomycetes > Kitasatosporales > Streptomycetaceae > Actinacidiphila > Actinacidiphila reveromycinica. The sequence continues at coordinate 1,239,490 of NZ_AP018365.1, forward strand.
AGGAGACGAGGAGGAACACCGACCGATGGAAGAGGAGGGGTGATGGCCGCTACGGACAGCGTTCCCGTCGCGGCGGCGGCCGCCGGGCGGGCACGGACACGGGTGCCGGCCGCGCGTACGCGCCGGGGCCGGACACGGGCCGGGCGCAGCGTGATCAACGTGGTCCTGCTGCTGTTCTCGGTGCTGTACCTGGTGCCGCTGGTGTGGATGGTGCTGGCGTCGTTCAACGCGCACGCCTCCTTCAAGCTGTCGGTGCCGTCGCCGACCACCGCCAACTTCCGCCACGTGCTCACCTACGACACGACGTTCCACCCGATGCTCAACGGCCTGCTGCTGTGCGGCGGCGGCACCCTGGTCTGCGTGGTGTGCTCGATCCTGGCCGCCTACCCGCTGTCCCGGTTCCGCTCCCGGCTGCGCCGGCCCTTCCTCTACACCGTCCTGTTCAGCACCGGACTGCCGATCACCGCGGTGATGATCCCGGTCTACAGCATGTTCGTGCAGGTCGACCTGATCGACTCGATGCCGGCCACCACGCTCTTCCTGGCCGCGTCGGCGCTGCCGTTCGGGATCTGGCTGATGAAGAACTTCATGGACGGCGTGCCGGTGGTGCTGGAGGAGGCGGCCCGGATCGACGGCGCCAACTCCATGCAGGTGCTGTGGCGGATCGTGCTGCCGCTGATGTGGCCCGGCGTGATCGTCGTGACGATCTTCACCTTCATCAGCATGTGGGGGAACTTCTTCGTGCCCTTCATCCTGCTGCTGACGCCGGAGAAGCTGCCCGCCTCGGTGAGCGTCTTCAACTTCCTCAGCGCGCACGACTACACGCAGTACGGGCAGTTGTCGGCGTTCTCGATCCTGTACTCGATCCCCGTGGTGATGCTCTACCTGGTGCTGGCCCGCCGGCTGGGCGGCGGCTTCGCGCTGGGCGGCGCGCTCAAGGGCTGACCTCCCGCCGCACCGCATCCCCCCGCCCGGCCCCGCCGGGCACCCACCCACCGAGACGGAGGGCCCCCATCCATGCACAGCGATCCCGCCAGCACCGAGGAACGGCTGCACCGCGTGCTGAACCAGCGGCTGCGCCCCGCCGTCCACGCCCGTACGGTGCCGCTCGCCGTGGAGGTCTGGCACGTGCCGGGCGAACCGGTACCGGTCGCCGACGCCCTGGCCGCCGCCTACGGTCCGGCGCGGCTCGGCGACCGGTGGGGGCCGGCCTGGTCGACGAGCTGGTTCCGGCTGCGCGGGCGGGTGCCGCGGGAGTGGGCCGGGCTGCCGGTGGAGGCGGTCGTGGACCTGGGCTTCGGCACCACCGAGCCCGGCTTCTCCACGGAGGGCCTGGCCTACCGGGCCGACGGCACCGCGGTGAAGGCGCTCAACCCGCGCAACACCCACCTGCCGGTCGCGGCGAGGGCCGAGGGCGGCGAGGAGGTGGTGTTCTACGTCGAGGCCGCGGCGAACCCGGTGGTGATGCACACCGGGCCGGACCAGCTCACGTTCGGCGTGACCGCGGCGGGCGACCGGGCGGGCTGGCTGGCGGAAGGCGCCGGCCAGGACGGCGGGGCCGGGCACGGAATTGGAAACGGCGACGGCGACGGCGACGGCGACGGCGGGGACGACTCGGTGGCCGGCGGGCGTCCACCGCGCGGCGAACCCCTGTACCGGTTGCGGCGGCTGGACCTCGCGGTCTTCGACGAGGTGGTCTTCGAGCTGGTCCAAGACCTTGACGTGCTGGGCGAGTTGATGCGGGAGCTGCCCGAACAGTCCACCCGGCGCTGGCAGATCCTGCGGGCGGTCGAGGACGCGCTCGACCTGGTCGACCTCCAGGACGTGGGCGGCACCGCGGCCGCCGCGCGCCGCGCGCTGGCCCCCGCCCTCGCCGCGCCCGCCGCGGGGGGCGCGCACCGGATCTCCGCGGTCGGCCACGCCCACATCGACTCCGCGTGGCTGTGGCCGCTGCGCGAGACGGTGCGGAAGGTGGCCCGCACCGTCGCCAACGTCACCGAACTGATGGACGGCCACCCGGAGTTCCGGTTCGTGATGAGCCAGGCGCAGCAGCTCGCGTGGCTGAAGGAGCACCGGCCGGAGGTGTACGCGCGGGCCCAGGAGAAGGCCACGACCGGGCAGTTCCTGCCGACCGGCAGCCTCTGGGTGGAGCCGGACACCAACATCACCGGCGGCGAGTCGCTGGTACGGCAGTTCGTGCACGGCAAGCGGTTCTACCTGGAGGAGTTCGGGGTCGAGACCGAGGACATGTGGCTGCCGGACACCTTCGGCTACAACGCGGCGCTGCCGCAGCTGATGAAGCTGGCCGGGGTGCGCTGGTTCCTCACCCAGAAGATCTCCTGGAACACCACGAACGTCTTCCCGCACCACACCTTCCTGTGGGAGGGCATCGACGGCAGCCGGATCTTCAGCCACTTCCCGCCGGTGGACTCCTACAACAGCGGGCTGACCGGCGCGGAGGTCGCGCACGCGGAGCGCAACTTCCAAGACAAGGCGCGCACCCACCGCTCGCTGGTGCCGTTCGGGTACGGCGACGGCGGGGGCGGCCCCACCCGGGAGATGCTGGCGCGGGCCGCCCGGCTGGCGGACCTGGAGGGCTCGCCGCGGGTGAGCGTGGAGGGGCCGGCGGAGTTCTTCCCTAAGGCGCGCGCGGAGTACCCCGACCCGCCGGTGTGGGTGGGGGAGCTGTACCTGGAGTTCCACCGCGGCACCCTGACCAGCCAGCACCGCACGAAGCAGGGCAACCGCCGCAGCGAACACCTCTTGGTCGAGGCGGAGTTGTGGTCCGCGACGGCCGCGCTGCGCACCGGGGCGGCCTACCCGTACGACGCGCTGGACCGGCTGTGGAAGACGGTGCTGCTGCACCAGTTCCACGACATCCTGCCGGGCACGTCGATCGCCTGGGTGCACCGGGAGGCCGAGCAGACGTATGCCGAGGTGACGCGGGAGCTGCGGGAGCTGGTGGACACCGCGCAGCGGGCGCTGGCCGGCGGCGGGGCGGGGGCGGCGGGCGGCCCGCGGGTGGTGTTCAACGCGGCGCCGCACGCCCGCGGCGGGGTGCCCGCGATGGGCGCGGCCCCGCGCGCGGGCGACGCCGCCACGGTGCGGCCGGTGCCGTCCGGCGACGGCTTCGTGCTCGACAACGGCCTGGTGCGGATCACGGTCGACGGCCGCGGCCTGATCACGTCGGCGTACGACCTCGCCGCCGGGCGCGAGGCGCTCCCGCCGGGTGCGGCCGCGAACCTGCTCCAGCTCCACCAGGACTTCCCGAACCGCTGGGACGCCTGGGACATCGACGCCTTCTACCGCAACACCGTGCGCGACCTGGCCGGGGCGGACGAGGTCGCCGCCTTCGACGGCACGGCCGACGGCGCCGACCGCGCGGGCAGCGGGGTGCGGGTGGTCCGCACGTTCGGCGACTCCCGGGTGGAGCAGGCGCTCACGCTGCGCGAGGGCGCCCACCAGGTGGAGATCGACACCGTGGTCGACTGGCACGAGCGGGAGAAGCTGCTCAAGGCGGCCTTCCCGCTGGACGTCCGGGCCGCGCACTCCACCGCGGAGATCCCGTTCGGCCACGTGGAGCGCCCCACGCACGCCAACACCAGTTGGGACGCCGCGAAGTTCGAGGTGTGCGCGCACCGCTTCCTGCACGTCGGCGAACCCGGCTGGGGCGCCGCCCTGGTCAACGACTCGACCTACGGCCACGACATCACCCGCGACGTGCGGCCGGACGGCGGCACCACCACCACGGTGCGGCTGTCGCTGCTGCGCTCGGCGCGCTTCCCCGATCCCGAGCAGGACCAGGGCCGGCACCGGCTGCGGTACGCGTTCGTGGTCGGCGCCGAGGTGCCCGACGCGATCCGCGAGGGCTACCGGCTGAACCTCCCGGAGCGCGCCGTGCCGGGCACGGCGGAGGTCGCGCCGCTGGTGGCGGTCGATCAGGAGGGGGTCGTCGTCACCTCGGTCAAGCTCGCCGACGACCGTTCCGGCGACGTGCTGGTGCGGCTGTACGAGGCGCACGGCCGGCGGGTCCGAGCCACGCTGACGCCGTCGTTCGGCGTCGCGTCGGTGGTCGTCACCGACCTGCTGGAGCGTCCGGTCGCCGACGACGGGAGCTGCGCCGCACAGGGTGCCGGGGTACGGCTGGACCTGCGTCCGTTCCAGATCCTGACGCTGCGGCTGGTGCCGCGGCGGCCCTGAGCGCGCGGTGCCCGGTACGGGCTGTGCCGGCCGGCTCGGCCGGCACCGCCCGTCGGCGCGACCGCGCGGGGGCGGCGGCCGCTACCAGGCGGAGTGCTCCGCCTCCTGGTCGGCGAAGCGCCACGTCAGGGTGGGCAGACCCTGGCGGTCCCACTCGTAGTGCTCCAGCAGGGTGGTGCGCTCGTCGAAGACCCGGCTCACGGCGAGCACGCCGTTGGGGTGCCAGTCCTTGAACTCCCCGACCACCTGGCCCATCCGCAGCGAACCCTTCGAGCGGAGGGTGCCGTCCGGGTACCACTCGACCGTGGGGC